>DASVVY010000084.1:0-7527 GCA_036386335.1 Allosphingosinicella sp. | reverse complement strand
CCATCGCCCCGTTCACAGATCGTCGTCCGCGCCGGGGCCGACCATCAGCGCGTCGGCGACCGCGTCGGTCTTGCCGCGGATGGCGCGCTCGAGCCGGGCGGCGAGCTCCGGATTCTCGCGCAGATAGGTCTTGGCGTTCTCGCGCCCCTGGCCGATGCGGATCGAATCGTAGCTGAACCAGGCGCCCGATTTCTCGACCAGCCCCGCCTTGACGCCGAGGTCGAGGATCTCGCCGATCTTCGAGATGCCTTCGCCGTACATGATGTCGAACTCGACCTGCTTGAACGGCGGTGCGACCTTGTTCTTGACGACCTTCACGCGGGTGGTGTTGCCGATGATGTCGTCGCGGTCCTTGATCTGGCCGGTGCGGCGGATGTCGAGGCGCACCGACGCGTAGAATTTGAGGGCGTTGCCGCCGGTCGTCGTCTCCGGATTGCCGTACATCACGCCGATCTTCATCCGCAGCTGGTTGATGAAGATAACGATGCACTTGGACTTCGAGATCGAGCCGGTGAGCTTGCGCAGCGACTGCGACATGAGCCGCGCCTGTAGGCCGACATGGCTGTCGCCCATCTCGCCCTCGATCTCCGCTCGTGGGACCAAAGCGGCGACCGAATCGACCACCAGCACGTCGATCGCGTTGGAGCGGACCAGGGTGTCGGTGATCTCGAGCGCCTGCTCGCCGGTGTCGGGCTGCGAGACGATCAGCTCGTCGACGTCGACGCCGAGCTTCTTCGCATAGACGGGATCGAGCGCATGCTCGGCATCGACGAAGGCGGCGGTGCCGCCGTTCCTCTGCGCCTCGGCGATGACGTGGAGGGCGAGCGTGGTCTTGCCCGAGCTTTCCGGCCCGTAGACCTCGACGACGCGGCCGCGCGGCAGGCCGCCGATGCCGAGCGCGATGTCGAGCCCCAGCGAACCGGTGGAGATCGCCTCGATCGCGATCGCCTCGCGCGACCCCAGTTTCATCGCGCTGCCCTTGCCGAATGCGCGGTCGATCTGCGCGAGGGCGGCTTCGAGGGCCTTCTGCTTGTCCATATTGTCGGAATTCCTGTCGGTAACGACTTTGAGAGATGCCACCATGGCGTCCGACTCCCTATTGCCTCCGCGCCGCCCATTCAACGCGATATGTCGTTGCTGTACATGATCTGTTCCTAGGGAACAAGAGGGAAACGTGCTCAGCCCGGTGCTTGCCGTTTCGCCGCGCCGGTGCCAATCATCCTCCCCCACCAGTGGAGCTTCCGGGACCATGCACAGGGTGCCGCTTTCCCGCTTCATTCTCCTGCTCCTCGCCCTGGCGGCCGCGCCCGGCGCCGTGCCCGCGCGCGCGGCGCCGCCGGCAGCGCCGCGAGCCGCGGAAAGCGCGGCCGCCATCGTCAAGAGATGCCGCTCCTCCGACTTCGCCAGGGCGCAGCAATGCTATGCGGCCGCGCTCGACGCACGGCTGGCGAACGGGCCAGCCGCCGCGCTCGCGCTGCTCGGCGGCCTCGCCGCGCTCGACCCCGGCGTTCGCCGCGACGGCCACATGTACGCGCACCGGATCGGCATCGACGCGCTGAAGTCGCCCGCCGACGTCGGCACGGTGTTCGCGAGCTGCACGCCCGAGTGGCAGTCCGGCTGCTATCACGGGGTCATCCAGTCCTATTTCCTGGCGATGGAGCGGGCCGGGGGCGGCGTGACGGCGGAGAGCGTCAACGCGGTCTGCGCCGACGGCCGCAATGCCGGCAATTCGTTCCTGCTCTTCCAGTGCACGCACGGCCTCGGCCACGGCCTCACCATGCTCCACCGCCACGACCTTCCGCAGGCGCTGCGCTCCTGCGACCTCCTCACGATCGAGGGCGAACGGGAGATGTGCCACGCCGGCGCCTTCATGGAGAATATCGTCAACGCGACGCACCCCCACACGGCCGGACCGGCCGAAGGCGGGAAGGGTCCCGCCGCGGCGGCCGGCCACGGCGGTCACGGCGCCCATGGCGATCATGGATCCGGCAGCGCGGCCGGGGCAGCGGCGGCGGCGGGGGCAGCGGCAGCGGCGCCCGCTTTCCGGGCGCTCGACCCGGCCGACCTCCATTACCCCTGCTCGGTGCTGGACGAGAAATATCTGATCGCCTGCTACACGATCCAGACCTCGGCCATGCTCCACCACACCAGCCAGGACGTCCCCCGCGTCGCCGCCGAGTGCGGGCGAGCCCCCGAGAAGGCGCGGGCGACCTGCTTCCAGAGCCTCGGCCGCGACGTCAGCACGCTCGCGGCCGGCAGCACGGCGGAGGCGATCCGGCTGTGCGCTCTCGCCGAGGCCGGTTTCCGCCCGGTCTGCCACCGTGGCGTGGTCGAATCGCTGGTGAACATGAACGCCGATCCGGCGGAGGGCATTCCCTATTGCAAGGCGGTGCCCGAGCCGGACAGCAAGCGCGCCTGCTACACCGCCGTCGGGCTGCAGGCGCTGGGGCTCCCCAACGGCGAGGTGCGGCGCGAGCAGGCGTGCCGCGGGGCGGAAGCCGGCATGGCGGAGGCCTGCCTCGGCCGGCCCGCCGCCGATCCCGCGACCGATCCGAAGTAGGACGGCCGCCCTGCCGGCGCGCGGTTGCGGGGGAGCCGGCGCGGTGCGAAAAGGGGGCGGTTTTTCCGGGGACCCTCGATGAAGCTCTTCCTCCTGTGCGCGAGCCTCCTCCCGCTCACCGCCGCCTGCACCGCAGAGGTGTCGCACCCGACCAAGAACCTCGCCGACCAGCAGGCCGATATCGACCTGTGCACGAAGAGCGCGAACCACAAATACTGGATGGATCCGGTGGCCGCGCTGTACAACGCCTACGATTGCCTGGAGGCGAAGGGCTATCGGCGGAGCCGGAAGGATTTCGCCGCCAAGGTCGAGCGGGCGCTCGGCGAGAAGCCGGCAACGCCGCGGCGGGCCGAGCCCGGCAAGCCCTGCCGGATCCCCTGCACCTGAATTAGTAGATGTAGCCTTCGCGCTCGAGGAAGTCGCCGGGCTGCTTCGGCGCGGCTTTGCGGCGCGGCGGCTTCGGACGGGCGCGCGGCGGGCTCGGCGGCGGCGCGGCGGCGACGCGGTCGGGGGCGGGAGGCGGGTCGGCGGACGCTTCGGCGGCAGGCGGGCCGCTGTCGGCGACTTCGATCCGCGGCGCGGGCGGCGGCGCCGCCTCGGCGTTGGCGATCTGCGCCGACGTCACCGCCCGCAGCGTCTTCAGATCGGCCTCGACCCGCTCCTTGGTGAGGAAGGCGGGGACCGCCGCCTCCGCGTCGGCGGTGGCTTCTTCGGCGGCGGCGGCGGCGGCGAGGGTGCCCGCCGGCGGCTCACCGCCGCGGCCCACCGCCATCGCCGCGACGGCGGCGGCGAGGACCAGCGCCATCGCCCAGCCGGCAAGGCCGGCGAAGCGCGACCCGCGGCGTGGTTCGGCTCCCTGCAGCTCGGCGGCGCGCATCGCCTGCTCGCGCACCCACAGCCTGTGGTCGTATTCGGCCCGCCGGCTCGGGTCCTTGAGGACCTTGAAGGCCTTGTTGATGTCGGCGGCGGCGGGCGAGAAGACCTCCGCCTCCGGCGCCTGGTCGGGATGGTATTTCTTGATCAGCGCCTTGTAGGCGGCCTCGATGACGACCGCCTCCGCGTGCGGCGACACGTTCAGCACGTCGTAGAGGCTGCGCGGGCGCGGCATCGTCATGACCCGGATTGTAGCCGCAGAAAGCGGGAAAGGGCCAGCCCCCCGTCCCTCAGCGGTCCGCCTGCCTCCCTTCGCTCCTGAGGCCGACATATTTGAGGGTGAGGCCGGGCAGGCTGTCCTGGACCCAGGCGGCCATCGCGATCTCCTCGCGGAGCGTCTCCTGGAGGAGGGCGGCGGCGGTGGGGAGATCGCCCGCCTCGGCGAGGGCGACGAGCGAGGTGTAGCTCGCCACCTCGAAATTTTCGAAGGCGGCGTTGACGAACTGGTTCTTCAGCACCTCGTCGGCGGCCATCAGATTGCCCATCGCGGCGAGGTTGCCCATGAAGGACAGGGCCATGTCCTTGAGGCTCGACGCGCTCTGGCCGAGCGAGCCGAGGATGTCGTCGAGCCGGCGGATCTGGTCCTCGGTCTCGAGCCGGTGGGCGCGCAGCCGCTCGGCGATCTCGGGATAGTGGGTGAGGCGGTCGAGCTGCCGGTCGAGCAGCGACAGCGCCTGGCGCTCGACGGCATGCGCGTTCTGGAGGCCGGTGACCAGCACGGTGCGGAGGGTGGTCGACTGCAGGGCCATGATTTCGCTCCGGAAAAATCGGGTCGGAGCGATAACGGAGAGGCGACGGGAGCGATCCCCGGCGGTGGAGCGGCGGGGCACCGCCCGCCCCGCGCCGCTACCGGAGCAGCGCGGCCGAAGCGTCGTCGGAAGCGCCCGGCACCGCTGGTGCGGCGGCATCGGACCCGTAGGCCACCCGCACCGCCTCGGCGCCACCCGAGCGGTGGACGCGGACGGTGGTGCGGTCTGTGCCGGCGATCGCGGGCGGCGCAGCCTCGGCGCCGCGGTGGACGACCACCCCGAGCACCGTCTGGGGAGGCGTGCGCCCGGCGGCGGCGATGGTGACCTGCGCCGGCTGGCGGGCGCCTTCGACTCCGGCATAGGGCTTGCGCAGCGAAGTCGGGTCGCCCCACTCCCCGCGCCAGCGGTAGAAGATGTGGGAGCCGACGGTGACGGCGTGCGCCATGCTCGCGGCCCACCAGGCACGGATCGAGGTGGTGTGATAGTGGGTGGCGACGCCCACCGGCGCGTAGACCGAGCCGGAGAGCGCCTGCTCGGCGATCTCGCGGGCGCGGTCCCAGGCGCCCGGCTCGCGGCGGCGGCCGAGCGAGCCGTCGCAGGTGAAGCTGAACTGGCAGCCGGTGGCGCGGTTCGAGCCCTGGTAGACCACTCCGCAGACGCTGTTCGGGAAAGCCGGGTGGCGGACGCGGTTCAGCACCACCTGGGCGACGGCGCGCTGGCCGTCTTCGGATTCGGAGCGGGCCTCGTAATAGACGGCGGCGGTGAGGCAGCGCAGCGCCGATTCGTAATCGTCGCCGGAGGCGCGGCTGGCGTCGAACGGCGCGGCGGCGCGGCCCGGGGCGATGACGGCGGCGAGCACTTCCGGCGGGGGCGGCTCCTCGGCCGCGACGGGGAGCGACAGCGTCTGGAAGCCCGGAAGCGCCGAAGCGGAGGCGGAGGCGGGCGAAGCCGGAATCGCCGCCGCGGCGAAGGCGGCGGGGCGCTGCGCCTTGCCGGCGGGCGGCACGCAGGACGCCGCGAAGAGCAGCATCGGCAGTCCGAGCATCGATTTGTCCAGCATGCGCGACGGCCGCTCCAATCGGGAGAGGCCCGTCTACGCCCGAGAAGTTGTCAGCCGGTTAACCACTCGGGCGGCGCAGCGGCCGGGCTTTGCCCTCCCCGCCTCCTGCTGTAGAGCCCACCCATGCCCGACGCCGCCGCCAGCCGGAACATCGCCCTCCTGATCGACGCGGACAACGCCTCGCCCGACAGCCTCGACCCGGTGCTGACGGTGCTGGCCGAACTGGGCACGGTCAACATCCGCCGCGCCTACGGCAATTGGAGCAAGGCGGCGCTCAAGGGCTGGGCGGCGATGACCCACCGCCACGCGATCGAGCCGCAGCAGCAATTCGACGTCACCAAGGGGAAGAGCGCGACCGACATGCGGATGACGATCGACGCGATGGACCTCCTCTATCGCGGCCACGTCCACGGTTTCGGCATCATGTCGAGCGACAGCGACTTCATGCCGCTCGCCATGCGGATCCGGCAGGACGGCCTCCCCGTCTACGGCTTCGGAACGGCGAAGACGCCCGAATCCTTCCGGCAGGCCTGCACCCGCTTCATCGATGTCGGCGCGCTCGCCGCGGCGGAGAAGCAGGATTCCGCGCCCGAAGCGCCGGCGGAAGGGGGACAGAAGGTCGACGACGCGCTGCTGAAGCTGCTCGGCGCCGCCTGGAAGGCCTCGAAGCGGGACGAGCGCGGCTATGCCAGCCTGTCGGAAATGGCGCAGCGGGCGGGGAACCGCTCCTCGTTCGACGCGCGCAGCTACGGCTTCACGCGGCTTTCGGAGCTGGTCCAGGCGCTGCCGAATTTCGCCACCGAGACGCGCGAGGGCGGCGCGCTGTTCGTGAAAAGGGTGCGCTGACCGCAATCAGGGGACGGGCTGCCCGAAGACGTTGCCGGGCGGGGCGTAGCGGCAGACGAGATAGTCCCAGCCGCCCTCCTGCCCGATCGCGCAGCCGAGGCGTCGCGTGTCCTTCCAGATCACCTGCGTGTAGTGGCCGACATCGGCCCAGCGGCCGTTGCTGCTGACTTCCGGGAAGACGCCGGGGCGGAACAGGGCCTTTTCCTTCGCCCAGCCGCCGAACATGCTCTCGACCGCATAGGCGTTGCGAGTGCCCTTCCACAGATTCTCCCCCTGCCCCGGCCGCCGGCTCTCGCGCGAGTGGACGAGCTCCGCGCGGCCGGTGAGCTCCGGCACGTAGCGGGCGGCGCCGGCGGCGAGGCGCTCGTCCCACACCAGAGGCGGCGCCCCGACGGCGGCGCGCTCGGAATTGTGAAGGGCGAGGAGCGTCTCGCGGTAGCCGGCGAGATGCTCCGGCAGGTCGCGTGTGATTTCGGGGAGCGGCGCGGCTTCGTCGGGTCCGGCCGGCTCCTCTCGGACGGGCGGCGCCGCAGCCGGGGCGCGCGGCGGCTCGGGATGGTCGATGTAGGAGCAGGCGGCAGCGCCGCACAGGAGAAGGATGGCCAGGGCCGATCGTCGCATCGGCGGGGAACGCGGCAGCGGGCAAAAGGCGTCAGTGCCTTGCCATATGCGGCTGACGTGCGATGGTAAGCGGCGATAGGGAGAGCGGATGGGCTGGCGGGAGAGAGCGGTGGCGCGGCGGGCGGAGCGGGCGCTGGCGCGCCAGCTCGCCTATCAGCGGGACAAGGCGGCGCGGGTCGGAGGGCACGAGCAGCGCATCGTCGCCTCGATGATCGAGCATTCGCGTGCCGTGCGCGCGAAGCTCGAGGCGGTGCGGCCGGTCCGCGAGGAGGACCGCGTGCTCGAAGTGGGCAGCGGCGCCCACGGCCTGATCTTCTTCTTCGGGACCAGGGACGGCGTCGGCGTCGACCCGCTCGCCGACCATTACAAGGCGCTCTTCCCCGCCTGGCAGGGCCGGGCCCGGACGATCGCGGTGGGCGGCGAGACGCTGCCCTTCGACGACGCCTCATTCGACATCGTCCTCTCCGACAATGTCGTCGACCATGCGGAAGGTCCCGCCAAGATCGTCGCGGAGATGGCGCGGGTGCTGCGCCCGGGCGGGCTGCTCTATTTCACCGTCAACGTCCACCACCCCTTCTACCATGCGGCGGCGAGCGCCCATGCCGGCTGGCGCGCGCTCGGCGTGCCGTTCGAGATCACGCCCTTTGCGGACCACACCGTCCACCTGACGCCCGCCGCGGCGAAGCGCCTGTTCGACGGCCTGCCGCTGCGCACGCTCAGCGAGAGCGACACGATCGCCGAGACCAAGCGCAACGGCG
>DASVVY010000083.1:0-43602 GCA_036386335.1 Allosphingosinicella sp. | reverse complement strand
GGGCAGCCGGACACGCTGCTCGGCTATCCGGTGGTCGAGGCGGAGGACATGCCCGACATCGCGCCGGACAGCCTCTCGATCGCCTTCGGCAACTTCAAGGCGGGCTATTTGATCGCGGAGCGGACGGAGACGCAGATCCTGCGCGATCCGTTCACGAACAAGCCGTTCGTCCATTTCTACGCGACCCGCCGGGTCGGCGGCCAGGTGGCGAACAGCGAGGCGATCAAGCTGATGAAGTTCGCCGCCTAACCCGGTTCCCCTCCCCACTAGGCCGGCGGCCTGGTGGGGAGGATCAGGAGAAGAAGCATGATCGAGAGCGAGGCCCTTGACCTGCCGCCGGCCGCGGTGGGGGAGGCGAAGGATTTCCTGCGCATCGCCCATGGCGGCGAGGATGCGCTGGTCGCACAGCTGCTCGGGACGGCGGCGGAGCTGTGCGAGCAGTTCACCGCGCAGATGGCGATTGCGCGCGGGGTAGAGGAGGTGCTGGCGGCGGGGAGCGGGTGGCAGCGGCTTGGGCGGACGCCGGTGCGGTCGATCGAGGCGGTGGCGGGAGTCGACGCGGCGGGCGCGAGCCTGGTGCTGACGCCGGCAGCCTATGCGGTCGACGTCGACGCGAACGGCGACGGCTGGGTGCGGCTGGTGGAGCCGGGCGCGGCGCGCCGGCTGCGGGTCGTCTATCGGGCGGGGATGGCCGAGGACTGGTCCGCGCTGCCGGAGCCGCTGCGGCACGGCATCGTCCGGCTCGCCGCGCACCTCTATGCGGAGCGGACGGGAGCGGAGGTTAAGGCGCCGCCGGCGGCGGTGACGGCGCTGTGGCGGCCCTGGCGGCGGCTGAGCTTCGGCCGGTCGGTCCACGCATGAGCTTCGAGCGGTTGCTCGCGCGCGGGCGGGAGCTTGCCGATCGGCGGGCGGAGCGGAGTGCGGAGACGATCGCCGGCGCGCTGGCGGAGGCGGCGCCCCGCGGGATCGCGGTCGAACGCGTGGCGGAGGGCGTGGTGCTGTCGGGTCGGAGGCTGCGGCGGCGGTTCGCGCTGGAGGCGGGCGTCAGATGGCTGATGGAGAAAGTGAGATGAGCGCATCGGAAGCGTTGGTCGCGGCTGCCACCGCGGCGCTGCAGGGCGTGCCGGACCTCGGCATCCACGGAGGGCCGCCGCTGCAGGCCGCCGTGCCGCACGCGATCGTCGAGGCGGGGCCGGAGACCGACTGGGGGCACAAGAGCGGCGCCGGCCGCGAGCTGCGGCTGGCGGTCACGGTGCGCGACAGGGGCGAGCGGCCGGAGCGGCTGCGGCGACTGATGGGTGAGGCGGAGGCGGCGGTGGCGGCGGTGAGCACGCTGGCGGGTTGGCAGCTCGTGTCGCTGCGCTTCGTGCGCAGCCGGATCGCGGCGCCCGCGAAGGGCGGCGCCGAGGCCGATTGGGCCGGCGTGATCGAATACCGGGCGCGGATGCTCGCGGCTTAGGAGTCGGGCTTCGCCGCGGCGGAAGCGGCGTCGCGGAACAGCTCCTTCGTGTTGGTCACCATGTCCTGGACCTCGAAGGTCGCGCCTTCCTCGGCAGCGGCGCGCTTGACGCCGGCGGCGGTGTCGACGGCGACGACGACGCTGCGGAACGCCTGCTCCTTCGCGGCGCAGGCCGCGCCGAGGCCGGACTCGAAGGCCTCGACGGCGGGCCGGTCCTTCAGCGCCTTCTCATAATAGGCCTTCAGGCAATGCGAATATTCCTTGCGCGCGGTCGCGACCGCCTGCGGCGAGGGGGCTGCGAGCAGCATCAAGGCAAGCACGGACGAAATCATGGGCAATTCCAGTCAACAGCTTGAACCAAAGGGAGAATGATCGATGAGCGCGGAAAAGGGAAGCGCATTTTTGCTGAAGGTCGGAAACGGCGGAGAACCGCCGATTTTTTCCACCGTGGCGGGGATGCGCACGACGCAGATGTCGGTGAACGGCGAGGCGGTGAACGTCACCACAAATGACTCGGGCGGCTGGCGCGAGCTGCTGTCCGGGGCCGGGGTGCGATCGGTGTCGGTGTCGGCGAGCGGGATCTTCACCGGTTCGGCGACGGAGCTCAGGGTCAAGGGCAATGCGCTGTCGGGCGCGGTCGACGATTATGAGCTCAGCTTCGAAAGCGGCGAGCGGATGCGCGGGCGCTTCCTGGTGACGCGGCTCGATTATAGCGGCGACTACAATGGCGAGCGCAATTACGCTCTGAGCCTTGAGAGCTCCGGGCCCGTGGTGCCGCTGTGAGCGCGGCCAACCCGGCGCGGGGAGAGGCCGCGCTGATCGTCGGCGGCGAGGCTTTGGTGCTGCGGCCGACCTTCTCGGCGCTGGTCGCGGCGGAGGAGGAACTGGGGTCGCTCTTCGGGCTGGTGGAGCGGGCGGCGGGCGGGGGGCTGAAGCTTTCCGAGATGACCGCCTTGTTTTGGCACTGCTCGGTTGGAGCGCCGGCGGGGGTGAGCCGCGAGCGCATCGGCGAGGCGGTGGCGGAGCTGGGGCTGGCGCGGGTCACGCCAGTGCTGAAGGTGCTGCTGGGCCAGATTTTGAGTGGCTGCCCTGAGGGGGCTCCCCTCTCCCAGGGGGAGAGGGGTTGGGGGTGAGGGGAGTGGCGCTGGAGGGTAGCCGCGGGCGCCGTACCCCCTCACCCCTACCCCTCTCCCCAAGGAGAGGGGATTCCTTGGCCAGCTTTACGCATGCTGCGGCAAGACTCGCGGGCTTGGCCGGCGCGCTTCTCGGGTGGCGGCCGGGGGAGTTTTGGGGGGCGACGCCGGCGGAGTTGGGGGCGGTGCTGGGGGCGCTGGCGCCGGACGGCGAGGCGGGGGCGACGCGCGGGGAGCTTGCGCGGCTGATGGAGATGTTTCCCGATGGATGAAGAGATCGAACGGCTGCTCGTGAGCGTGCGGGCGGACACAAGCGCGTTTGCGCGGGACGTGGCGGAGATGCGTGGACAGATCGAGGGGCCGCTGGCGGACGGGCTCGACCGCGCCGGGCGGATGCTCGAACATTCGCTGGCGCGGGCGGTGGCGACCGGCAAGCTCGGCTTCGAGGATCTGAAGCGGGTGGCGCTGTCGGTGCTCGCCGAGATCGCCGCAGCGGCGGTGCGCAACGGGCTCAACGCGATCGGCGGGGGCGGCGGAGGTGGCGGCACAGGCTCCAGCCTGGTGGCGATCGGGACGCAGCTGCTGGCGGCGGTGCTCGGCGCGCCGGGGCGGGCCACGGGCGGGCCGGTGACCCCCGGGCGGCCCTACCTGGTCGGGGAGCGCGGGCCCGAGCTGTTCGTGCCGACGGCGAGCGGGCGGATCGACACGCGCGGCGGCGGCGGTGGACGCGACGTCCGCATCAGCATCAGCATCAACGCGCCGGCGGGCAGCGAGCCGAGGGCGCTCGGCCAGTCGAGCCGGCAGGTGGCGCGGGCGGTGAAGCAGGCGCTGCTCAAGGTCGAGGATTGAGCCATGGCTTACTGGCTGGCGCCGCCGGGAGCGGCGAAGCAGCTCGGCACGGTGAAGAGGTTCGACGCGCGCTACTGGAGCGTCAACTTTCCGCGGCCGATGATGGCGAGCGTCGTTACGACGGGCCCGAATGCGCTGCGCCTCGATGCCGTCTTCTACCGGCAGGACGACCTGGCGGGGCTGATCTGGGAGGCGGAGGACCGGTTCGACCATCCTCTGCTCGCCTACGAGACGAGCAGCGACTTCCGCCAGTGCAAGCTGCGCTTCCGGTGGCGGAGCGGAGGCGTGAAGGCGCTCGACGCGGTCAACGGCCCGACTTTGACGATCGAGGGAAGGACGGCGGCGGGGCAGCCGCGGAGCTGGTACGTGCGGCTGTGGAATTATGCGCAGGGGACGTCTGAGGACGCGGCTGTGGCGCTCGACTTCGCCGCCCTGGCGGGCGGATGGGCGGCGGACGATCCGGTCTATGCCGGTGACGTCGACCGGATGTTCATATCGCTGGTGCCGCCGGGCTTTACGGGCGCGGGGGCTGCGCTGGCGACGCCGGCGGAAGGGTGGGCGGAGCTCAGCGGCATCGCCTGCGACGGGGCGGGATCGGTGCTGGCGATCGGCGAGACTTTGGTGCCGGAGCACAAGCTGCGGATCGCGACGGGGTATGACGACCTTTACCACCTGACGCCGGAGCGAATGCTGCGGAGCGTGCTGCAGCTCGGCTATCGCGGGGTGATCAACCACTATGTCGGCATGAGTCATTATTTCCGGCTCGAGGAGAATAGCGGGGGATTCTACGTCAGCCTCGCGGGGGGCGTGCTCAACGCGCCGTGCGCGGCGTGGCACGCCGATTTCACGACGCGGGCGCGGGCGCTCGGCTTCGAGATCGTCTTCTCCCTGAGCTACGAGCTGCTCGACCAGCATTGCTGGGGCGACTGGAAGCAGCGGGCGGAGGACGGGAGCCCGGCCTTGACCGGATGGGAGCCGCCGTCGGCCCTGCTCTCACCGGCGCATACGGGGGCGATGGGCTATTTGCGGCAGGTGGCGAAGGCGTTCGCGGCGATCGCCGTCGCGGCGGGCCAGCGGGTTCGGCTCCAGGTGGGGGAGCCGTGGTGGTGGGTGACGGGGGACGGGCGGATCTGCCTCTACGACGATGCGGCGGTGGCGGCGTTCGCGCCGGTGCCGATCGCCGACGTGCGGGAGCCGCTCACCACTGCGCAGCGGGCGACGCTCGATGCTGCGGGGGCGCTGCTGGCGCAGTCGACGGCGGCCTTGTGCGCTGCGGTGCGGGAGGTGGCCGCCGACGCCGAGACGCTGCTGCTCGTCTATCTGCCGACCGTGCTCGGCGGGGAGGAGGTGCGGCGGGCGAACGTCCCCGTGGGCTGGGCCTCGCCCGCTTTCGACGTGCTGCAGCTCGAGGATTACGACTGGGTCACCGCGGGCAATGCGGGGGCGACGGCGCGGGGTGTCTCGGCGGCGACTGGCCGGCTCGGCTACCCGGTTTCGGAGCAGCATTATTTCGCCGGCTTCGTGCTGCGGCCGGAGGACAAGGGGCAGTGGCAGGCGATCGGGGCGGCGGTGGACGCGGCGCGGGCGCGGGGGACGGGCGAGGTGTTCGTATGGGCGCTGCCGCAGGTGCTGCGCGACGGATTCACATGGTTCGACATCGGGGAGGTTCAGATGGACGCATTCGACGACGTGCGCTTTCCGGTCGCACTGGGGCGGGAGGCGAGCGTGGAGCCGGGCTTCTCGACCGCGGTGGTGACGACCGCGAGCGGCTCGGAGCAAAGGAACAGCGACTGGGCGGATGGGCGGCTGCGCTTCGACGCCGGGCCCGGGGTGCGCGGGGAGGCGGAGCTCGGCGAGCTGATCGCCTTTTTCCGTGCGCGGCGGGGGGCGGCGATCGGCTTCCGCTTCGAGGATCCGTTCGATCACAGCTCGAACGGAACCACCGGCCCTCCCGGGGCTGCCGACCAGCTGCTCGGCGTCGGCGACGGGGTTCGCACCGAGTTTCCCCTGGTGAAGCGTTACGGCAGCCAGGAGCGGCGGATCACGCGGCCGGTGGCGGGGACCGTGCGGGTGTCGGTGGCGGGGGTGGAGCGGGCGTCGGGGTGGACGCTGGCGCCGCTCGGCCTCGTGCGCTTCGACGCGGCGCCGGCGGCGGGGGCGCAAGTGCGGGCGGGGTTCCGGTTCGACGTGCCGGTGCGCTTCGCGGAGGACCGGCTCAGCGTCAGCCGCGCGACTTTCGCCGCGGGCGAGGCGCCGTCGGTGCCGCTGATCCAGATACGGGAGTAGGGGCGTGGCTTCGATCCTCGACCCGGCGCTGACGAGCATCGCCTTTTGCTGGCGGCTCGAGCGGCGCGACGGCGTGTGCCTTGGCTTCACCAGCCACGACCGCGACCTCGCCATCGGCGGGCTCCTCTACCGGGCGGCGCCGGGCATGCTGCCTTCGGCGATCGCCTCGTCGGACGGGTTCGATGCGGAGGGGCTCGACGTGTCGGGGGCACTCACCAGCGAGGCGATCACCGAGGCGGATCTGGGCGCCGGCCGGTGGGACGGGGCGGCGGTGAGCCTGTTCATGACCGATTGGGAGGATCCGCAGGGCGAGCAGGTGGCGCTCGCCCGCGGCGCGCTCGGCGAGGTGGCGGTGAAGGGCCGCGGATTCGAGGCGGAGCTCAAGGGCCCGGCGGCCCTGCTCGAGCGGCCGGTGGTGGAGCAGACCTCGCCCGAATGCCGGGCCGAGCTCGGCGACAAGAGGTGCCGGGTCGACATGGCGGGACGGGTGCGGACGACGCGGATCGCGGCGGTGATCGAGGACGACGTGGTCGAGGTGGCGGCCGCAGCGAGCGGGACGAATCCCTATGGCTATGGGCGGCTGCGCTGGATCGGCGGCGCGAATAGCGGGCTGGAGAGCGCCATCCTCAAGTCGGCGGGGGTGCGGCTGACGCTGCGTGAGCCGCCGGCCAACCCGCCGGCGGTGGGCGACCTCGTCGACATTTCAGAAGGCTGCGACAAGCGGTTCGAGACCTGCCGCGGGCGCTTCGCCAATGCGGAGAATTTCCGGGGCGAGCCGCATTTGCCGGGGATGGACCTGCTGACGCGATACCCCGGCGCCTGAGGCGCTCGGGCAGACTTCAAGAGCGGAGTGGATCATGACCAGTGGTGAGACGATCGCCGCGCGGGCGCAGGCGCTCGTCGGCGTGCGGTTCCGGCCGCAGGGGCGGGACCCCGAGCGGGGGCTGGACTGCGTCGGCGCCGCGGCGGCGGCGGCGGGGGTGGCGACGGAGAGGATCCGGCACGACTATCCGATGCGTGGGCACTGCCTGGCGGAGATCGAGCACGCGCTGTGCGACCTCGGCTGCCGGCCGGTGCCGGAGAAGGAGGTGTCGCGGGCGGGCGACGTCATCGTCTGCGAGGCGGGGCCGGCGCAGTTCCATCTGCTGGTGTCGACCTGGGGCGCGTTCGTCCACGCCGATGCCGGGCTGGGGCGGGTGGTCGAGCGGCCGTTCCCGATTCCCTGGCGCATTGCGGGCGTGTGGCGGTTGGCGACGGAGGACGAGTGATGGCGACGGTGGTGCTGAGCGCGGTCGGGCAGGTGCTCGGCGGGCCGATCGGCGGCGCGATCGGCGCGGTCATCGGCCAGCAGATCGACGCGCGCATCTTCGCTCCCAAGGCGCGGGAGGGGCCGCGGCTTGGGGACCTCAGCGTTCAGACCTCGTCCTACGGCACCGCCATCCCGAAGATATTCGGGCGGATGCGGGTGGCCGGGACGGTGATCTGGGCTACCGACCTCAAGGAGCACAAGGAGAAGAGCGGCGGCGGCAAGGGGCGGCCGAAGACCGTCAGCTACAGCTACTCGGCGAGCTTCGCAGTGGCGCTTTCCGGGCGGGCGATACGGACGGTGCGGCGGATCTGGGCGGACGGGAAGCTGCTCCGCGGCGCGGGCGGCGATTTCAAGGTGGAGACGGGCTACCGGCTCTATCGCGGCAGCGAGGCGCAGGCGGTCGATCCGCTGATCGCCTCCGCGGAAGGGGCGGGCGGGGCGCCGGCCTATCGCGGCATCGCCTATGCGGTGTTCGAGAACATGCAGCTGGCCGATTTCGGCAACCGGATTCCTTCGCTCACCTTCGAGGTGGAGGCCGATGCCGAGGCCGTCGCGATCGGCGCGATCGCGGAGGCGCTCAGCGGGGGCGAGGTGGTCGGCGGGGAGACGCTGGCGCTGACCGGCTATGCGGCGAGCGGCGACAGCGTTCGCAGTGCCGTGGAGGCCCTCGGCGACGTGCTGCCGCTGTCGCTGGTCGAGCAGGAGGGGCGGCTGCTGCTCCGGCAGGCGCCCGCGGGGGCGGCGTTCGAGATCGAGGCCGCGGATTGCGGCGCGGCGGCGGGCGAGGGGAGGGGCGACAGCGAGGTTGTGCGCGGCGCCGCCGCCACCGTGCCGTCGGAAGTGTCGATCGCTTATTACGCGCTGGAGCGGGATTACCAGACCGGGCTGCAGCGCGCGGCGCGCGGCGGGGCTTCGCTGCGGGCCGAGCGGCGGGCGCTCCCCGCCGTGCTGACCGCGGGGGCCGCGAAGGGGCTGGCCGAGTTCCGGCTCGAGGCTCTGTGGGCGGGGCGAACGACCGCGAAGCTGAGGCTGCCGCTTCGGCTGGCGGGGCGGAGGGCCGGCGACGCGCTGCGGGTGCCGGGGCAGGCTGGGGTTTGGAAGGTCGCGCGCTGGCGGCTCGAGGACATGGTCGTCCATCTCGAGCTGGCGCGGCTGCCTGCGAGTCCGCTCGCCATCGCCGCGGAATCGAGCCACGGGCGGCCCGGCGAGAATCCGGACCTGCCGCGGGGGCGGACGAAGCTCGTGCTGCTCGACCTCCCCGATTTTTCCGACGAGCCGGCCAGCCGGCCCCGGATCGTCGCCGCGGCGGCGGGCGAGGGAGCGGGGTGGCGGGGCGCGGTGCTCCTCGCCAGCCAGGACGGCGGCGCCACCTGGCAGCCTGCCGGAGGCACGGGGGCGCCGGCGGTGATCGGGACGGCCCTCACCCCGCTCGGAGCGGCGGGATCGGCGGTGCTCGACTTGAAGAACACTGTCGAGGTCGAGCTGATCGGCGATGCGATGTGGCTCGAGAGCTGCAGCGATGCGGCGCTTGCCGGCGGGGCCAACCTCGCTGCGCTCGGGCGTGAGGTGCTGCAGTTCGGCGCGGCGGACGCTGTCGGGGAGCGCCGCTTCCGGCTGTCGCGGCTGCTGCGGGGGCGGCGCGGGACCGAGTGGGCGGCGGTGGCGCACGCGGCGGGGGAGGCGTTCGTGCTGCTGCGGGCCGAGGATGTCGCGACGCTCGACGTGCCCCGCTCCGCCGTTCCGGGCGAGATACGGCTGCTGGGCAGCGGCGCCGGCGATGTCGAGGAGGCGGCGGCGGCGGTGCTGCCCGTGACGGGCGAGGCGCTGCGGCCGCCCTCGCCGGTCCATCTTGGCGCCGGCGTGGCGGCGAACGGTGACATCGTGCTGCGCTGGACGCGCAGGAGCCGGGCCGGCTGGGCGTGGGACGGGCAGAGCGAGGCGCCGCGCGGCGAGGACCGCGAAGCCTACCGGGTGGTACTGACCGGCGAGGGGTTCGAACGCGTGCTCACCGTGGCCCGGCCGCGGGCGGTCTACCGGAAGGCGCAACAGGTCGAGGATGGGCTGACCGGGCCGCTGGCGGTGGCCGTGAGCCAGATCGGCACTTTCGGCGACTCCCGGCCCGCCACCCTGATCATCAGCTGAGGAGAGCACAGATGAATGAATCCACCCCGCGTTTCGGCCTGCCGTTCATCCTGCCGGGGCAGGCGCAGAAGGAGTTCTTCCACAACGAGGCGCTGATCGGGATCGATATGGTCCTGCATGCGGCGGTCGAGGGCTTCGCCGCGGCGCCTCCGGTGACGCCGGAGGAGGGGCGGAGCTGGATCGTCGAGGCGCCTGCCGGCGGGGCGTGGGCGGGCCGCGAGGGTCAGCTCGCAATGTGGACCGCAGCGGGATGGCGCTTCTGCGCGCCTCACGAAGGGCTCACCGTCTGGCACAAGGCCGCGGAATTTCCCGTTCGCTGGACCGGATCGGCGTGGACCGGTGGCGAAATCGCCTGCGCGAGGCTCGAAGTGGGTGGGCAGCAGGTCGTCGGCGAGCGCCAACCTGCGGTGCCAAGTCCTTCAGGCGGAACGATAATCGACGCGGAGGCACGCGCGGCGATCACCGGGGTGATTGCGACATTAATGTCACACGGTTTGATCGAGTAGGGATTTTTGTTGCTGCTCTGAAACCAAGCCCCTATCGGGTCGTTCGCGGCCAGTCTGCCTGAGGGTCCTAATCAGCCATTAGCCAGAAACTGAGGCCTTTGGGCAACAGGTATGGGGATAACCGTGCTTGCGCGGAAACTCCGCTTACCGTATTGAGTTCAAGCCGTTCCTACAGGGACGCAAAAGAAAGGGGAAGATTATGCGGAAGCTCGCCATCGCATTGGCGCTTTCATCCACCTTGCTCGCAACTCCAGCCTTTGCGCGCGATGGCGCCTGGTACGTTGGTGGCGAATTCGGTGCGATGATCGTCGAAGACCAGAACGTTGACATCGGCGCCACGGACAACGCTCTCGGGCTGGATTACGACAGGGGCTATGACGGCGGGCTGTTCGCCGGCTACGACCTCGGCGCGTTCCGCCTCGAGGCCGAGGTCGCCTACAAGCATGCCGACCTGGATTCCTACCAGACGATGATCCGGCTGCCCGGCGAAGGCGTGAACTTCCCGCAGTCGCGTGAGAACGTCGGCGGCAGCGCCAGCGCGCTGAGCTTCATGCTGAACGGCATGCTCGACTTCGGCGACGACGACGGCGTCAGCGGCTTCGTCGGCGGCGGTGTCGGTATCGCTCGCGTCAAGATGAGCAACATGAGCCAGTTCGCCAACACGACCTTCCTGGACGATTCCGATTCCGGGCTGGCGTGGCAGGTCTTCGCCGGCGTTCGTCAGGCGATCACCGACAATATCGACGTGACCCTGAAGTACCGCTTCTTCAATGTGCCGAACGTCGACATGGTGGCATTCAACGGCCAGTCTGCTGAGACCCGCTTCCGGTCGCACAGCCTGCTCGGCGGCATCACGTTCAACTTCGGGGCTCCGCCGCCTCCGCCGGCTGCGCTGCCCGAACCAACTCCGACTCCGACGCCTCCGCCGGAGCCGACCCCGGTTCCGCCGCCGCCGCCGCCGTGCCAGGCTGGTCCGTTCATGGTCTTCTTCGACTGGGACAAGGACAACATCACCCCGCAGGCGTCGGCCATCCTCGACAACGCGGCGTCCGCCTATCAGACCTGCGGTCAGGCCCAGGTGATGATTGCCGGCCACGCCGACCGGTCCGGTTCGGATCAGTACAACGTCGGCCTGTCTCAGCGCCGTGCCGACAACGTCCGCGGGTACCTTGCGGGCCGCGGCATTCCGGAAGGCGTAATGACCACCCAGGCGTTCGGCGAGAGCCGTCCGCTGGTCGAAACCGCCGACGGCGTGCGCGAGCCGCAGAACCGGCGCGTCGAGATCACCTACGGACCCGGTTCGGGCTGGTAAGTGGTGACCCGCCGCCCCGCGGCGGAGCGCTGAACGAAAAGGGGAGCCGGTCTTCGGACCGGCTCCTTCTTTTTGTGCCCGGTGCCCCAGTGTGACACGGCAGGCGCGCGTAGGCCGGCAAGCGCATGAATTCGCTTGTCCCGGTCGATTGACGCGGGCTAAGCGCGCCTCGTTCCATACATCCTCGAGGACTTTTCCGAATGCGCATTGCGATGATCGGCACGGGCTATGTCGGGCTGGTGTCCGGGGCCTGCTTCTCCGACTTCGGCCACGACGTGGTTTGCGTCGACAAGGACGCCGGCAAGATCGAAGCGCTGAAGCGGGGCGTGATGCCGATCTTCGAGCCGGGGCTCGACCAGTTGGTCGAGCGCAACGTGCGGGGCGGGCGCCTGTCCTTCACCACCGACCTCTCCGAAGCGGTTCCGGAAGCCGACGCGATCTTCATCGCCGTCGGCACGCCGTCCCGCCGCGGCGACGGCCATGCCGACCTGAGCTACGTCTTCGGTGCGGCCGAGGAGATCGCGCGGGCGCTGCGCAAGCCGGCCGCAGTCGTGACGAAATCGACCGTTCCGGTCGGCACCGGGGACGAGGTCGAGCGCATCATCCGCGAGACCGCCCCCGAGGCGAGCGCCTGGGTTGTTTCCAATCCCGAGTTCCTGCGCGAAGGCGCGGCGATCGACGATTTCAAGCGGCCGGACCGGATCGTCGTCGGCACCGAGGATCCGCAGGCGGCCGACATCTTGCGGGAGATCTACCGGCCGCTCTACCTCAACAAGGCGCCGCTGATCTTCACCAGCCGCCGCACCGCCGAACTGATCAAGTACGCTGCGAACGCCTTCCTTGCGACCAAGATCACCTTCATCAACGAGATCGCCGACCTGTGCGAGATCGTGGGGGCGGACGTGCAGGATGTGTCGCGCGGGATCGGGCTCGACAACCGCATCGGCCCGAAGTTCCTCCACGCCGGCCCCGGCTATGGCGGCTCCTGCTTCCCGAAGGACACGCTGGCGCTCCTGAAGACCGCCGAGGACCATATGGCGCCGCTCCGGATCGTGGAGTCGGTCGTCAAGGTGAACGATGCCCGCAAACGCGCGATGGGCCGCAAGGTCATCCAGGCGCTCGGCGGCGAGGCGCGGGGCAAGACCGTGGCGCTGCTCGGCCTCACCTTCAAGCCCAACACCGACGACATGCGCGACGCGCCGTCACTGAGCATTGTGCAGGCGCTGCAGGATGCCGGCGCCAGGGTGCGCGGCTACGATCCGGAGGGGATGGAGCAGGCGCGGCCGCTGATGGCCGGCGTCGACTTCTGCAATGATCCCTACGAGGCCGCCGACGGCGCCGATGCGGTCGTGCTCGTGACCGAATGGGACGTGCTGCGCGCGCTCGACCTCAAGCGGCTGGCCGGGAGCATGGCCCAGCCGGTGCTTGTCGACCTGCGCAACGTCTACCCGCCCGACGATGCGGAGGAAGCGGGGCTGCGCTGGTTCGGAATCGGCCGGCTGCCGTCGCGCCGCGAGGCGACGGGCTGACCGAAACCGTTTCGCCCGCGCCTCGTTCAGCCTTCGAGCTGAGGAGGAGACACGGGATGAAGCGGATTGAGATCCTAGTTGGCGCCGCCGCGCTCGCGCTTGCCGGCTGCGCGACGAGCGGCACATCCGGTGACGCAACGGGCAACGCGCCGGCGGCCGGCACGGCCAGCGCCGACATCCGCGACGCCGCCGGCCAGGCGCGGGCGCGGGCGACGGCGAGCGAGGCCGGCGACAGCGTCCGGATACGGGTCGAGGCGGCCGGACTGGCGCAGGGGGCCTACGGCGTCCACGTCCATACGACCGGCCGCTGCGACCCGCCGGACTTCGCCTCCGCGGGTCCGCACTGGAACCCGACCGGCCAGCAGCACGGCAAGGACAATCCGCATGGCATGCACCGCGGGGATCTGCCCAACCTGCTGGTCGGGACCGACGGCCGGGGCAGCTTCGAATATACGATCCGGGGCGCAACGCTGGGGGCCGGCCCCAATCCCGTCCTCGACGCCGACGGGGCGGCGGTGGTGGTCCACGCAAAGGCGGACGACCTCAGGACCGATCCTTCGGGCAACTCGGGCGCGCGCATCGCGTGCGGCGTGCTGCGGCCGGATTAGAGGCGCGACATGTCCGCGGGGGCAGACCGGGGCAGCAAGACGGGGCCAAAGCAATCGGTGCTGTTCGTTTGCCTCGGCAACATCTGCCGCTCCCCGCTCGCGGAAGCGGCATTCCGGCGCGAGGTGGAGTACCGGGCGCTGGACGTCACTGTGGATTCCGCCGGCACCGGCGCCTGGCACGTGGGCGAACCTCCCGATCCCCGCGCAATCGCCGTGGCAGGAAAGAAAGGCGTCGACATCTCGCGGCTGCGGGCGCGCCAGGTCACGGCGGAGGATTTCCTGCGCTTCGACCACATCGTGGCTCTCGACGAAGCCAATTTGCGGGAACTGGCCCGGATGCGGCCGGCCGACGGTAAGGCGCAGCTGTCCCTGCTCCTCGATCATGTCGAGGGGCGGGAAGGGCAGGCAGTCGCCGATCCGTATTACGGTGAGGCCGATCACTTCGACCTCACCTGGAGGGACGTGGCAGCGGGCGCGGAGGGGCTGGCGCGCCGGATAGCGGCCGAAGCATGACCGCCTTTGCCCAACGCGTGGCGGAACTCGCGGCCGTTTCCGAAGCGCGCCTCCAGCGATTGTCCGGGGGTGACCTGTCGGAAGTGCTTCTCGTCCAGCGCGCGGATGGACGCAAATCTGTCGCGAAGGGCGGTCCGGCGGTTGGAACCGAGGCGGCGATGCTGAGGACGCTGGCGAAAGCAGGCGCTCCGGCGCCGGCTGTGGAGAGCGAGCATCAGGGCGTCCTCTTCCTGGAATATGTCCCGAACGACCGGGTCTTCAGCGTGGCCGCCTGGCGCGCGCTCGGCGAAGCGATGCGACGGCTGCACGCGCAGACCGGCGAAGCTTATGGCTGGCCGGTCGATTATCGGCTCGGCACGGTCGAGCTGGTCAACGGGCAGCGGACGGACTGGCCTGGCTTCTGGGCCGAGCAGCGGCTGGCAGCCACGGCCGCGGTGCTCGACCGCCCGTGGCGGCACCGGATCGAGCAGCTTGCAGCAAGCCTTGCAGACGTGCTGCCGGAGAGGCCGCCGGCGGCGCTCCTCCACGGCGACCTGTGGACCGGCAATGTCCTCGTCGCGGACGGACGGCTCGCGGCGCTGATCGATCCCGCCTGCTACCATGGCGATGCGGAGGTCGACCTGGCGATGCTCACTTTGTTCGATGCTCCGCCCGATGAGTTCTGGGAGAGCTACGGTCCGCTCGAGGCCGGGTGGGCGCAGAGGCGGTCGGCCTACCAGCTCTTTCCAGCCCTGGTGCACCTGCGGCTGTTCGGCAGCACCTACGCGGGGCTCGTCGACCGGCTCCTCCGGCAGCTGCGTCATTAGCGCTTGCCGCACGCGTGGATGTTTGCTATTTAGCTAAAGAACGAATCAGGAGCTGTAATGAATGTCGTGTTCGAGGCGCTCGCCCACCCGACACGGCGGGCGATCCTGGAGATGCTGAAGAGCGGGTCGCGCTCGGCCGGAGAGCTTGCGGAGGCCTTCGACGTCGCCAAGCCCACCATGTCGGGCCACTTCGCCAAGCTGAAGGAGGCGGGGCTGATCCAGGCGGAGCAGCGCGGCACGACGATCCTCTATAGCATCAACATGTCGGTGCTGGAGGAAGTGCTGCTCGGCTTCATGGCACGCGTCGGCGCCCGCGCGCCGGCGGCGCCGAAGGAAATCCAGGGAGAGAAGGCTTGAACAGGACGGGGATGGTGATCGCCTCCGGCGCGACGATTGCAGCGATGGTGGCGACGGCCGTGGCGGTCGCGCGGGCCCTGCCCGACGGCGCGCAGCTTCCGATCCACTGGGGCATCGACGGCGCGGCGGACGATTTCGCGAACAAATGGACGGCGCTGATGCTGGCGCCGATCTTCACAGCATTCGGATCGCTGCTCTTCTACTTCCTGCCGGTGCTGGAGCCGCGGCGGCGGAGCCTCGAGCAGAGCCAGGGGCTCTACCGCTGGGGCTGGGCGGCGGTGCTGGTCCTCGGCGCGACGCTGCAACTCGCCATCGTCTCGATTGCGCTGCACTGGCCGATCCACGCCTATCACATCGCGGCGGGCGGCCTCGGCATCGCCTTCGCGCTGATCGGAAACCAGCTCGGCAAATCGCGGCGGATGTATCTGTTCGGCGTGCGGACGCCGTGGACGCTCGCCAGCGAAGAGGTTTGGATCAAAACGCACCGGCTGGCGGGCAAGCTGATGGTGGCGGGCGGCGGTGCGGTGACGCTCGCCGCGCTGCTGCCGGTGCCCTCCGGCGTGCTCGCCACGACCGCGTTTTGCGCGCTGGGCGCCGCGGTCGGGATTCCCGTCGTCTACTCCTACGTGCTCTGGCGGCGGGAACAGGCGGTTCAGTCCAGCGAATAGCGCTCGACGATGGTGTAATCGGCCCCTTCGGGGGTCAGGCGGCTCTCGTAGAGACGGAACTCGTCGACGGGGAAGCTCGCGCTCCCCAATCCGCCGCAGCCCTGGATGAAGTCGCGTACGGGCCCCGAGCCGCGGGAGAGGCGGGCGAGCGTGATGTGCGGGACGTAGGCGCGGCGGTCCGGGGCGACGCCGGCGCTGGTGAGCGCCTGGTCGATCTTTTTGTGGAGCGTGCGCAGGGGCTCGTGCGGCCGCAGGCCCGCCCAGAGCGTCACCGGATCCCCTCGGCGATCGAAGAAGCCGAGGCCATCGAGGGCGATCTCGAAGCGCGGGTGGTGCACAGACGCGAGGGCGGCATCGATGTCGCGGGCGAGGTGGCGATCGACTTCGCCGATGAACCTCAGCGTCAGGTGGATCTGGTCGTCGGTTTGCCAGCGGGCGCCGCTGATGCCCCCCATCGCATCCAGCAGCCGATTGCGGACGGCCTGCGGCGGACGGATCGCGACGAACAGCCGGTGCATGAGGGCCGCCTTAACCGAGCGCGCCGGCGGCGCGAACCGGTTTCGCTTGAATGTACCGGGGATTCTCCCGATATTGGGCGAAGCGGCGGACGGCTTTTCTCCGCCAAGGGAGAGATTGGAAATGGCGAACGGATTTGACCCGCGCGCGACTGCATCGCCGCATACGGCGACGACGGCCGGACGCGACGGCGTCGCCTTCGACGCGGGCCTGCGGTCCTACATGCTGTCGGTGTACAACTACATGGCCTCGGGCGTGCTGCTCACGGGAATCGTGGCGCTGCTGATGGTGCAGACCGGCGCCGTAAACGCGCTGTTCAATCCCGAGACGGGCGGCGCGACCGCGCTCGCGTGGATCGTCATGCTCGCCCCGCTCGGCCTCGTCTTCTGGCTCAGCTTCGGCATCAACCGCATGTCGCTGGGAACCGCCAAGGCGGTGTTCTGGCTCTACGCCGCCATGGTTGGCGCGTCGCTCTCGACCATCCTCCTAGTCTATACGGCGAGCTCCGTGGCCGGGACCTTCTTCGCGACCGCGGCCGGTTTCGCGAGCCTCAGCCTGTGGGGATACACGACGAAGAAGGACCTGTCGGGCTGGGGCAGCTTCCTGCTGATCGGCCTGGTCGGCCTCATCGTCGCGATGGTCATCAACATGTTCTGGCGCAGCGGGCCCTTCGGCCTGGCGATCAGCGTCATCGGCGTCCTGATCTTCGCGGGCCTCACCGCCTACGACACGCAGAAGATCAAGAGCACCTATTTCGAGGTGCGCGGGATGGGCGAGATTGCGGCGAAGAGCGCCGTGATGGGCGCGCTGGCCCTCTACCTCGACTTCATCAACATGTTCCTCTTCCTCCTGCGGCTGTTCGGCGACCGCCGCTGACCCAGGCCGAGAGGCGAAAGAGGAGGCCCGGCGGAAACGTCGGGCCTTTTTTCGTCGGTCGGACGCCGCGCGGGGGGAGGCGGGCTGCGTCTCAGCCCTGCCGCTCGTCCTGCTGCTGCATGAGCGCGTCGTCGAGCTCGCGCGCGCGGATCGCCGCCGGACGCTGGCTGAGGCGGGCGAAATAGTCCTCGAAGGCGGGGCGGCGGTCGATCGAGCCGAACATCATGCCCCAGCCGATCTGCGAGCCGACATAGACGTCGGCGGCGGTGAACTGGTCGCCGCAGAGATAGGGGCCCTCGCTGATCCCCCTCTCCAGCGTGTCCACCACTTCCTCGAAGCTGCCGTAGCCGGCCATCGCCTTCTTGTCGGCCGGCGCGAGCAGGCCCATCGACTTGGCGGTGACCGCCGCCTCGACCGGCCCCGCGGCGAAGAACAGCCAGCGATAATAGGGGCCGCGGCGGGCGTTGCCCGAGGGCGGGGCCAAGCCGGTGTCCGGATAGGCGTCGGCGAGATAGGCGCAGATCGCCGCCGTCTCGGTCACCACCACGTCGCAGTGGCGGATCGCCGGCACCTTGCCCATCGGATTGACCGCGAGATAGTCGGGCGACTTCATGCTCGTGCCGTAATGGAGCACCACCGTCTCGTACGGGTGGCCGACCTCCTCCAGCATCCAGCGGGCGATCCGTCCGCGCGACATCGGGTGGGTGTAGAAGGTGAGAGTGTCGCCCATGCGCTTCTCCCTGGCAGGCTCGGCCTCTCAAGGATTAGCGGCAAGTGCGGGCAAAAGAAAAGACCCCCTCCGGCTGGCGGAGGAGGCCTCTTCGCGAGCTTTGCGCGCTTCAGGCTCAGGCCTGCTCTTCGGCCTGCCCCTGCTCGCCCTGCGGCTCTGCCTTGCGGGTCCGCTTCTTGGTCGCCTTGGGCGCCGCGGGGATGATCTCGAAAGCCGGCGCATTGTCCCGGATCGTGACCTTGACCTCGCCGCCGTGCACGAGCTTGCCGAACAGCAGCTCCTCGGCGAGCGGCTGCTTGATCTTCTCCTGGACCAGCCGGCCCATCGGCCGGGCGCCGTAGAGCTTGTCGTAGCCGCGCGCGGTGAGCCACTTCCTCGCTTCCTCGTCGAGATCGATGTGGACGTTGCGGTCCGCCAGCTGCAGCTCGAGCTGGAGGATGAACTTGTCCACCACCCGGGCGACCACTTCCGGCGGCAGGTAGCCGAACGGCACGATCGCATCGAGGCGGTTGCGGAATTCCGGCGTGAACATCCGCTTGATCGCTTCCTCGTCCTCGCCCTCGCGGCTCTGGGCGCCGAAGCCGACGCCCTCGCGGGCCATGTCGGAAGCGCCGGCGTTGGTGGTCATGATCAGGATGACGTTCCTGAAATCGACCGTCTTGCCGTGGTGGTCGGTCAGCTTGCCGTTGTCCATCACCTGCAGGAGGATGTTGAACAGGTCGGGATGCGCCTTTTCGATCTCGTCGAGCAGCAGCACCGAATGGGGATGCTGGTCGACCGCGTCGGTGAGCAGGCCGCCCTGATCGTAGCCGACATAGCCCGGAGGCGCGCCGATCAGCCGGCTGACCGAGTGGCGCTCCATATATTCCGACATGTCGAAGCGCTGCAGCGGAATGCCCATGATCGTCGCCAGCTGGCGCGCGACCTCGGTCTTACCGACTCCGGTCGGGCCGGAGAAGAGGTAATTGCCGATCGGTTTGTCCGGATCGCGAAGGCCCGCCCGCGACAGCTTGATCGCGGAGGAGAGCACCGCGATCGCCGGATCCTGGCCGAAGACGACCCGCTTCAGGTCGCGCTCGAGGTGCTCGAGCGTCTTCTTGTCGTCGGACGACACGCTCTTCGCCGGAATTCGGGCCATGGTCGAGATGACCGTTTCGATCTCCCGGGTGGTGATCGTCTTCTTCCGCTTGGACGGCGGCACCAGCATCTGCATCGCGCCGACCTCGTCGATGACGTCGATCGCCTTGTCGGGGAGCTTGCGGTCATTGATGTAGCGGGCGGAAAGCTCCACCGCGGCCTTGATCGCGTCGGTCGTGTACTTGACGTGGTGATGCTCCTCGAACGCCGAGCGCAGGCCGCCGAGGATCTTGATCGTGTCCTCGATCGTCGGCTCGTTGACGTCGATCTTCTGGAAGCGACGGAGCAGCGCCCGGTCCTTCTCGAAGTGATTGCGGAACTCCTTGTAGGTTGTCGAGCCGATGCAGCGGATCGTGCCGCCCGACAGAGCCGGCTTCAACAGGTTCGATGCGTCCATTGCGCCGCCCGAAGTGGCGCCGGCGCCGATGACGGTGTGAATCTCGTCGATGAACAGGATCGCGTGCGGCAGCTTCTCAAGCTCCGTCACCACCGCCTTCAGCCGCTCCTCGAAGTCGCCGCGATAGCGGGTGCCGGCGAGCAGCGCGCCCATGTCCAGCCCATAGATCACCGCTTCCTTGAGCACGTCGGGAACGTCGCCCTCGATGATCTTGCGCGCCAAGCCTTCGGCGATGGCCGTCTTTCCGACGCCGGGATCGCCGACGTAGAGCGGGTTGTTCTTGGAGCGGCGGCAGAGGATCTGGACGGTGCGGTCGACCTCGGGGCCGCGGCCGATCAGCGGATCGACGCGGCCGTTCTTGGCCTTGTCGTTCAGGTTGACGGTGAACTGCTTGAGGGCGGATTCGTTCTTCTTCTTGCCCTCCTCCTGCTTGGTCTCCTCGGCGCCCTTGACCTCGGGCGGCTCGGACGAGGTCTCGCCCTTGCCGACTCCGTGGCTGATGTAGCTCACCGCATCGAGCCGGCTCATGTCCTGCTGCTGGAGGAAGTAGACGGCATAGCTCTCCCGCTCCGAGAAAAGGGCGACGAGCACGTTCGCGCCGGTGACCTCGTCACGGCCCGAAGACTGGACATGGAGGATCGCGCGCTGGACGACGCGCTGGAAGCCGCTGGTGGGCGACGGATCGGTCTGGCCGTCGACCTTCAGCGCCTCGAGCTCATTGTCGAGGTAGGCCCGGACGGCATCGCGCAGCTCCTTCAGGTCGACGCCGCAGGCGGTCATCACCTTCGAGGCATGGGCATCTTCGGTAAGCGCGAGAAGCAGGTGCTCGAGCGTCGCATATTCGTGGCGGCGCCCACTCGCTTCGGCGAGCGCCGTGTGAAGCGTTTGTTCAAGTTCGCGGGCAAAAGACGGCAATTGACTGACTCCTGTGAGCCCGCGAAAAACTCACGGGCTGCTTGAGCCCAATGTCGGCCCTGGCCCGCCGATCATCAAGCAGATGCCTAAAAAAGCTGGGGAAAAGGCCGATTGTTCCCGGCCCTCTCTTCATTTCCTGAAAAGCTCTTCCGCGCTCGCGCGGTGGCTGACCGAGGCGTCGATCTTCGTCCTAACGCGGGCAATCTCTTCCTCGAGCATGCGGATTCGCTCGTGCAGCTCGTCCACCGAGAGCGGATCGAGATCCTGCCGCGTCAGCAGGGCCAGCGGATCGTCGGGCTTGCTCGGAAAGAGTTCGTCGAGGTCCATGGACGGCAGAATCCCCCGTTTCGGGGGGTGCTGTCAACCGCGGGGGTTGCGCGTGGGCGATTTCCTCGCGAGCGTTGCCCGATGACGACGGTGCCGGAGACGATGATCGCGATCGATCCCGCCGCACCGGGCGGGCCGGAAGTGCTCGAGCGGGTCGAGCGGCCGGTGCCGAATCCCGGCCCCGGCGAGGTGCTCATCCAGGTCGCGGCGGCAGGGATCAACCGACCTGACGTGATGCAGCGGCTCGGCCGCTACCCGCCGCCGCCCGGTGCGCCTTCCATCCTCGGGCTGGAAGTCGCGGGCACCGTGGTGGCGGGGGAGGGGGCGCCGCTCGGTTCAGCCGTTTGTGCGCTCGTCGCTGGCGGCGGCTATGCGCAATATTGCATAGCGCCGGCGGGACAGTGCCTCCCGGTGCCGGGGCTGCTGTCGATGATCGAGGCGGCGGCGCTCCCCGAAACCTTTTTCACCGTGTGGAGCAATCTCTTCGACCGGGGCGGCGCAACGGCCGGCGACACCGTGCTCGTGCATGGCGGCACCAGCGGCATCGGCACGACCGCCATCCTCGTCGGCCTCGCCCTCGGCCTCACCGTCATCGTTACCGCCGGCTCCCCGGAGAAGTGCCGGCGCGCGGTGGAGATCGGGGCGGCGCACGCAATCGACTACCGCGCCCAGGATTTCGTCGAGGAGGTGAAGCGGATCACCGGCGGCCGCGGCGTCGCCGTCGTGCTCGACATGGTCGGCGGCGATTATGTGGCGCGCAACATCGCCTGCCTCGCCGACGATGGCCGGCACGTCTCGATCGCGGCGCAGAGGGGGGTCGCCGCCGAGGTGCCGCTGTGGCCGGTGATGGCGAAGCGTCTCACCGTCACAGGCTCCACCCTCCGCGCCCGCCCGTGGGCGTTCAAATCCGCTATCGCCGAAGACCTGCGCCGCGAGGTGTGGCCGCATCTCGAGAGCGGCGCGATCCGTCCCGTCATCGACAGCGTGTTTCCGCTCGAGCAGGCAGCGGAGGCGCATCGGCGGATGGAATCCGGGGCGCATGTCGGCAAAATCGTCCTGGAGGTGTCATGACCGAGAAATTGCTGCTCCACGAATATTCACAGTCGGGGAATTGCTACAAGATTCGCCTCACGGCCGCTCTTCTCGGCCTGCCGCTGGAACGGCGGGAATATGACATCCTGAAGGGTGAGACGCGGACGGCGGATTTCCTCGCGAACGTCAATCCGAACGGCCGTATCCCGGTGCTGCAGATCGGCGAGCGGTTCATATCGGAGAGCAACGCCGCCTGTTTCTACCTGGCGGAGGAGACGCGCCTGGTGCCCGACGACCGCTTCGACCGGTCGGACATGCTACGCTGGATGTTCTTCGAGCAATATAATCATGAGCCGAACGTCGCGACGCTGCGCTTCTGGATGGCGTTCATCGGCGAGGACGGGCTGAACCCGTTCCAGCGCACTCTGTTGCCCGGAAAACGGGAAGCTGGAAATGCGGCGCTGAAGCTGATGGACGACCATCTCGCCTCGCGCCGCTTCTTCGTGGCGGACCGGCTGAGCCTCGCCGACATCAGCCTCTACGCCTACACCCACGTGGCCGGGCAGGGCGGCTTCGACCTCTCCGCTTATCCTGCAGTCAGCCGATGGCTCGACGCCGTCGCCGCCGAGCGCGGCTACGTGCCGATGGCGGCCTGAGGCCGCCGCTCAGCAGTCGCTGTCGGCGTTCAGGCAGCTCGCCTCGTTCATCACATGAACGAAGGCGAGCGTGCCAGCGATGACGACGATGCCGGTGACGATCGCCACCTTGGCCAGCGTGGACATGTTCGCCCGTCGATCCTGGGCCGGGCGATCGAACAGAGCGATCCGGTCGAGCCGGTCCCCCGCCAGCGTCACCGTCGGCTTGCTCCCCGGCGAGATGCCGAGTTCGAGGCCCTCGCCCATCGCCATGCGGCTGTTTGCGCCGAGGCGGCTGTGCGCCGTCGGCGCGAGGGTGAGGCCGGCGCGCATCTGGAGCTGCGGCCCGTTCAAGCCGGCCCGCAGGCGAAGTCCCGCGAAAGCCCCGCGCCGATTGTCCCCGAATGGGCTTGCCGCGTCGAGATCGGCGGCGGCGGCGGCGGGCGCAGCGGCGATTGCGATCTGGCTCGCGGCCAGTGCGACGATAAGGCACCTTTTCATCATGCTTACTCCCCCTCTGTTGTCGATTCGAAGCTCCGCCGCGTTCGCGGCGGATTTGTGATGCGATTGCGGCTCCCTCCGGGCGGGGGGCGAAACATTGCGGCGCCTCCGCGGCGCCATGCCGCTTGCCCTCCCGCCGGACCTTGACTAAGCGTCTCGCACATGTCGGCCGCTCCGCGAGGGGCGGCCCTTATTGTTTGCGGAGAAGATCAGTGGCCCAGCCGCTCATGCCCCACGCGACGGCCTCCTGGCTCGTCGACAACACGTCGCTCACCTTCGAGCAGATCGCCGAGTTTTGCGGGCTGCACATCCTCGAAGTGCAGGCGATCGCCGACGACACCGCGGCGACCAAGCTCACCGGGCGCGACCCGATCCGCGCCGGCGAGCTGACCCAGGACGAGATCGAGCGCGGCCAGGCCGACGCGGCCTATCGGCTGCGCATGTTCAAGGAGCCGGACCAGACGCGGCGCACGAAAGGGCCGCGCTACACGCCGGTCTCGAAGCGCCAGGACAAGCCCGACGGCATCGCCTGGATCATCCGCAACCATCCCGAGATTTCGGATGGGCAGATTTCGAAGCTGATCGGCACCACCCGATCGACAATCGCCGCGATCCGCGACCGCACGCACTGGAACATCGCCAACATCCAGCCGAAGGACCCGGTGACGCTCGGCCTGTGCTCGCAGCGCGAGCTCGACGCGCTGGTGGCCAAGGCCGCGAAGCAGGCGGGGATCGAGCCGGCACCGCAGGATGCGCGTCTCGACGGCGACCGCGAGGCGCTGATCGAGGAACTGCGCAGGGAGCGTGAGGCTGCGGCGCGCGACGCCGAAGCCGCCCTTGCCGCCGAACAGGCGGGCACCGGCGGCGGCGCCGAGCCGGGCTTTGTCGATCCCTTCAAGAGCTGACGCGCCGGCCCACGACGTCTCGCTCACCGGGGCGGCGGAGCCTTACAGCCACAGGGGCCTGACCTATCCGCTCGGCCGGACCAGCCCGGCGGCAGGCGAGCTGGTGCAGATCACGGACGGCGTCGGCTGGGCGCGGCTGCCGATTCCCGGATCGCTCAAGCACATCAACGTGTGGGTGCTGGAGGACGGCGACGGGCTGACGCTGGTCGACACCGGCCTCGACATCGCGCCCTGCCGCGGGGCGTGGGAGGCGCTCTTCGCCGGGCCGCTGGCCGGGGGGAAGGTGACGCGGCTCGTCGTCACTCACTTCCACCCCGATCATATCGGCCTTGCCGGCTGGCTCGCCGAGCGGTTCGGCGCACCGCTGTGGATGACTCGCACCGAGTGGCTGTTCGCCCGGATGCTGACCGCCGACGTCCGCGATGCGCCGCCGCCCGAAGCTTTCGCCTACTGGCGCGCCGCGGGCTGGGACGAGGCACGGATCGGCGGCGAGGCGGGGAAGGGATGGGGCCGCTTCGCCTCCGTCGTCAGCCCGGTCCCGGTGAGCATCGTGCGCATGTCCGAAGGCGACCTCATCCCCATCGGCCGCCGCGACTGGCGGGTCGTCATCGGCAGCGGCCATTCCCCCGAACATGCGTGCTTGGTGGATGCGGAGGGCGGGCTGATGATCGCCGGCGACCAGGTCCTGCCCCGCATCACCTCCAACGTCTCGCTGAGCCTCAGCGAGCCCGAGGCCGATCCGCTTGGCGATTGGCTGACCTCGATCGAGAAGCTGCGGCATCTTGCCGACTCTCTCCTCGTCCTCCCGTCGCACGGCGAGCCGTTTCAAGGCCTCCACGCCCGTCTCGACGCGCTCGACCGCGGGCACCGTGACCGGCTCGACGCGCTCCACGCGCGGCTGGAGCAGCCGCGGCGCGCGGTCGATTGCTTCGGCGTGTTGTTCGCCCGGCAGATCGACGATTCGATGTACGGCCTCGCCACCGGCGAAGCGCTGGCTCACCTGCGCCATCTGGAGACGACCGGGCGCGCCGTCCGCGAGGTCCGGGACGGCGTCCGCTGGTACCGTGCGGCGGAGGCCCCTGGGCCGGCTTGACCGGCTGCGGGGGTAGGGCCAATGCTGGCGCAATGTCCGAGGAAAACGAAGCCATATCCGAGCTGTCTTTCGAAGCCGCGCTGAAGCGGCTCGAGGAGATCGTGCGGCGGCTGGAGGGCGGCGAGGCTTCGCTCGATGAGTCGATCGAGCTCTACAGCGAAGGCGATCGCCTCCGTCAGCAGTGCGAGACGCGGCTGCAGGCGGCGCAGGCGAAGATCGAAAAGATCCAGTTCGGCCGCGACGGCCAACCGACCGGCACCACATCGTTCGACGCGGGTTGAGCCGCCGGAATGGCGGACGCTTCGCTCAGCCTCAGGCCCGCGCTCGACCGGATCCGCGCCGAGATCGACGGGTTCTTCGACGCCCTCCTCGCGATCCCGCCAGACCCGCGGGCGCGTCTTTACGAGGCGATGCGCTACGCCGCCATCGGCGGCGGCAAGCGGCTGCGGCCGCTGCTCGTCGTTGCCTCGTGCGGCCTGTTCCACACGGCGAGGGAGCGGGCCATCCGCGTCGCCGCCGCGGTCGAGTGCGTCCACGTCTACTCGCTGGTCCACGACGACCTCCCCAGCATGGACGACGACGACCTGCGCCGGGGCAAGCCCACGCTCCATCGCGCCTTCGGCGAGGCGACCGCGATCCTGGCCGGCGACTCCCTCCACGCCCTCGCCTTCGAGATCCTCGCCGACGATGCGACCCATGAGGACCCGTTCGTCCAATCGGAGCTGGTCGCGGAGCTTGCCCGCGCGGCGGGCCCCGCGGGCATGGCGGGAGGCCAGATGATGGACCTCGCCGCCGCCGAGGGAAAGCTCGACATCGCCGCCGTCACGCGGCTCCAGCAGCTCAAGACGGGAGCGCTGATCGGCTTCTGCGTCGAGGCGGGCGCGATCATGGGCCGGGTGCCGCCGGAAGGGCGCACGAGGCTGCGCGGCTATGCCCGCGACGTCGGCCTCGCTTTCCAGATCGCCGACGACCTGCTCGACGAGGAGGGCGAGGAGGAGAAAACCGGCAAGAAGGTCGGCAAAGACCGCGCCCAGGGCAAGGAAACCTTCGTCACTTTGCTCGGGCACGAGCGGGCGCGCTGCCAGGCCGAGCTGCTCGTCGCCCAGGCGATCGAATATCTCCAAACCTTCGGGCCCGAGGCGGACCTGCTGCGGGCCGTCGCCCGCTTCGCCATCGAACGCGACCATTGAAGCCGCGGCAGTGGCGGTTTGCGGCCGTCCGCGCTAAAGGGTGCCGATGAGGACGGGGGTATATCCGGGCACGTTCGATCCGATCACGCTCGGCCACATGGACATCATCCGCCGCGCAGCGCGCCTCGTCGACCGCCTCGTCATCGGCGTCACCACCAACCCGTCCAAGTCGCCCATGTTCACCGTCGAGGAGCGTGTGGCGATGGTCCGCCGGGAGATCGGGGAGGTGTCCGGCGAGATCGACGTGGTCACCTTCGACTCGCTGCTGATGGACTTCGCCCAGCGGGAAGGGGCGGCGATCATCGTCCGCGGCCTGCGCGCCGTGGCGGACTTCGAATATGAGTATCAGATGGCCGGGATGAACCAACAGCTCAACGACCGGATCGAGACCGTCTTCCTGATGGCAGACGTGTCGCTTCAGCCGATCGCCTCGCGCCTCGTCAAGGAGATCGCCTTTTACGGCGGCGACATCGGCAAGTTCGTTCCCCCTGCCGTCGCGGCGGACGTCGCGGCGCGGGTCGAGGCGCTCGGCCGCAAAGGCACTTGATCCGGGGCACGATCGGCTCCAATGTCGGCCCGATCGGCTCGGGACCGGGGACCAACAAGACCATGAAATTCAAAGCGCTTCTGGCGATGTTCGCCGCATTCCTGTTCGCCGGCCTCGCCGCCGCGCAAGCTACGGTATCGGCGGTGCCGCCGCCCGCCGATCCGGAGAACACCCTGCTGCTCGACCTCTCGACCGGCGGCCGCGTCACTATCCAGCTCCGCCCGGATGCCGCGCCGCGCCACGTCGAGCGGATCAAGACGCTCGCCCGCCGCGGCTTCTACAACGGCCTCACCTTTCACCGCGTGATCGAAGGCTTCATGGCGCAGGCCGGGGACCCGAAGGGCGACGGCAGCGGCGGCTCGGACCTCCCCGATGTCGCGGCCGAGTTCAACATCCTCCCCCACGTGCGCGGGGCGGTCTCGGCCGCCCGCACCGAGGACCCGAACAGCGCCAACAGCCAGTTCTTCATCATGCTCGCTCCGCGCCTGCCGCTCGACGGCAAGTACACCGTCTTCGGCCGGGTGATCGGCGGCATGAGCTTCGTCGACGCCATCCACCGCGGCGAACCGCCGGAGAACCCCTCGCGGATCGTCCGCGCCTCGATCGCCGCCGACAACCTGCCGCCGCCGACGCCGCAGGAAATGGCTGCCGCCGCCGCGCCGCGGTCCGCCCCGCCGCCGGCCGCCGCCCCGCTCGCGCTCCCGTCCGGGGACGGAACGTCGGCGCCTGGCGGGACGTCGGCGCCTGCCGCCGCTGAGACCGCCCCGGCGCCCGCAGCCGACGCCGCCGCACCTGCGCCCGCTCAGGACGCGCCGGCGCCGCAATAAAGGTGCGGGTCGAGCTTTTCGATTTCGAGCTGCCGCCCGAGCGGATCGCGCTGAGGCCCGCCAGCCCGCGGGACGCTGCGCGGCTGCTCGTCGTCGGCCGCGAGGGGGTCGGCGACCGCGTCGTCCGCGACCTCCCCGGCCTGCTCCGCGCGGGCGACATGCTGGTCTTCAACGACACCCGCGTCATCCCGGCCCAGCTGGAGGGACGGCGAGGGGAGGCGCGGATCGGCGCCACCCTCCACAAACGGGAGGGGCCGCGTGCGTGGCGGGCGTTCGTCCGCAACGCCAGGCGGGTCCGTGAGGGCGACCGCATCGACTTCGGCGCCGGCGTCGCTGCTCTGGCGGAGGGGAAGGCGGAGGATGGCTCGATCCTGCTCGCCTTCGAGGGCGAGGAGCCCGTTGAGCTGCTGCTCGAGCGCGCCGGCCGGATGCCGCTCCCACCCTACATTGCGGGACGGCGCGAGGCGGACGCGCGCGATGCCGACGACTACCAGACGATGTTCGCCCGCGAGGAGGGCGCAGTCGCCGCACCGACCGCGGCGCTCCACTTCACCCCCCAGCTCATGGAGGCGCTGGCGGCGGCCGGTATCGGCCACGTCACCCTGACCCTCCACGTCGGCGCCGGCACGTTCCTTCCGGTCAAGGCCGAGGACACGGCCGAGCACCGCATGCACAGCGAATGGGGCCGGATCGAGCCCGAGTCTGCCGACCGCCTCAACGCCGCCCGCGCCGCAGGCGGCCGCATCGTCGCCGTCGGCACCACCTCGCTGCGGCTGCTGGAGAGCGCCGCCGGCGAGGGCGGCCGCATCGGCGCCTTCGAAGGCGACACCGACATCTTCATCACCCCCGGCTACGCCTTTCGTGCGGTGGACGGCCTCCTCACCAACTTCCATTTGCCCCGCTCCACCCTGTTCATGCTGGTCTCGGCGCTGATGGGACTGGAGGCGATGCAGGGGGCGTACGCCCATGCGATCCGCGAGGAGTACCGTTTCTATTCCTACGGGGACGCAAGCTTGTTGTTGCCCTAAGAAGCGCCGGCGGGCGCGAGTCGGGGGTTCATGGGGCTAAAACGCCCGCGCCGAGGCTGACGAGAAGCTCGTCCAGCTGCTCGAACTGCTCGGGCATGCCGCCCTCCATTCCAGCGAGGCTTTCGTCGAGTGCTTGTTTCGACGGATAGAGTTCGTGGAAGACCAGCAGCGTCTTGCCGGCCCTCTCTTCGAAGGTGACCGTGGTGACGGCGCCGTCCTCGCCCTCGTCGTTGGTCCAGACGAGCCGCGCGTGCGGCACCACTTCGATATACTCGCCGAAGAAGGCCATGGAATTCGACGCGTCCCGTCCGAACTCGAGACGGTATTTGCCCCCGGCACGAACGTCCATCTCGCAGGAGAGCAGGGGCACGCCCAGCGACCTCGGCGCCCACCAGCGCATGAACAGCTCGGGCGTGGTCCACGCCTCGAACACGATTCGCGCCGGGGCGTCGAAGGTTCGCGTGACGACCAGCTCTCGGTTGGACCTGCGCTCCACGGTCGTGCGGTTCTGCCCAGGGCGGGACTCGCTAGCTCTTTCCTCCATCCAAACGCTCCTTCAGTTTCAATTCCTCGACCATCTCGTCGAGCGCGGCGAACCGCGCGTCCCAGAGCCGGCGGTAGCTCTCGATCCACGCCGCCTCCGCCTCCAGGCCACCAAGGCCAAGCCTGCAGGTCCGCACCCGCCCGACCTTCTCGGTCCTGACGAGTCCCGCCCGCTCCAGGACGCCGACGTGCTTCTTCATGCCCGTGAGGGTCATGTGGAATTTCTCGGCGAGTTCGCCGATCGAAGCCTCCGCACGGCCGAGCTGCTCCAGAACGCCCCGCCGGGTCGCGTCCGAGAGCGCTGCGAAGGAGGCGTCGAGCCGGGTGTTACAAAACTGAACCATATGGTTCAGTCTCTAGCGTGCGGATTGGAGGCGTGCAACCTCACCGTCCCCGCCACGCAGCCGGGCGTGACTGGAGGCAGGGTGCGGTGAGAGGCCGCGCCAGGGCCGGCAGCGGCGCCGAACACGCGCGTCGCTGCCGCCGGGGTCAATTGAAAGCTCCGAGCGCGGGGACCCCTCCGGCGATGTCGCGAGCGAGGATCTTCTCGCGGGTCGCCATAGCCCGGTCGCGCGCGGCGGCGCGGCAGCGGTCGACCTCGTTAAGCTGCTCCGGCTCGAGATAGTGGGCGGTCCCGCAGGCCTTCACGACCGCCCGCGCAAGGCGCCGGTCCAGCGCGGCGACGCCTTGGCGGGTGCCGAGGTCGAGATCCGAAATCTTGACGGGCACGTCGCGCCGCTTCTCGCCGGTACCGGCGGAGGCAGGGACGGTGAGCTGCGCCGCCACGAGCGCGGCGCCGATCAGAACAGTCTTCATCATGAGTCTCCTTCAATCTGCGGTTCCTGTGGCCGGTGCAGGGGCGGGCGACGGCGGACGCACGTTGGCGGCGGCGGCTGAAAAGCCTAAGCTGCCAGTCTCGTCCGCCGCCGCGACTCCCGTTGCAGCAGCCGGGCGAGGAAGGGGCAGGAGCGCCGCGGAGGCGATGGAGCGGAGCTGATGAAAAGCTGATTTCGTCATGAACGAGCAATTCCCCGCCCTTCACCGCCGGATCGATCCGGCGCTCGAGCCGCCCTTCGACCTGGGCCGGCTGCGCGTCTCGCCGGCGACGCTCGAGCTTTCCTTTGAGGGGGCGGTCGAGACGATCGAGATGCGAATGATGCAGGTGCTGATCGCGCTGCATCAGCGGGTGGGGGAGGCGGTGAGCCGGGACGAGCTTTCCCTGCTCTGCTGGGAGGGGCGGATCGTCGGCGACGACGCGCTGAACAGAGCGATCAGCCGCCTTCGCAAGGCGCTGGGCCTCGACCCCGCCATCGCCATCGATACGATCCCGAAGGTGGGGTATCGCCTCCGGGTCGAAGGCGCGGAGGAGCTCACCGCGCCGAGTGGGGAGCGTCCGCGGCGATACTGGCCGGTGCTCGCGGCCGGCATCGCTTTGCTGATGGTTGTCCTGCTCGCTCTGGCCGTGTGGAACGGGCGCGAAATCCGGTGGAGCGCGGCGACCATGCGGCCGCTGACCCGCGATCCGGGCATCGAGCTCTTTCCCGCCCTGTCGCCGGACGGGCGGCAGCTCGCCTATGCGGCGAGCGCCGGCTCCGGCGCGGCCACGGACGTCTACCTGCGGGGGACCGCGCTGGGCGAGACGCGGCCGGTACGCCTCACCGCAACCGCCGCCGGCGAGATCTCGCCGGCCTGGTCTCCCGACGGGGCCCGCCTCGCCTTCGTCCGCGAGGAGGGAGCCCGCCCCTGCGAGATCGTCGTCATCACTCCTCCGAACGGCGGCGAGCGGATCGTCGGCCGCTGCCGCGAGGCGCCGCTGACGATGATCGACTGGCTGGACGCTCGCACCATTCTCTATTCCGACGGCCCGATCGAGGGGCCCTGGCGGCTGTTCGCGCTCGATGTCGACAGCGGCCGGGCGCGGCCGCTGACCTCGCCCAGCACCCGGATTCTCGGCGACAGCGCCCCGACCGTCTCGCCGGACGGGCGCCGGATCGCCTTCCGTCGCACCGTGACCCCCGGCAATGACGACATCTTCCTCCTCGAGCCCAGGGGCGGCGCCGTCCGGCCGCTCGGGATCGGCGGGTGGAAGGCGATCGGCTTTGCATGGGGCCCGGATTCCCGCACGCTGTTCCTGACCTCGAACCGCGGCGGAGACTTCGGGCTGTGGACGGTCGACACGCGCCCCGCGGGCACGCCGCAGCGGATTAGCTACGGGATCCTCGGCCTTGGGCAGATGTCGGCGGACGCCAACGGCAATCTCGCGATCGAGACCATCCGCACCCGCGCCAACCTGTTCGCCTTTTCAGCCGAGGGGGAGACGTCACCGCTCACAACCACCGACGGGAACGATTGGGATCCGGACCTCGCCGGCGACGGAAGCATCGCCTTCGGCTCCGACGTCAGCGGATCGGCCCAGCTTTGGGTGAAGCGGCCGGGCGAGGAGCCGGTGCGGCTGACGCAGCTTGGGGGAAGCTACGTCTATTCGCCGCGCTGGTCGCCCGACGGCCGTCGGATCGCCTTCATCGGCGTCGACCAGGGGCGCAACGAGGTCTACACCATCGACCCCGACGGCTCCCGGCTGCGGAAGTTGACGGACGACGGCATCAACAAAGGGAACCTCGCCTGGGCCGGTTCTTCCGAGCTTCTCTACACGGCCGAGCCGGCGGGAGGGTGGCGGGTGATGCGGCTCGGCGGCGGCGGAGCCCGAGTCGTGGCGGGGAGCGAAGGACTGGTTATCCTGCGCCGGGCCCCCGACGGCGCCCTCTTCGGCCGCGGACTGGACCCGAGGATCCTCCGGCTCAGCTTCCGGGGCGGGCGAATGGTCCGGACAGCCACGGGCATTTCCGTTCCCATCGCGGAGGCGTGGACGCCCTCGCGAGACGGAATTTACTGGGTGGAGGGCGGCACCCAGGGCCCGACGGCGATCCGCTTCACCCCCTGGCAGGGCGAGGCGCGAGTCTTTGGCAAGCTCCAGTCGCTTCACCGCCCGGCCTTGGCACTGCGCCCGTCCGACGGCGCGCTGGTGGCGCCGCGTCTGACCGAGGAAGCGGCGGACCTCATCCTGTTCGAGCTCAGGAAGAACTGAGCCGGCCACCGCTGGATTCGTCTCGAACCCTCCCGGGCCGGGTTTGTCCAGCACTGCCGGCGCCCTCCCGCGATGAAGGCCTTCCAGGCGTCCTTTCGGAAATGCGACGCCTTATGAAGAACGTGAACTAGGAGGAGGTCGCCGCCGCTTCCGCCGGGCGCGGAAGCACCTGAGACGCTCATCCTCTCCGGGCCGGAAATCGCGGAGCTGATGAGCCTGACGGACTGGCTGCAGGCGGTTGAAAACGGCTTTCGTCCTTCAGCGCAGGTACGTGGCCGTGCGCCGAGGCCGATGGCGATCGAGGGGAGCGGCGGAACCTTCCAGGCCAAGGGTGCCGCCATGCGGCTCGACCGCCACTACGTCGCGCTGAAGCTCAACGGCAATTTCCCGAACAATGCTTCCGCAGGGTTGCCGACGATCCAGGGCGGCATCCTCCTGTGCGACGGCGAAACCCGCTCGGTCGACCTCGGAGCGGCGGCATGAAATGCAGGCCTTTGATAGCAGCGCGCCGCGCGCTCAGGCCTCAGACGGTGGTCATGTCGTAGACGATGACCTTGCGCCAGAGGTGGCCGCAGCGGGCGACGAAATCGGCGTGGACCGGGTGGTCCTGGTAGGCCTTCTGGTCGGCGATGCTGTCGAAGAGCATGAGTTCGGACACGTCGAAGCTGGCATCGACCACATCGCGCTGTTCGGTCGATGCGGGGACGCCGATCTCGAGGCTGCGGACGACCGGGATTTCGGCGAGCGCGCGCAGGCCGGCGACGAGGCGGTCGCGATCGGCGGGCGAGCCGGGATTCTTCAGCCAGAACAAGACGTGGTGCACGATCCTTCCCGCGTCCATCGGAGCCCCGGCGAAAGCTGCCGCCGCCGCCGCGCCGGCCGGCGCGGCCGTCGTCGGGGGGTCCTTGCCGTCAGCCGTCATCCTGCCGCCTCTTCCTTGCTGCCATGGCCCCGCGTCAAGCCTCGCGCCGGCGGGCCGCGCGCGTGACGTCCTTAGGCCGCTTTCGCTTTTGCCCGCAACGCGCGGTGATAGCCGATCGTCACGGCGATGCCCGCAATAACCGCGCCGCAGCCGCCGACGAGCGCCACCGGCATCGGAGCGAAGGCCCAGAGCCCTGCATAAACGAGTCCGCTCAGCGCCGTCGACCAGCCACCGACCCGCATCACCTGGCGCGCGCAGGCGTCCCGGAGGACGGCCTTGGGCATTCGATTGCCATACCAGGCCAGCATGAGCCCGGTGGCGCCAAGAACGATACGCGTGGCGGAATCCGCGTCGATATATTTCAGTTGGAGCGCGCCGGTTGCGGCAAGCGCCAACAGGACGATGCCGCCGCCCCAGGCGATATCTGCAGTGAGTTCTCTTGTCATCCTGCTGCCTCGTTGGCTGCGGCCGGCGCCTGCTCGCCCAGGCCGAAAGAATGGATGAAGCCGAGCAGCGCTTCCTCGAGCACCGAGAGCTTCAGGTGATAGATGACGGACTTGCCGGCCTTTTCCGCGTGCACCAGATCGGCCTCCTTCAGCACTGCGAAGTGCGCCGACATCGTGGGCTTGGAGACGTCGAACTTGTCGCTCAGATCGCCCGCGCTCATCGGCCCGCTGCGCAGGAGCTGCAGCACGCGCCGGCGGGTGGGGTCGGAAAGGGCTTTGAACACCTGACTCATGGTACGACAATTAGCTAATCGTCGAACTATGTCAAGCAGGCTTCGGGCCCGGTGAGACCCGTTCAGTCCTTGGAACGGTCGGCAGCGCGCTTGGGCGGATTCGCGTTGGCGACGCCCAGAAGCTTTTCGACCAACACGATGCGGGTGCCTTCGCCGAGGTGGCGGGGGGCATGGTCGGAGAGGCTGATGCGGCCGCGGAGGCGCACGACGAACGTGCCCGAAGGCGGCTCTCGGCCGCTCGTGCGAGCCAGCCGGTGCGCCTCTTTATCCATCCTCGCGCAGGTCTGCCTCGGGCATCGGACCGCGGCGCCACCGTTCGCGGGCAGAACGTTCCTTCCGCCGGCGCGGCACGCCTCGAACCTGCTGACTTCGAAGTTGCTGAACCACGTGCAGGTGAGCGTCCGCTGTCGCCCGAATGCGACGCCGTCCAGGGTCATACGGGCGCCGGCCGCCGGGGCGGGCGCAAGGAGAGCGAGCACAGCCAGGGGCCACATCGATGTTCGTCTCCAGCGGGCGGCCGCGACGCGCCCACGCCGAGTCTAGCCGAAGCCACTGGCTCCGCAATGGGCGGATCGCCGGCATCGCCCGCACCGTCTGGACGTGCCGCGCGCGTGGCTCCTAGAGTGGGGACAGTCACTACCGACCGTCCCACCACCGCGCGGGAGAGGAAGATGCGAGAGATTGTCGGTGCCGTTTTCGTGTCCCTCGACGGGGTGATGCAGGCGCCCGGCGGACCGGAGGAGGACCGGAGCGGCGGCTTCGGGCTGGGCGGCTGGCTGTTCGACTATTTCGACGATGCGGTCGGCGCGCGAATCGAGGCCCTGTTCACCGAGCCGTTCGACCTGCTGCTCGGCCGGCGCACCTACGACATCTTCGCCGCCTATTGGCCGTTCGCGCAAGGCGAGAACGAGTCGCTCGGCCGGCGCTTCGACCGGGCCGCCAAATACGTGGTGACGCGGGGAGACGAGCCGCTGGCCTGGCGGAACAGCCACCGCCTCGCAGACCTCGACGCGCTCGCTGAGGTGAAGCGAGGCGAGGGGCCGCCGCTGATCGTCCAGGGCAGTGGCACGCTCTACCCGCAATTGCTGGCGGCGGGGCTGATCGACCGGCTGGTGCTGATGACCTTTCCGCTGCTTTTGGGCTCCGGCAAGCGGCCGTTCGGCGACGGGACGCCGGCGCGTTCGATGCGCATGGTGGAGCACGAGGTGACGGCGCGCGGCAACCTCGTCGCGACCTATGAGCCGGCCGGCCCGGTCGTGCCCGGCAGCTTTCCGACCGAGGCGCCGAGCCCCGCCGAGATCGAGCGGCGGGAGCGGATCGCGCGCGGAGAGTGGTGACGGGCCCGCGCAGACGGTAGAAGGCTTCCAATCGCGGCAATACTCCCTACGTGACAGCTATGGGGCGGATGCGCGCTATCGTTGACGGCAAGGCGGGAGGGCGGACGCTCGCGCTGTGGCTCCTGCTGCTGTCGATCTTCACCCACGCCCTCGTTCCCGCCGAGGCTGCCCTCGATCGGGCGCGCGGCTCCGCGTTCAGCGCGGCGACGGACGACGTGTCGCTTGCGCCCCTGCGCAAGGCGGCCGGCGATGACCGGGTGGTGCTCAGGGCGCGCGACCGCGACAGCTCCGAAGGCGCGGCGCCTCCCGGGCCGGCGATCCTTGCGGCAGCGGTTCCCGCGCTACCGCCTCCTGCCGTCGCTCACGCACCCGCCATTGCGCCCGCCGCTTCGGTCGTCCCCGGCGGCGGCGGCGCGGCGTCGTTCCAGGCTCGCGCCCCGCCATCCATCTGATCCTCGCCCTCGCATAGGGGGCCGTCGCCGGCCGGCGCGGGCAAGCGGCAGTGCCGCGGCCCGTTCCGGCTCGCCGCAAACGACGGGATCGACAAGCGATGGTTGTTTCGCCATCCGCGCAGCGGACGCAGGCCCAAGGGCAAAGGCCGTTCAAGGCCGGCCCCGCATCTCCCTTAGCGCAGGCGCAGACGCGCGTGCGAACGTCGCCGCTCGCCGCGCTGCTGATCCTCCTGAGCCTCGTCCTTGGCGCGGGCGGCGCGGCCGCCACGGCCGGGGACGGGCTGGACCCGGCGGCGCGTGCCGGGCGGGATCGCGACGGGGCGGCGGTCGCGCTGTTCCGGGCGCCGGACCGCAACCGCCTGCCCGACGAGGGCCCCGGCCCCGACACCGCCCCGTTCGCGCCGCCACGGCCGCCGCGCATCGTCACCGGCCTGCTGGGCGCGCGGCCCGCCGCGACGCCCGAAGCCGCCGCACCTCTCCCGCGGTCCGCGCCGCGGACCGTCGCCTATCGGGCCCGAGCCCCTCCCCCACCCTGAGCGGCCGCATCGCGGCACATCAGAACCGAACCTGCCCAGAGTGGCAGAACCCATTGTGCTGGAGAAAACCATGTCATCCGTAACCTACCGCCTGACCGGGCTTCATCGCCGCCTCGACGACGCCATTTCGAGCGAAATGCGCCGCCCGGCGCCCGACAGCCTGAAGCTCCTTCGCCTGAAGAAGCTGCGCCTTCTGGTGAAGGACCGCCTCGCCGCGCTGATGCGCAGCCGCGTTCCGGCGTGAGGGCCGCGGGCCGGCGCTCGTTCGCGGGCGCCGGCCCAAGCTCTCGCGCCGCCGAACCGCGGCGGTTGAAGCGCATACCGGGCGCGCTAAGGAGCGGGGATGAGATGCTCGACCCTGCTCGCGGCGACCGCGCTGCTGTCCGCCTGCGCCTCCCAGAGCGTATTGGAGAGTGCCGTCCCGGCGGCGGCGGCGCAGCCTGCGCCGATCCCGGCGGGGGCGCCGTTTCGCGACGAGATCCTGCGGTTCGCGCAGCTGGACCGGGAAAGTCCGCCGCCGCGATGCCCGGTTCTGTTCGTGGGCAGCTCGTCGATCCGGCTGTGGGAGAGTCTCGCCGCCGACATGACGCCGCTGCCGGTGCTGAACCGCGGCTTCGGCGGCTCGACGATCGCCGACGTCAACCTGTACTTTGACCACGTCGCAAGTCCGTACCGGCCGCGGGCGATCGTCTTCTACGCCGGCGAGAACGATCTCGACGCCGGGCGGCCGCCGGCCGCCGTCGCCGCTGAGTTCCGCCGCTTCCTCGACGCCAAGCGGCGGGCGCTGGGGGAGGTTCCGGTCTTCTTCATTTCGGCCAAGCCCTCGAAGCTGCGCCTCGCCCAGCTGGCGCGGCAGGCGGAGCTCAACGCCGCCGTGCGCAGCCTCGCCCGCACGCGCCGCGACCTCGTCTTCATCGACATCGTGCCGGCGATGATGAAAGGCGGTGCGCCGCGGGACCTCTACGTGGGCGATGGCCTGCACATGGCACCCGCCGGCTATTCGATCTGGCGCAATTTGGTCCGCGCGGCGCTGCTGCGCAGGAACGTCCGGCAGCTTCCCTGCCCCAGATAGGCGGCCGCCGGCGCCGGCGCTGCCTTCGCAGAGGGTGTTCGTCAACTTTCTCTTGACCGCTTACCGTCAATGGGACATTGACGACTCGTCAAGCGATCGTTGACCTAGGGAGGGCAAGCCAGAATGGATGTACTTGAGGAGCAGAGGCTGCGGGCAAATACGGCGGCGCTCGTGCTGGACTGGGCGATGGCGCTGGAGCCGCCCTTCCGGGGCGATTCGAAGGAGCAGTTCGCCGACGCGATCGTGGCGGCGCATGTCGTCGCCGACGAGAGCCGGCTCAGCCTGCACCGCTGGATCGACGCGGGCCGCCGTGCCGGGTTGAGCTGGGCCGACGTGGGGGAGGTCCTCGGGATCAGCAAGCAGGCGGCGCAGCAGCGTTTCCGCACCGCCGGGGAGCCGGAAGAGGGGATGCCGCAGCGGGATCACGAGATCGTCCGGATGGGCGTCACGGCGTTCAACGAGCTTCGCGTGCTGCGGGAGGAAGGGCTGAGAGGAAATGAACTGATCGGCGTCGCCGGATTCCGCCTCATCTTCCGCGCTTCGGACAGGCGGTGGGACTATTCGCGCATTGTCGCCGCGTCGGCGGGTCCAGCCGCGGAAAGGATGGCGGGCGACGGCTGGACCTATGTCTCCTCCTGGTTCCCCTTCCACTATTTCAAGCGGCCTATCGAGAGCGCCTGACGCCTCTCCGGGAACGCTCGTTCGGGGCGCCGGGCGCGCCTCCGGCCGATGGCGTGACAGGGCGCTCCGCGCCCTCTAGACTGGCCCGGGGGGAGCCATGGGCCGGAAGCGCACAATCTTCGCATTGGGATCGGCCTTGCTGCTCCTGGCCGCGTCCGACGTCGCGCCGCTGAAAACTGGGCTGTGGGAGGTGACCAACACGCCGGGCGTGGCCAAGCTCGACGGCCGGGCGCTCAACGATCTGCCGCTGTTCGAAATCGTCTCGCAGCAGCTGTGCCTGACGCCCGCGGAGGCAGCGAACCCGGCGCGTTTCCTCGCCGGCGACCTCGCCGGAGAGTGCGAGCTCGGAGCTGTCGCCGTCACGGACGGCCGGCTTTCGCTGTCCGGCGTCTGTCCCAGCCCGGACGGGAGGGAACCGGGCTCCGTCGTCCTCACCGGCGCGCTCGAGCGCGAGCGTTATTCGCTCGCCTTCGAGACGGTCACCTTCGGCGAGAACGGCAAGATGAGCTTCAGCGGCAAGCTCTCCGGCCGGCGCATCGGAGAGTGCCCGGAAGGCGGCGCGGCGTCCTGAGGCGCGAGGGGAGGCGCGGCGACCCTCCTTGATGCGCGCCGAAACGGCATTAGGTGCCTCGGCCATGGCTGCCCCCCGTTTCTCCTTTTCCATCTCCGCGATCGACGGGCGCGCGCGCGCGGGCGTGATCGCGATGCGGCGGGGGGAGATACGCACGCCGGCGTTCATGCCGGTGGGGACGGCGGCGACGGTGAAGGCGATGCGGCCGGCGGAGGTGCGTGCCGCCGGGGCGGACATCATCCTCGGCAATACTTACCACCTGATGCTGCGGCCCGGCGCGGAGCGGGTGGCGCGGCTCGGCGGCCTGCATCGCTTCATGGGCTGGCAGCGGCCGATTCTCACCGACAGCGGCGGCTACCAGGTGATGAGCCTGTCGGAGCTCACCCGGGTGAGCGAGGAGGGGGTGTCCTTCCGAAGCCATCTCGACGGATCGAAGCACATGATCACTCCGGAGCGGTCGATCGAGATCCAGCGTCTGCTCGGCTCCGACATCGTCATGGCGTTCGATCAGCTGGTGCCTACGACGGCGGCCCGCGACGAGCAGGCGGCGGCGATGGAGCGCTCCATGCGCTGGGCCAAGCGCTCGCGCGATGCATTTGACGGCGGGGGGCAGCATGCGGCGGTCGCCGCTCTGTTCGGGATTCAGCAGGGGGCGCTTGACGAGCGGTTGCGCAGGGCGTCGGCCGACGCCCTCATCGACATCGGCTTCGACGGTTATGCGGTGGGCGGCCTCGCCGTCGGGGAGGGGCAGGAGGCGATGTTCGCCTGCCTGGATTTCGCGCCCGGGCAGCTCCCGGCGGAGAAGCCGCGTTACCTGATGGGGGTCGGCAAGCCCGACGACATCGTCGGCGCCGTCGAGCGCGGGATCGATATGTTCGACTGCGTGCTGCCGACGCGCTCGGGGCGAACCGGCCAGGCCTTCACCCGCTCCGGCCCGGTCAACATCCGCAACGCCCGCTTCGCCGAGGATGAGGAGCCGATCGAGCCGGGCTGCCCCTGCCCGGTCTGCGTGACCTGGTCCCGCGCCTATCTCCACCACCTCGTCCGCTCCGGCGAGATCCTCGGCGCGATGCTGATGACCGAGCACAATATCTGGTTCTACCAGCGGCTTATGGCGGAGCTAAGAGACGCGATCTCACAAGGGGGGCTGACCGCCTTCGCCACCGATTTCCGCGCCGCCTATCGCGCGCGGTGAGCGCGGCGTGCCTTGGAAGTTTGTGATTATTTCCTATCTGGGGTACGCAACCAGCGGGTTCGAGTTCAGTTGGTCTGCCCTGGGGCAAGACCGTCTCACCGGTGGCGCGGTTGCCATTTGACGGGTCCCGGACTAAGGGGCCCGGCCCTTTCGGAGTAGTGGATGCCGTCGTTCAGAACCGCCTTGCCGGCCCCGCGACTGCCGTTCGCGATGCCCGACACGCGCACGTGGCTGAGCTCGCTCGTGCTGGTGACGACGGTCGCGCTCTACCTCATGGCGGCGTTCAGCCTCGCCTCGGTGCGGCCGGTCGACGCCGTCGCCGGCTCGAAGGTGAATGCCGGCTCGCCCGTCATCCCCGGCCTCGGCACGCCGCCTGAGCCCGAGCCCCTCCAGTTCCGCCAGGTCGATCCGCAGGATGCGGTGAAGATCAACGCGGCGGTGCCGGTCTCGACCCTTCCCAACCCCGCGGCGCGGCCGTTCGCGATCCAGTTCGCCAGCGACGCCGATCGGCTGCGCGCGGTCGAATGCCTGACCGCGGCCGTCTATTACGAGGCGGCGATCGAGCCGCTCGACGGCCAGCGGGCGGTCGCCCAGGTGGTGCTGAACCGGGTGCGCCATCCCGCTTTCCCGCGCAGCGTCTGCGGCGTCGTGTTCCAGGGCTGGGAGCGCTCGACGGGCTGCCAGTTCACCTTCACCTGCGACGGCGCGCTCGCCCGCGCGCCCGCGCCGGCGCTGTGGGCGAAAGCACGCCGCGTCGCCGAGGAGGCGATCGCCGGCAAGGTCTACGCGCCGGTCGGCTGGGCCACCCATTACCACACCAACTGGGTCGTTCCTTACTGGAGCTCGAGCCTGACTAAGCTCGCATATGTCGGCACCCACATCTTCTACCGCTGGGAAGGCGGGTGGGGCCGGCCTCCGGCCTTCCGCATGCGTCCCGCGGGCGGCGAGCCGCAGATGGCGCTGATGCGGCGCCTGACCTCGGATCCGACCAGCCTCGCGGCCGCGCAGACGGTCGATGAAGCCGCGGCCGCCGCCGCTGCGCTGGCCGCCCAGGCGGGCGACGCGCCGCTGCTGCCGGGCGTCAAGCCGACGACCGACCTCGCTCCGCGCGCGGTGGTGCGCCGCTACGAGCCGATGACGCGGGAAGCTGCGACCGCCGCCGCGCTGGCGCGATCCGACACGCCGGTGCCGGAGAGCACCCACTGGGCCCTGTCCGGCCTTCCCGCCAAGCCCGGGACTCCGCTGGGGCGCAAGCCCGAGGCGGAGGCGGCGCCGGCCCAGCCCAAATGCCTGGAAGGCGTGCGGCGGCTGTCGCCCGCCGCGCCGGGCGCGGCCGAGAAGCAGAGCTGCTGAGGTTCAGGCGGCGGGGCTGAGCCGCGGCTCGTAGCGCCCGTCGACCGCGATCAGGTCGGTTGCGAGGCCCTCGCCGTCGAGCGAGCGGCGGAGCAGCGCCTCGCCGGTTGCTTCCTCGAAGCCGAGCGACTCGAGCACCGCGCGGGCGGCGCCGTTGCGCGCGGTGGCGTGGAAATTCACCTCGATCGAAGCCGCCGACCAGCCGGGGCGGCGGGCGAGGTGGTCGAACAGAGCCTGCTCGATGAACTTGCCCTGCACCCGGCAGGACAGCATCAGATCCTCGACCAGAACGCGATCGCGCTCGACGCGGGCGAGGCAGAAGCCGACGATGCCGTAGTCGCCGAACCGGTCCCGGCAGGCGACGACATATTTCTCGCGCGAGGGGTCGGCGAGGATCGCCGCCACCTCCTCCTCGGGATATTTGCGGCCGGAGAAGTTGAGTTGGTTGGTCCGCTGGACGAGCTCGGCGATGCGCTGGCGATCCGCCGGAGCGGGGGGTCTGATCTCGACGCCAATCTCGCAGGAGCGCAGGAAATCCACATAGTCGGAGCCGTAGGCAGCGGCGGCTGCCTGGCGCGCGCCCGCCTCGCGGTACATCAGGCGGCGGCGCCGGGATTCCTCGGTGACGGCGCCCTGGAGCCGGGGATGGTTGGCGAGGGTGGCGAGGGCGGTGTCGGGGAGCGTCTCGACGCCAAGGACGGCGCGCTCGACCTCCGCCCGCTCGAACGGATTGTCGTCGACGAAGAGGAACGTGTCCACGCCGATGTCGAGGCTCTGCGCGATGCGGCGGACGCCGTCGGATTTCGGCCCCCAGCCGATTTGCGGGTGGAGGAGGTATTCGTCGAGGCCGAAGGCGCGGAGCTTCGCCATCGCGTCCTCGGGCGCGTTCTTGCTGACCGCGGAGAGCAGGATGCCACGGGCATCGAGCGTTTCGAACAGCGCGCGGACACTGCCGCGGAGCACCACGTCGCCTTCGAGCAGGACGCCGTCCCACAAGGTGTTGTCGAGGTCGAAGATCACGCATTTCGCGGCCGGCCGCGCCGCCTGCGGCGCCTCGGGGAGGCTGACGAAGTCGAGGGTGAGGAAGACAAGGTGCGTGCCCTCCGCCGCCTCCGGCGTCAGCGCGATGCCGAACGGCAGGCCGCTTGCGAGCAGCGGCGCGAACTCGGCGCGGGGCACGTCGAGGCGGACATGGCCGGGCGGAATGGTCATGCGGCGCAGCAGGGGGCGCGGCAGCTGGTCGGGCCGCAGCGGCTCCGTCAGGCGTGTCCGGTCCACGGCCATCGAGAGGAGGAGCGTCGCCGGCTCGTCCCCGGGATTGTAGATTTCGACCACGAACGCGTCCGGCACGGCCGCGCCGGGGCGGCCGAGACGCTGGGCGAGGCGGTCGAGCAGCGAGAAGCTGAGCCAACCCCAACGCTTGTCCCCCGTCGCGCGCGCTACCGCCTTGCCGAGCCCGTTCAGCAGCGGCGAGGCGCCTCCGGCTACACGCTCGGCGGCTTTCACCATCCAGCTCGGATAGAGGCGGGCGTTGCCCTTGGCCTCGATCTTGCCCCAGCGGCGGAAGACCACCTCCGCGCCGTGGCCGGCCGCGGTCGGGAAGTAGCGGTTCGGGTACATGCCGAAGTCGAAGCGGCGGCAGCGGCCGTCGGGGCGGGCGCGGTAGAGGCTGCACGAGGCGTAGCAGTCCGGCGCGGCGCATTCGGTGCAGTGCTCGCTCCAGACCAGGAAGGAGCGGCGGCGCGCGCCGTCGAACGGCGCATAGGGCGCGTTCGGCACGCTCGGCGACCAATTGGCCCCAGGCTCGAACTTATCGAACTCGAACAATCTGCCCTCGGCAAGGTGACCTGCCGTCCCCCTTGCGCCGCGCAGAGTTAAAATCCGGCTTAACCGGCGAGGATGTCGGGGCCGATGGCGGCCACCTTCGTGCAGCCGGTGAGGGACATGGCGACCTTCATCTCGGCGGCCATCAGCGAGAGGAGGTGGGCGACGCCGCTCTCGCCCCGGGCGCCGAGCGCATAGGCCCAGGCGCGGCCGATGAGGACCGCGTCGGCGCCGAGCGCCATCATCCGCACCACGTCGAGGCCGGAACGGACCCCGCCGTCGGCGAGGACGGTGAGCCGCTCGCCGACGGCTTCGGCGATCGGCGGGAGGGCCCGCGCCGTCGAGAGGACCCCGTCGAGCTGGCGGCCGCCGTGGTTCGAGACGACGATGCCGTCCGCCCCACTCCCCGCCGCCTGGCGCGCGTCCTCGGGATCGAGGATGCCCTTGACGATCACCGGGCCTTTCCAGGCGCCGCGCACCCATTCGAGGTCGCTCCAGCCGACGCTCGGATCGAAATTGGCGCCGATCCAGGCCATGAAATCGTCGAGGCTGCTCTTCGCGCCCAGCGCGGTGGCGAGGTTGCCGAGCGAATGCGGCCGGCCGCGAAGGCCGACGTCCCAGGCCCAATGCGGTCGCGCCAGCGCCTGGCCGAAGCGGCGCAGCGAGCCGCGCCAGCCGGAGGCGCCGGCAAGGCCGGACCGGTAGTCGCGGTAGCGTGTGCCGGGAAGCGGCATGTCGACGGTGAAGACGAGCGCGTCGCACCCGGCCGCCTCGGCGCGGGCGAGGAGATCGCGCATGAAGCCCCGGTCGCGAACCATGTAGAGCTGGAACCAGAAGGGCCGCTGCGCCGCCGCCACCTCCTCGAGCGCGCAGGCGGAGACTGTGGAGAGGGTGAAGGGCACGCCCGCCTTGGCCGCCGCCCGCGCCGCCTGGACCTCGCCGCGGCGAGCGTTCATGCCCGCGAGGCCGATCGGCGCGAGGGCGAGCGGCATCGCCCATCGCCGGCCGAACAGCTCCGTTTCGAGCGAGACTGCGGAAACGTCGCGCAGGACGCGCTGGCGGAGGGTGACGGCCTGCAGATCGGAGACGTTGCGGCGAAGCGTCACCTCGTCATAGGCGCCGCCGTCGATATATTCGAACAGGAAGTGCGGCAGCCGGC
>DASVVY010000082.1:0-2312 GCA_036386335.1 Allosphingosinicella sp. | reverse complement strand
TGGAGCTGCGCCTTCAGATAGTCCGTATCAATGTTCGGCAGTGGCATCGGCTCTCCTGAAATCGCGCGCCGCAGCGGGCATGCTCAGCGGGAAAAGCAGGTCGATGAAGCGCTGAGCGGTCGGCTGTGGCTCGTGATTGGCAAGGCCGGGCCGCTCATTGGCTTCGATGAAGACATAATCGGGCTCGGTGGGATTGGGGACGATGAAATCGACGCCGACGATCGGAATCTCGATCGCGCGGGCAACGCGGATCGCCGCGTCCACGAGGCGTGGGTGAACGAGGGCGGTGACGTCGTGGATGGTGCCGCCGGTGTGGAGGTTGGCGGCCTTGCGGACCGCGAAGCAGAGGCCCTCCGGCGGCACGTCGTCGAGCGTGAAGCCGGCCTTGGCCACGCAGCGCTCCGTCTCGGCATCGAGCGGGATCTTCGATTCCCCGCCGGTTGCGGCGGCGCGGCGGCGGCTCTGGCGCTCGATCAGCTGGCGCACCGTGTCGCGGCCGTTGCCGACCACTTCGGCCGGGCGGCGGATGGCGGCGGCGACCAGCCTGTAGCCGATGACGACGAGGCGCAGGTCCTCGCCCTTGTGGAAGCTTTCGACCAGCACCCGCTCCGAATGCCGGCGGGCAATGGCGATCGCCTGCTCGACGCTCTCCATGGTGTCGAGATCGACGGCGACGCCGCGGCCCTGCTCGCCGCGCGCGGGCTTCACGACCAGCGAGCCGTGCTTCTCCAGCATCGCCCGCACCGCGTCGTCGTCCGAGCCTTCGACCTCTTCGGGCACGCGGATGCCGGCCGCTTCGACGATGCGCCGGGTCATCGCCTTATCGTCGCAGATCGACAGAGCGACGGCGCTGGTCAGCTCGGTCAGCGACTCGCGGCAGCGGATCGTGCGGCCGCCCGAGTGGAGCTGGAACAGGCCCCCTTCGGCGTCGATCACGTCGACGCCGATGCCGCGGCGGCGCGCCTCGTTGATGATGATCCGGGCATAGGGGTTCATCTCGCGCGCCGGATCGTGGCCGGAGAAGAGGCGCTCGTTGATGACGTTGCGGCGCTTCACCGCGAAGACGGGGAGGCGGTGGAAGCCGAGCTTCTCGTAGAGCGCGATCGCGCCTGCGTTGTCGTGCAGCACGGAGAGGTCCATGTAGCCGGCGCCGCGGGCGATGTAATGCTCGGCGAGCCAGCGGATCAGCGCCTCGCCGACGCCCTGGTGCGGCGTCTGCGGGTCGACCGCCAGCGCCCAGAGGGAGGAGCCGCGCTCGGGGTCGCCATAGGCGACCTGGTGGTCGATGCCGGTGACGGTGCCGATGACGGCGCCGGTCTCCTCGTCCTCGGCGACGAAATAGGTGAGGAGGCGCGCCTCGCCGCCCTGCTCGAGGAAATCCGGCCTGACCTGCACCATCCGGTGGAGCGCGTAGAGGCGGTTGATGCCGTCGGCGTCGGTGTCGGCCACCATCCGCCGCACGAGGAAGCCGGAGGGGCGGCGGCGGGCGGAGCGGTAGGTGGCGAGCGGCAGGCGGTACGTGTGGGAGGGATCGAGGAACAGCTCGACCGGCGCGGAGGCGATCAGCACGTGCGGATCGGTGACGTACATCGCGATGTCGCGCTGCTCGGGGCCCTCGGCGCGTATCTCGGAGACGAGGGTCTCGACGTCCTCGAAGGTCTGCGCGAACAGGATGCGTCCCCAGCCGCACTCGGCGAGCGCGTTGGGCCGCGGCTGCGGCCCGTGCGGGTTCTGGGTAAGGGGGAAGAGGGCGCCGCGTTGCCGCGCCCGCGGGTGGCTGCGCATCAGCCGACGCCGTGCTGCTGCAGCCAGAGCTCGAGCAGCCCGACCTGCCACAGCTCGGAGCCCCGGAGCGGCGTGATATGGCCCGTCGGATCGTCGAACAGCATGGCGAGATAATCGCGGGAGAAGAGCCCGCGTTCCCGCGCCGCCCGGCTCTCCAGCCCGTCCCGCACCAGCTCCAGATAGGGCCCGTCGATATATTTGAGCGCCGGCACCGGGAAATAGCCCTTTGGCCGGTCGATCACCTCGGCCGGGATGACCTTGCGGGCGACGTCCTTCAAAATGCCCTTGCCGCCGCCGGCGAGCTTCAGCTTCGCGGGGATGCGGGCGGCGAGCTCGGCGAGGTCGTGGTCGAGGAAGGGGACCCGCGCCTCGAGGCCCCATGCCATGGTCATGTTGTCGACCCGCTTCACGGGATCGTCGACCAACATCACCGTGGAGTCGATCCGCAGCGCCTTGTCGACCGGATCCTCGGCGCCGGCGCGGGCGAAATGGGCGCGCACATAGTCGAGCGGCAGGGTGCCGCCGTT
>DASVVY010000081.1:0-2139 GCA_036386335.1 Allosphingosinicella sp. | reverse complement strand
CGAAGCAACTGGTGGTGCCAAGATGGCAGATGGGGCCCGCGGGTTCGGCCCGGAGGAGGAGGGCGTCGCCGTCGCAATCGCCGGCGAGGGAGACGAGGCGCAGCACATTGCCGCTGGTCTCGCCCTTCTGCCAGAGGCGCTGCTTCGAGCGGCTGTAGAAGGTGACCTTGCCGGAGCTGAGGGTCGCGGCGAGGGCAATGCGGTTCATGTAGCCGAGCATCAGCACCTGGCCGGTGGCGGCGTCCTGCACCACGGCCGGGAGCAGCCCGTCCATCTTGTCCCAGGCGAGGCCTTCGAATTCTTCTTCCGTCATCGGCGCATCTCAATCCCGCATGCCGAGAGATAGGCTTTAAGGTCGGGGATGGCGACGAGGCGGTCGTGGAAGACGGTGGCGGCGAGCGCGCCGCTCGCGCCCGCCTCAACGAACGCGTCGCGGAAATGCTCGGGCGCCCCCGCACCGCCGGAGGCGATCACCGGCACAGGCGCCGCCTCCACGACGGCGCGGGTGTGGGCGAGGTCGTAGCCGGTGCGGACGCCGTCGCGGCGCATGCAGTTGAGGACGATCTCGCCGGCGCCCCTCTCCGTCGCCTCGCGCACCCAGTCGAGCGTGCGGCGGCCTGCATCGCGGGTCGATTCGGGCGAGCCGGTATATTGCTTCACCCAATAGTCGCCGCCGTCCTCGAAGCTGTCGACGCCGAGGACGACGCACTGGCTGCCGAAGTCGCGCGCAAGCTCCTCGATCAGGGCAGGGCGCTCGAGAGCGGGGGAGTTGATCGAGACCTTGTCGGCGCCGTTGTCGAGGCAGGCGGCAGCCTCGTCGCGGCTCCTTATGCCGCCGGCGACGGCGAAGGGAATGTCGATCACCTTCGCGATGCGGCGGACCCAGGCGACGTCGAGGCTGCGCCCTTCCGCGCTCGCGGTGATGTCGTAGAAGACGAGCTCGTCGGCCCCCTCCTCGCGGTAACGCATCGCGTTCTCGACGATATCGCCGACGTCGCGGTGGTCGCGGAACTGGACGCCTTTCACGACGCGCCCGTCCTTCACGTCGAGGCAGGGGATGATCCTAGGCGCAGGCACTTATCGCCTCCGCAAGATCGATGCGGCCTTCCCAGAGCGCCTTTCCGACGATCGCGCCGGCGGTGGGGAGGCCCGCCAGGTCTTCGATGGAGGAGACGCCGCCGGACGCCTGGACCGCGAGGTGGGGGAGCCGCTCCACCACCTCGGTGAGGAGCTGGACGTTGGCGCCGGAGAGCATGCCGTCGCGGCTGATATCGGTGACGAGGAGGTGGCGGGCCTCCGAATAGCGGGCGGCGACGTTCCACAAGGTGAGGCCCGAGCTTTCCGTCCAGCCATGGGTGGCGGCCATCGGGACGCCCTCCACCACGTTCACGTCGAGCGCGAGGGTGATCCGCTCCGGCCCGAATTCGGCGAGGAAGCTCGCCACCGTCTCCGGTTCGTTGACTGCGAGGCTGCCGATCACCACCCGGCCAACGCCGGCATCGAGCAGGCGGGCGATGTGGTCGCGGGTGCGGATGCCGCCGGCGACCTGAAGCTTGAGCGGCGCCCCGGCGGCGAGGCGGGCGAGGAGATCGTGCTGGACGGGCGCGCGGGCGCGGGCGCCGTCGAGATCGACGACATGGGCCCATTCCGCCCCGGCTGCTGCAAAGGCGGCGAGCGCGGCCGCGGGATCGGAGGCGTAGTCGGTGCGATCGTCGAAGCGGCCCTGGGCGAGGCGCACGGGTCGGCCGTCCATCAGGTCCATGGCGGGATAGACGATCATGCGGCGAGGAAGGCCTGGAGGAAGCGGGCGCCGGCTTCGCCCGAGCGCTCGGGGTGGAACTGGGCGCCGAGGAAGTTGCCGCGGCGCACCACCGCCGGGATCGGGCGGCCGTATTCGGCGCTGGCGACCGTCGCCGGCGTGTCGTCGCAGGCGAAGCTGTGGGCGAAATAGACGTAGTCGCCGGTCTTGAGACCGATCGCCTCGTCGCGGACATCGAGGCGGCTCCAGCCCATGTGCGGGACCGGCATTCCGGGCGCGGGTGCGAGGCGGCGGACGCGGCCGGGGATGATGCCGAGGCAGGCCGTGTCCTCCTCCTCGCTCGCCTCGAAGAGGAGCTGCATGCCGAGGCAGATGCCGAG
>DASVVY010000080.1:0-4521 GCA_036386335.1 Allosphingosinicella sp. | reverse complement strand
AGCCCGCCGCGCGGATCGGGGATGGCAAGCACCACGGCAGCCGACATCAGGCCGAGGATCGTCAGCACGACCATCAGCTCGACGAGCGTGAAGCCTGCGTTTTGCCTCCCCGGCACGGGGAGGGGGACCAGCCGAAGGCTGGTGGAGGGGGCCCGCCGATGTGCCGCATCCACCGCTGGGACCCCACCACCGCTCTTCGAGCGGTCCCCCTCCCCGTTCCGGGGAGGATAATCAGCTCTGCCAGCTGCCGATGTCGGCATCCTCGCCCTCGCCGCCTTCGCGCCCGTCGGCGCCGAGGCTCATGATGTCGAAGGCCCGCCCGTCGCGGCCGGGGGCGGTGTACTGGTACGGGTTGCCCCAGGGGTCTTGCGGCAGGCGCTTTACATAGCCTTCCGAGACCACCGCCTGCAGCCCCTCACCGGCCGCGGGATAGGTGAGCTTGTTGAGGCGGTACATTTCCACCCCCTGCTCAAGCGTCGCAATGTCGGCGCGCGCCTTGGTGAGGGCGGCCTTGTCGGTGGCGGGCATGACGTTGATCACCACCACGGTGGCGAGCAGGCCGATGATGACGATCACCACCATCAGTTCGACAAGCGTGAAGCCGCTTTCGGCGGAACGCCTCGGGGGGGTGAACCCGCCTTCTTGCCTCCCCATCGCCCGCCGATGGGGAGGGGGACCACCCGCAGGGTGGTGGAGGGGTATTTCCGTGGAGTCAGCGCCAGTTACCCCTCCACCATGCGATGCATGGTCCCCCTCCCCATCTGCGATGGGGAGGCAAAATTCGGTCTTCATCCTAATCCTCCGGCGAGTGTGTCGAGCTGCAGGATCGGCAGCAGGATCGAGAGTACGATGACGGCGACGACCGCGCCCATGACGACGATGATCGCGGGTTCGAGCAGCGCCAATGCAGTGGTGGTGAAGCTGTCGAATTCGCGCTCCAGGTAATCGGCGGCGCGTTCCAGCATGATGTCGAGCTTGCCGGACGCCTCGCCCGAGGCGGCGAGATAGACGAGCAAGGGCGGGAACACGCCGGCGCGGCGCAGGGCTCCGGAGAGGCTGCCCCCCGTGCGGACGGTTTCGGCAATTTCAGCGCTGGCGATGCGAAGCGCGCGGTTGTGGACCGTCTGCGTGGTGAGCTTGAGGCCTTCCAGGAGCGGCAGGCGGGAGGCGACCATGGTGGAGAGCGTGCGGGCCATACGCGCTGCGTGGAGGTCGCGGATCAGGCGGCCGAAGAGGGGCAAGCGGAGAAGCGTGCGATCTGCCTTGAGCCGGAGCGTTTCGTCGCGAAGGGCTCGGGCGGCGATCAGGATCGTCGCGGCGAGGCCGAGGGCGAGCGCCCACCACCAGGCGGCGAGGACGTTCGACAGCGCGATTACGGCGCGGGTGAGGAAGGGGAGTTGCTGGCCGATGTCGTCGAACTGCTCCACCACGCGCGGGACGACGAAGATCATCAGCGCGAAGACGACGAACATCGCGACGATGGCGAGGATGACCGGATAGGCGATGGCGGACAGGACCTTGGCGCGGACCTGGCCCTGGCGCTCGAGGAGGAAGGCGAGCCGCTCCAGGATCTGCGGCAGGCTGCCCGAGCTTTCGCCGGCGGAGACCATGCCGCGGTACAAAGCGGGGAAGCTGGCGGGCTCGCGGCCCATGGCGTCGGAGAGGCGGCGGCCTTCGAGGACGCCGGCGTGGACGTTAAGCAGGGTGGTGCGGACCTGCGGCTTTTCCGTCTGGCGGGCGATGGTGCGCAGCGATTCCTCGAGCGGGGAGACGGTGACGAGGGTGGCGAGCTGGCGGGTGAAGACGGTGAGCTGTTTGGGAGAGAGCTTGCGGCGGACGAAGAGCTGGCGGGAGAGCAAGGGCTGTCCGGCGCTCGCCGCGGCCGCCGGGCCGGAGCCGCTCCCTTCCTCCACTTTGACGACGAACAAGCGGCGCTGGCCGAGCTTGGCCTTGGCCGCTTCGGCGCTCTCGGCGCGCACGGAGCCGCGCCGCTCGCGGCCGGCGGTGTCGAGGGCGAGATAGTCGAAATCAGCCATCGGGCACGTCCACCACGTCCGGCTCGCTTTCACGGCGGGAGACGCGGATCGCTTCCTCAGCGGTGGTGAGCCCTTGCGCGACCAAAGCGCGGGCGGAGGCGGAGAGGTTGGCGGCGGTGCGGAAGGCATAAGCGGCGATTGCCGCTTCGTCGCCGCCGGCGTTGATCAGGCGGCGGATCGTGTCGTCGATACGAACGGCTTCGAACACGCCGATGCGGCCCTTGTAGCCGGTGTTGGCGCATTCAGGGCAGCCGCGCGCCTCGTAGACGGTGGTGGTGACGGGGAGGCCGAGCAGGGGCGCGAGCGATTGATCGGGCTCCACGGGCACGCGGCAGGCCGGGCAGAGGCGGCGGACGAGGCGCTGGGCGATTACGGCGCGAAGGGTGGAGGCGAGCAGGAACGGCTCCACCTTCATGTCGCGCATCCGGGTAATGGCGCCGACCGCGTCGTTGGTGTGCACGGTGGAGAGGACGAGATGGCCGGTGAGCGAGGCCTGGACGGCAATCTCGGCGGTCTCGCGGTCGCGGATTTCACCGACCATGACGACGTCCGGGTCCTGGCGGAGGATGGCGCGGAGGCCCGCGGCGAAGCTTAAGCCCACCTTTGGGTTGACCTGGGTCTGGCCGACGCCGTCGACGGCATATTCGACCGGGTCCTCGACGGTGAGGATGTTGCGGCTGCCGTCGTTCAAGATGCGAAGGCCCGCGTACAGCGAGGTGGTTTTGCCCGAGCCCGTCGGGCCGGTGACGAGGACGATGCCGTTCGGTTCGGTGAGGGCGGCGCGGAACAGGCGGTGGATTTCCTCGGGCATGCCGAGGGAATCGAGGCCGATGCCGGCATTTTCCTTGTCGAGGATGCGCAGCACCACCCGCTCCCCTGCCCTGCTCGGCAGGGTCGAGACGCGGACGTCGAGCAATTTGCCGCCGAGGGTGAGGCCGATGCGGCCGTCCTGCGGCACGCGGCGCTCGGCGATGTCGAGGCGGGCCATGACCTTGATGCGGCTGACAACGACGGGCGCGACGTGCGGCGGCATGCGCAGAGTCTCGCGAAGTACGCCGTCGATGCGCATGCGGATCACGAGGCCGGTTTCATAGGGCTCGATGTGGATGTCGGAGACGCCGCGGCGGGCGGCTTCGGCGATGATGCCGTTGATCAGGCGGATGGCCGGCGCATCGTCCTCGCTGTCGAGCAGGTCTTCGGCGGTGGGAAGGTCGGTGGCGAGGCTGGCAAGATCGTCGCCGAACCCGAGCGAACCGGCCGCGTCGGCGGCAGCCTGGCCGTCCATGGCGTAGGCTTCGGAAAGGAGGCGCTCGAAGGCGGCGGTCGGCGTGGGTTCGACCTTGAGCGCCCGGCCGAGGAAACGGCGGACTTCGATCAGCGCCTTCGGGTCGGCGCCTTCGCGCAAGGCAACGATCGCGGCGCCGTCCGCCTCGCCCAAGGTGGCGACGCCGAAGCGCTTGGCGAACGGATAGGGAATGCGCGCGGGCGGTGCGGGTGCGGCGTCATGCTCGACCACCCGCTCAGTGACGATCAGCGTGTCGCCGGGCTCGAGCTCGACGTCGTCAACGAAGTCGGCGCCGCGGCGAATCACCTGTTCTTCCGCTTCTTGGGCGGCGGCGGCGGGGTGCCGACGGGGACGATGCCGGCGGGCGTCACCACCATCTGCCCGGGCTGCAGCGTCGGATCGTAGAGCGCCGGATCATGCGGCGCCGGCGTCGGCGGCGCGGCGAAAGGCGGCACGGCACCCATATATTCGCGCACCAGCTCGTCGATGCCGGGCTCTTCGTCGGGCTGCTGCTGATATTGCCGTTCGCGGATATAGCCGTAGCGCCGCGCCGTCATCGCCCGCGCGTCGGCGGTGGAGCGGAGCACGGTCGGGCGGATGAAGACCATGAGGTTCGTCTTGTCCTTGGCGCGGCTCTTGGACTTGAACAGGTTGCCGACCAGCGGCAGGTCGCTGAGGAACGGGATCGCCTCGATGGTGCGGCGGTCATTTTCGTCGAGCAAACCGCCGATCCCGACGATTTCGCCGTCGTCCACCGTGATCGTGGTCTCGATCTCGCGCTTGTTGAGGATGAGATCGGCGGAGTTGCGCGCCACCGGACCAGCAATCGAGCTCACCTCCTGACGCAAGGCAAGCTTGATCGCGCCGCCGGCGTTGATCTGCGGCTTCACCTGGAGGGAAATGCCGACATTCTGGCGCTGCACCGTGCGGAAGGCGTTGTCGAAATTGTCGGACAACGCTTCGCCGGTGGTGACGGGGATTTCCTGGCCGACGAGGATGCGCGCTTCCTGGTTGTCGAGCGTCATCACCGACGGGGTGGAGAGGATGTTCGACTTGGTGTCGCTCTTCACCGCGTTGATAATCGCACCGAATATCTCGTTGCCGCTCTTCAGCGCAAACCCTGCAAGGCCGCCGGTGGCGCCGAGGATCGAGCTTACCGCCGCCTCCTGAAGCGCGTCCGCAACCCCGGAGCTTTGGTTG
>DASVVY010000079.1:0-1659 GCA_036386335.1 Allosphingosinicella sp. | reverse complement strand
CCGCGGACTCCGCACGGCCCCCATCCGGTCACCGTCTTCCGGCCTGCGCTGATCGCGGCGGTACGCGAGGAGAGCGCGCTCGTCGCGGTTCACAGGACGTTTCTCGATCCCCGTCGGAGCCGCCTGGCCGACCTCGATGAGCCGCGCTGCGGACTCGGCCGCTTCGGGCGCGGCGCCGTTCGGCTCGGAGGGATCGGGGCGAGGCTCGGGCTCGCGGAAGGCATCGAGACCGCTTTGTCCGCTTCGGTCCTGTTCGGCCTTCCCTGCTGGGCGACGCTCGGCACCGAGAGGTTCAGGCTTGTCGCCCTGCCGCCGGAGGTGACGGAGCTCGTCCTCTTTCTCGACAATGACGCGGGCGGCCGCCGCGCCGAGGCGCTGGCGCGCGAGATCTTCGGTCGCCTGCCGATCGAAGTCCGTTACCCGCGGCGCTCAGGAGCCGACTGGAACGACGTGCTGCGCGGCGCCCTGAGGCGGCGCCAGCCTGCCTAGAGGGGAGGCGGCGGGCGAGGGACGACCCGGAGCGGCGATCGTGCGGCTCGGGCCGGAGACCCGCCATGGCCACTTCGCCTCTCGAACCGCGCGCTGTTCAACCGCCCCATGTCGCCGTTGCACGCCGTATCCTCTCATCCTTCCGGACCCGTGAAACCGTCGACCGCTCCCTGCTTCGCCGCCTGTTCGAGGACGAGACCGGCGCCTCCGACGCATCCGGCGCCTGGTCGATGCGCGAGGCCTACGATGCTCTCGAGCTTGCGCAGGCCTTGTTCATGCTTGACCCGGGCTGTCCGCTGCTTGCCGGCGCCCCTCGGGAGGTGCTCGCGGCGCTGGAGACGTTCGTTCGCGGGCTGCCGGTCCAGAGCTTCCGCTCCGAGGGCCAAGTCGCGCTGCAGCAATTCTCGACGCCGCTTCCGCTGGCGTACCTGGCCGGGCTGGCGGCTTCGCCGCGCGCAGCAGAGTCCGTTCTGGAGCCGTCCGCCGGCAACGGCCTTCTCGCCTGGACCGCGCATCGGGCCGGGAGCCGGCTGTTCCTGAACGAGCTCGACGGCGACAGGTGCGCGAGCCTCGCCGAGGCCTTTCCCGAGGCCTCGATCTCCGCGCACGAGGCCGAGCTCATCGGCGACCTTCTCTGCCCCGCCTGCCAGCCGTCCCTCGTGCTGATGAACCCCCCGTTCGGCCGCAGCGCCGAACGGGGGGCGGACCGCTACGGCGCCGCGAGGCATCTCGACGCGGCGTTTGCCCGCGTCGCTCCGGGCGGCCGGCTGGTCGCGATCATGCCGGAGAGCTTCAGCGAGTCCGGCTCCGGGCGCGAGCTGCGCAGGAAGATCGAAGGTCGCGCCTGTCTGCGCCTGGACATGCTGCTCGTCGCGGGGGTTTTCGAGAGGCACGGCACCGGCGTCGCCGTCAGGCTGGTCGTCTATGACAAGGCGGAGGGCGGCGCTCCCGCCCTGCGCGGCGTGGTCGAGCGTCTCGAGCAGGCGCTTGGGCTGGTTGAGGCCCTTCCGGCTCGTCGATGCGATCGGCGGGCAAATCCGGCTGCAGCCGCCCGCGCGCCGTCCCTGTTCGTCCGCCGTCCGCCCGCTCCTGTCCCGGCACCCGCTCAGGCTTCTGGGCCGTCGCCGTGCGCGCCGGTCCCTCTCCTGTTCGACATCCTCGACGAGCCCG
>DASVVY010000078.1:0-17633 GCA_036386335.1 Allosphingosinicella sp. | reverse complement strand
CGTCCTGTGCGGCGCCGCGCTTCTCGCCTTCGCCCTTGTCCAGCTCCACTGGCTCGGCGGCTGGCTCCCGTGAATGGAGACACTTGGGTCTAGACTGTCCCGATTGTGGCGCAGGCCCGGCATTCCGGATCCTTTACGATCCGCAGGGTGCGCATCGACGGGGCGAGGCCGTCGAAGACGTGGAGCTTGCCCCAGGGCGGCGCGCCGAAGCCCGCGAGGAGGCGGATCGCCTCGAGCGCCGCGAGGCTTCCCGCTACCCCCACCGTCGCCCCGACGACTCCTAGCTCCGAGCAGCTGTCGCAATCCTCGGAGTCGAACGCGTCGCCGACGAAGCAGCGGTAGCAGGGCCTCCCGGCCTCCCACCCGCGCCATGTCCCGACCTGCGCCTGGAACTGCCCGATCGCAGCCGAGACCAGCGGGATGCGCGCGGCGGTGCAGTAATCCGAAACCACCAGCCGCGTCGCGAAATTGTCGGAGCCGTCGAGCACCACCTCGGCCCCCGCCAGCAGCTCCGGCACGTTGGCGGCCGTGAGCCGCTCCCGCACCCCCTCGAACGCGACTTCGGGGTTCAGCCGCCCCACCGCCTCTCCCGTCACCTCCGCCTTGGAACGTCCGACGTCGCCGGTGCCGAACAGCACCTGCCGCTGCAGATTGTCGAGGCTCACCGAGTCGTCGTCGATCACCCTGAGCCTGCCGGCCCCGGCCGCGGCCAGATACTGGATGGCAGGGGCCCCGATGCCCCCGGCGCCGATCACCGCGACTTTCGCCCCGAGCAGCCGCCGCTGCCCCTCGCCGCCGATCTCCTTCAGGACGATGTGGCGGGCGTAGCGGTCGAGCTGCGCGTCGCTGAGGCTCACCGCCCCGTCGACCCGAAGCCGCCCGCGCCGCGCTCGGTATGATCGAGGCTGTCCACCTCCTCGAAGGCGGCGCGCAGCACCGGCGCCGGCACGAGCTGCGCGATCCGCTCGCCACGGACCACCTCAAACGGTTCGGCGCCGAGATTGGCGAGGATCACCTTGACCTCGCCGCGATAGTCGCTGTCGATCGTGCCCGGCGTGTTGAGGCAGGTGATGCCGTGCTTGAGCGCGAGGCCCGATCGCGGCCGCACCTGCACCTCATACCCCTCCGGAATGGCGATGGCGAAGCCCGTCCCGACCGCGTGCCGCTCGCCGGGGGCGAGGGTCAGGGTCTCCGCCGCGACGACGTCGAGCCCCGCCGCCCCGCCGCTCGCATAGGAGGGGAGGGGCAGGCCCTCACCGTGGGGGAGCCGCTTCACCCGGATGTCGATCATCTAGCCCTCGCCGCTCCAGCCACGCGTCGAGCGCGTAGCGTCCGGCGCCCAGCGTTGCAAACAAGAGGCCGAGGAAGACCAGGATCAGCGCCGGCCACCAGCCGGGGAAGTCCTGCGGCCAGTGCACCATCCAAACCGCGACCACGAAGGTGAAGGCGGTGACCAGCCCCGCCCACCGCGTCAGGAGCCCCAGGATGAAGGCGAAGCCGCAGAGGAACTGCGTCCAGACGCACAGCGGCGCCATCACGCCGGGGAGGATGAAGTTGAACTGGGTCAGGAATTTCTCGAACTCGTCCATTCGCTCGGCGCTGAGGACATTGTCGTGGCTCTGGTAGACGAGGAAGGCGCCGGTCACCCAGCGCAACAGCATCAGCGTAAGGTCACCCAGCCGGGCCAGCGGCGTCAGAAGCAGCGCGTCCCTCGATGTCATCCCATGTCCCCATCTCCGCCGCGATCCGTTCCGCGATCCGCCGCGCGACCTCGGCCTTGGGCGCGCGGGCCCAGCTCTCCACCCCGGCGGCGGTGACGAGGTGGACGCGATTATGCTCACCGCCCATCACGTCCCCCGATACGTCATTGGCGACGATCCAGTCGCACCCCTTCCTTGCTCGTTTCGCGGTCGCAACGTCCACGACATCTTCCGTTTCCGCCGCGAAGCCGACGAGCAGCCGGGGCCGCCACTCCGATACGGCGAGGGAGGCGAGGATGTCGGCATTCTCCTTCCACGCGAGGCGCGGGGGGCCGTCCACCTTCTTGAGCTTCCTGTCCGACGCCTCCACCCGCCAGTCCGCGACGGCGGCGACCAGCACGGCCGCATCGGCCGGAAGCGCCCGCTCGACCGCCGATTGCATCTGCGCGGCGGTCTCCACGTCCACCCTCTCCACGCCGGCGGGCGTGGGCAACGTAACCGGACCGGCGACCAGCGTCACCCGCGCCCCCAGAGCGGCGAGCGCCTCCGAGACGGCGAATCCCTGTTTGCCGGACGAACGGTTGGCGAGCACCCGCACCGGATCGATCGGCTCCTGCGTCGGCCCAGCGGTGACGACCACGTGCCGTCCGGCCAGTGGGCCGCTGGCGGCAAGCATGCCACCGATAGCGGCAAGGATCCGCTGCGGCTCCGGGAGCCGCCCCGGTCCGTATTCGCCGCACGCCATCTCGCCATCGTCCGGCTCCAGCACCGTCACCCGGTCGGCGCGCAGGCGGGCGACGTTTCGTTTGGTCGCCGCGTGCCGCCACATGCGCACGTTCATGGCCGGGGCGGCGAGCACCGGCTTGTCGGTCGCGAGGAGCAGGGTGGTCGCAAGGTCGTCGGCGATCCCCGCCGCCATCTTGGCCATGAGGTCCGCCGTGGCCGGGCAGACCACCACCAGGTCCGCATCGCGGCTGAGCTGGATGTGCCCCATCTCGGCCTCGTCCTTCAGGTCCCACAGGCTCGTGTGCACCGGCTGCTCCGAGAGCGCGGCGAGCGTCATCGGCGTGACGAACTGCGCGCCCCCGGCGGTCAGCACGCACCGAACCGAGCCGCCGCCCTTGCGGATCAGCCGGACGAGCTCGCACGCCTTGTACGCCGCGATGCCGCCGCCCACGATCAGGAGGATGCGCGCTCCGTTCACGAGTCGCTTGTCGCCGCTTCAGGCGCCGGTGTCGAGGCGGCCGCCAGTCGTTCCACCCAACGGCGGAAGAAGGCGGAGGCCTCGGCCTTGGCCTGCATCGACGGTGGTCCGCTACGCGCCGGAAACAGCTCGCGAGCCAGCGCGAACTCGGAATCGACGAAGGCTTCGATGACCGGCGGCAGCGGCGCGGACCCAAGCTCGCGCGTCTGGGCCTTGCGCGCGATCAGCTCCTCGGCCAGCGTCCGCAGCTCGGGCGGCGGCTGCGATTCCTCGAGCAGGGTCGGGAAGTGCATCGGCGCCACCGCGTGGCCGGGATGAAGCCGCAGCCACCGCAACGCCGCGGCCGGCCGCAGCGCGTAGAAGAGCTTCTTGAGCTGCACCGGCTTTCCCGGCGCGAAATAGGTCTTCCGCTGCCCCTCGCCGAGGTGGAGGTAGTGGCGCTGGGTTCCGGCGGCGTCCGCGTGCGCCGCCGCCAGCGCCCTCAGCTCTTCGAGGAAGCCAGGATCGCCGTCGTAGACGATCGGCGACATCAGCCATTCGACGACCACGGCATTGCCCTTGAGGAGCAGGCGAAGCGCCTTGCCGAGCTCCCAGCCGTTGACGTCGAGCTCGTCGACGAGCGGCGTCTCGATGACGTCCCGCTTCGGCCAGGGGGAGAGATAATCCTCCAGGCGCCGGACGAAGATGAAGCGGCAGTCGAAGTCGCTGTCGGGCGAGGGAAAGCCCCAGGCCCGGCTGCCGCTCTCGATGGCGAGGCCGATCCCCACCCTATGCTCCGCTTTGATCTGCGCCAGTCTCGCGTCGATGGCGGCGAGGCACCGCCGGTCGTAGTCGGCGGGGATCGCGCGAAGGCGTTCGCCGGTGCCGCTCACAGGAAGAGGAGCACCCCCGCCGCGCCGATGGCCGCCGAGACCAGCGCCGTCACCAGGTACCGGCCGTAGTGCCGGGGCTCGACCAGAACCACGTCCGGCAGCGGCGGATCGGGCGGCGCGGCGCCCGGCGGCGGGTAGTAATGGTCGATGCGGCGGATCAGCTCTGGGATCATCGCGAAAGTGCGGAAATCCCGCACCAGCCGGTCGGCGAGCGCCGCCTCCGGGCCGAGCTCACCGCGCACCCATTCCCTGAGGAACGGCTCGGCCGTCTCCCACATGTTGATGTCGGGATCGAGCGCGTGGGCGACGCCTTCCTCCATCACCATCGTCTTCTGGAGGAGGAGGAGGTGCGGCTGCGTCGGCATGTCGAAGTCGCGGGTGATGGTGAACAGGCCGTCGAGCATCTGGCCGATCGAGATGTCCTTGACCGGCAGCCCCCGGATCGGCTCCCCGACGGCCCGGAGCGCAGTCGCGAATTCCTCGACATTGTGGTGGCGCGGGACGTATTGCGCCTCGAAGTGGATCTCGGCGACGCGGCGGTAATTGCCGGTGAGGAGGCCGTAGAGGATCTCGGCCAGCCACATCCGCGCCTGCCGGTCGATCCGCCCCATGATGCCGAAGTCGATCGCCGCCAGCCGTCCGTCGGGGAGCGCGAACAGGTTCCCCTGGTGGAGATCGGCGTGGAAGAAGCCGTCGATCACCGACTGGCGGAGGAACGCGCGGACGAGCGTCGCGGCCAGCGCCTTCAGGTCATGCCCCGCCTCGACCAGCGCGTCCCGGTCGGTGAGCTTGATGCCGTCGATCCATTCAAGCGTCATCACCCGGCGCGAGGTGCGCGTCCAGTCGATCGCCGGCACGTAGAAGCCGCTCTCGGCGACCAAATTCTCCCGCAGCTCCGACGCGGAGGCCGCCTCGCGCCGCAGGTCGAGCTCGCGTGCGGTCCACTGCCGGAACTGGGCGACCACCGCCCGCGGGCGAAGCCGGGAAGCGTCGCGGCCCATCCCCTCCACCTGCGCGGCCGCCCAGTCGTAGGTCTCGAGGGCACGGGCGAAGTCCTCCTCGATATTGGGCCGCAGCACCTTGACGGCGACGAGCTTGCCGTCGCTGGTGACGGCGCGGTGGACCTGCGCGATCGACGCGGCGCCGACCGGCTCCTCGTCGATGCTGGAGAAGACCTCGTCCAGCGGCTTCTCCAGCCCCTGCTGGATCGCGAGCCGCACCTGCTCGAACGGGGCCGGCGGGAGATTATCCTGGAGCTGCTGGAGGTCGTGCGCGGCCTCGGCGCCCACAAGGTCCGGCCGCGTCGCCAGAGCCTGACCGAACTTGATCGCGGCGGGGCCGAGCTCCTGGAAGGCGGTGGCGTAGGTCGGAACCCGAGGTACGTTGGCGCCGAAGCGGGCGATCCGGGCGAGCCGCCGCACCTGCGGCGGGGTGTTGGAATCCCGCTCGATACCCCGAAGCGCGCCGTGGCGGGCGAGGACCCGACCCCATTTCAGGAGCCGCCAGACGTGGACGATCGGCCGCGTCAAATCAGATCTTCCAGCCGCTGTGGATGGCCACGAGCCCGCCGAGGATCGGCTCCGCCTTCACCTGCGCGAAGCCGGCCCTGGCGATCATCGCCTCGAACCTGTCCACGCTCGGGAAGCGGCGGATCGACTCGATGAGGTATCGGTAGCTCTCCTCGTCGCGGGCGACCGCTTTGCCGATCTTCGGCACGACGTTGAGCGAATAGGCGTCGTAGAGGCTCTTGAAGCCGGGCCAGCGGGTGGTCGAGAATTCCAGGCAGTAGAAGCGGCCGCCGGTCCGCAGCACCCGGTGCGCCTCGGCCAGCGCCTTCTCGATGTGGGTGACGTTCCGGATGCCGAACGCGATCGTGTAGGCGTCGAAGCTGTTGCCCGGAGAGGTCAGCGCCTCGGCATTCTCCACCGCCCACGAGAGTCCCTCGATCCGCTGCCGGTGCGCCCGCTGCCTGCCGACCTCCAGCATCTCGGGGCTGATGTCGGCCACGGTGACGCGCGCGCCGCGCCGGGCCATCCGGAAGGCGACGTCCCCCGTCCCGCCGGCCATGTCGAGGATCGACTCGCCCTTGCGCGGCCGCACGCGGTCGACGAACATGTCCTTCCAGTGCCGGTGGAGGCCGCCGGACATGAGGTCGTTCATCAGGTCGTAGCGCGAGGCCACGCGCGAGAAGACGCCGCCGACCCTGCGCGTCTTCTCTTCGGGCGAAACCTCTTCGAAACCGAAAGAAACCTTGTCCATCACGGGCGGCTCTAGCAGGGGTTTTCGATGATGTGCATTCTCCTTCTCACCGTCACGCGGGCGGCGGACCACGGACGACCGCACCGCGATGCCTGAGCTGCCCGAGGTCGAAACCACGGTTCGCGGACTCGTTCCCGTGCTGGAGGGACGGCGGCTCGTCTCGGTGGAGGCGCGGCGGGCTGACTTGCGCCGGGCGTTCCCCGCCGAGCTGCGTCAGCGTCTTACCGGTGCGACGGTCACGCAGCTGCGGCGCAGGGCCAAATACGGGCTGATCGACACCGACCGCGGCGACACCCTCGTCTTCCACCTCGGCATGTCCGGACGCTGGCGGATCGACCCGGCGGAGCTCGGCCCGCACGACCACCTGCTCCTCCAGACGGAGGAGGGGAGGCGGCTCGCGCTGAACGACCCGCGCCGTTTCGGCTCGGTCGACCTCGTTCCGACGGCGGAAATCGAGTCGCACGAGCCCTTCGCGAAAATGGGCCCGGAGCCGCTGGGCCAAGGCTTTTCGGCCGACTACCTGCTGGGCGCGCTCCACGGGCGGTCCGCGCCGATCAAGGCGCTGCTGCTCGACCAGAGGATCGTCGCGGGCCTCGGCAACATCTATGTCTGCGAGGCGCTCCACATGGCCGGGATCGCGCCGGGACGGGCAGGGGGGCGGATATCGCGCCCGCGGATCGAGCGGCTGGTGGAAGCGGTGAAGGCGGTGCTCCTCGCCGCGATTGAGGCGGGCGGCTCCACCTTGCGCGATTATGCGCGTCCCGACGGGGAGCTCGGCTACTTCTCGAAGCAATGGCGGGTCTACGGCCGCGAGGGGGAGCTCTGCGCTTGCGGGACGCCGATTCGCCGCCGCGCCGATTCGGGCCGCTCGACGTTTTTCTGCCATCGTTGCCAGCGCGCCTGATGTTGACCTGAGCCCCTCCCGCGCGTAGAGGGCGGCGGCGAACGGGTGCGGTGGATTTACCGCGCCCTTTTCCTTTCAGCTACGAGGCACTTCCAAGATGGCGAATACGCCGCAAGCAAAGAAACGCATCCGCCGCAACGCCCGCCGCACGACGATCAACCGTACGCGCGTCAGCCGCATCCGGACCTTCGTTAAGCAGGTCGAGGCGGCGATCGAGTCGGGCGACAAGGAGCAGGCGCTCGCGGCCATCAAGAAGGTGCAGCCGGAGCTTGCCCGCGGCGTCTCGAAGGGCGTGCTCCACAAGAACACGGCGGCGCGGAAATTTTCGCGCCTGACACGGCGTATCGCCGCGCTGAGCTAAGCGCTTACGGAAGCTTCCAAAGCGCCCGTCGGACCGGTTCCGGCGGGCGTTTTGACGTGCCGGGGAGGCGGCGGCAAAAAAGCGAGGAATCCCGGCGATTCGCGCTCCTGCTGCGGCGCAACAATGGCAGTTTTCCGCCATTTTCTCCGAATTGGCGGGAATCCTATGTCAATGCTTTTATTTCACTTGGATTAAACTTTCGGGCCTTGATCGGCCGCGCGCGACCCGCCAAAAAACCCTTCTTCCGGGGGAGCGAGTCTCCCTTGGGGGCACAAGAGCAGAAGCGTTTTTTCCGAATCGGCGGCACCGGGGGGTGTTCGCCGTGCAGGGAGAGTTGCGTCCGTAAAGCGGCCGGCGAATGGCCGCCAGTAACAGGGGGTGCTTGGTGACTTTCAGGCCGGCGAGAGCAGATGCTTCCATGTCCGTTGGGCGCGAGGCTGGCGATCCGCTCCATGTCGCTTGGGAATCGATTCGCTCGGGCCTGCGCCGGGATTGCGGCGCGCGCACGTTCGATGGCTGGCTGCGGCCGATCGCGCTCGGCAACTTCGATTCGGATCAGGGCACGCTGCGGCTGGAGCTGCCGTCCCAGTTCATGGCGGACTGGGTGCAGACCCACTTCGCCGAGCGGCTCGCGCTCGCCTGGCGCGCGGTGTTCCCGTCGGTCCGGCAGATCGTGATCGGCGTCGGCGCCGCCGCGCCCAAGACCGCCGCGGTGGTCGAAATCCCGGCGCCGGCCGAAGCGGATGCCCCGGCGTCGGTGGGCGACGGGCTCTACGCGGTGGCATTGGAGCCGCGCTACCGGTTTGACACCTTCGTCGTCGGCAAGGCCAACGAGGTCGCCTTCAACGCGGCGCGGACGCTGGCGATCACCGAGAATGTCGCCTTCAACCCGCTCTTCATTCACGGCGGCACCGGGCGCGGCAAGACCCACCTGCTCCACGCCATCGGCCACGATTTCCACCGCCTGCGGCCGCGGGCGAAGATCATCTACATGTCGGCCGAAAAATTCATGGTCGAGTTCGTTGCGGCGCTCCGCGCCAACGAGACGATCCAGTTCAAGCAGCAGCTGCGCTCCGCCGATCTCCTCATGATCGACGACGTCCAGTTCATCGCCGGCAAGGAATCGACGCAGGAAGAATTCTTCCACACGATGAACGAGATCATCTCGGCCGGGCGCCGCCTGGTCATCTCCTCCGATCGAGCGCCGCAGGACCTGGACGGGATCGAGCCGCGCATCCTCTCCCGCCTCTCCTGGGGGCTGGTCGCCGACATCAACCAGGCCGATTTGGAGCTGCGCCTCAACATCATCTTGAAGAAGCTCGAGGCGCTGCCTGACGTCGACGTGCCGGAAGACGTCGTCATGTTCCTCGCCAAGCGGATCAGCTCGAACGTCCGTGAGCTCGAGGGTGCCCTCAACCGCATCGCCGCCTACGCATCGATGCAGAACCGTGCGATTGACCTCGAATTCGTTGGCGAGGTGCTCGCCTCGACCTTGCGCGCCAACCAGCGTCGGATCTCGATCGACGAGATCCAAACCCGGGTCTCCGAGCATTACCGGATCCGCAAGGCGGAGATGACCAGCGCCCGCCGCGCCCGCGAGGTCGCCCGGCCCCGGCAGGTCGCCATGTACCTCTCGAAGCAGCTGACCCCCCGCAGCCTCCCCGAGATCGGCCGCCGCTTCGGCGGGCGCGACCATACGACCGTGATCCACGCCGTCCGCCAGATCGAGAAATTGCGCGCGCAGGACCCGGAACTCGATTCGGACATCCGCCTGCTCACCCGGCAGCTCGAGGGCTGAATGGCGCTGAGGGGGCGGCGATGAACCCCGTCCTCCTCTTCGCGCTCGCCGCGGCGTTCGTCAGCGGCACCTTCATCGCCGTCCAGGCGCCGACCAACGCTTTGCTCGCGCGCGGCGTCGGCTCGCCTGTTAACGCGGCGCTGATCTCGTTCATCGTCGGCAGCCTTGCGCTGCTCGCGGTGGCCATGGCGCTCGGGGCGCGTCCCGGCCCCGGTGCCGTCCGGGCGCTGCCCTGGTATGCTTGGACCGGTGGTTTTTACGGCGCGGTGTTCGTCGCGGTGGCGGCCTTCGCGGCGCCCCGGCTCGGCGTCACCTATTTCCTGATGGTGGCGATCGCCGGGCAACTCGCCATGGCCCTGTTCCTCGACAAGATCGGCGCCTTCGGAATCGACAAGGTCGAAATCACCGTCCCCCGAATCGCCGGCGTTCTTCTGGTCCTTGCGGGGGCCTTCCTCGTCCGGCGCTGAGACAAAGAAAAGGGAGGGCCGGTTGCCGGGCCCTCCCTCTCGTTCTTTGCGCCCTCCGATGCCGCTTTAGCGGCGGGCCTGCCGCTGGGGCGGCGGCACGGTGATCCTTACCGTCTCGCCGGAATTCCCTGGGAAGCCTGTGAACATCGCCTCGACCAGGTTCGGGACGAGCACGCCGAGATCGTCGGTGCCCGACCGCGCCTTGGCGGTGCCTTCGAACACCGCCTGGCCGTCCGGCCGGCGGATGTCGAGATCGAGGAAGCTGTTATAGACCCGGTAGGTGTCGATCTCCTGATCGAACGGCGAGTAGCCGAACGGATCGTCCCAGCCCCAGTAGAAGGGCGAGCGGAAGCGGCTGCGATAGCCGAAGCGCGACCAATAGGGCCGGTAGCCGAAGCCGCCATAGCCGCCATAGCCGAAGCCGCGGTAGCCGAGGCCGAGCGCCGGGCGGGTGACGATCTCCTGCCGGCCCTGGTCGACGCCGTAGTCGACCGAGACGATCAGCGTCGCCGCCTGCCGAGACGGCGCTTCGGTATAGCCCTGGGCCAGCATGTGCCGGCGGACGAGCTCGGCATATTGGGAGAATTCGAGCCCGCCGCGGTCGGCGGGATCGGCCGCTTCGACGAAGAAGCTCTGCCCCTGCGGAGCGGGCATCGCCTGGAAGCGGGAGACCTGGGTCGGAAAGCCCGTCGCGCAGCCGCCGAGCGCGAGCAAAGCCGCCGGTGCAACGAGCGTGAGGAGTTTCTTGGAAAGAGCCATTTACGCGACCTTTCAGAACGGAGCCGTGACTATAAGCGTATAGGAAACCGTGGCTTTCTACAAAAGCCTCCCTGAACGGGTGGTGAAGGAACGTGTCACCGGGCCCAATTAACGCTGCAGTCCCAAGGCCTTATAGGCGCCGGCGAGCGTCGGCGCGGCGAGCGCCGCCGCCCGCTCGGAACCGCGAACCAGCGCCGAGTCGATCTGCGCCGGGTCGCCGCGCAGAGTCGCGAGGCGCGTCGTGATCGGCCGCAGCGTCTCGACAAGAATCTCGGCAAGCGCGGGCTTGAACGCGCCGAAGCCCTTTCCGGCAAACTCATCGAGCACCGCCTGCGGTGCCCGGTCCGCCACTGCCGCGTAGATGAGGACGAGGTTCTTCGCTTCCGGGCGCCCTTCCAGCTCCGCCATGCTTTCCGGCAGCGGCTCCGGATCGGTCTTCGCCTTGCGGATTTTCTGGGCGACGAGGTCCGAATCATCGGTGAGGTTGATCCGGCTCATGTCGGACAAATCGGACTTCGACATTTTCGACGTGCCGTCCCTGAGCGACATGATACGCGCCGCCGTCTCCCCGATCAGCGGCTCGGGGAGCGCGAACAGATCGACGCCGTAGTCGGTGTTGAACTTGGTCGCGATGTCGCGGATCAGCTCGACATGCTGCTTCTGGTCCTCGCCGACGGGGACGTGGCTCGCCTGGTAGAGGAGCACGTCGGCCGCCTGTAGGACCGGGTAGGCATAGAGCCCGACCGACGAGCCCTCGCGGTTCTTGCCGGACTTTTCCTTGAACTGCGTCATCCGGTTCAGCCAGCCGATCCGCGCGGTGCAGTTGAGGATCCAGGCGAGCTCCGGGTGCGCGGGCACGCGCGCCTGATTGAACAGCACCACCCGCTCCGGGTCGAGCCCGCAGGCGATCAGGGCGGCCGCCATCTCGCGCGTGTTGGCGGCGAGCTCCGCCGGATCGTTGTAGACGGTGATGGCGTGGAGGTCGGCGAGGAAGATCAGGCACTCCGCCTGCTCCTGCAGCCGCACCCAGCGGGCGATCGCGCCCAGATAATTGCCGAGGTGGAGGTTGCCGGTGGGCTGAATGCCCGACACGATTCTGCGCATCAGCCTTCTGCCTTCTTGCGCCGGAGGAGGATGAGGAGGTCGTTGCGATCCATCCCGCCGATCACCCAGGCGACCGGGAAGTAGACCGCGATGCCGCCGCCGACGACCGCCGCGACCGCGATCAGGCGCTCGCCCGTCGAGGCGCCGAACCAGCCGCCGAACAGGTGACGCAGGCCGAGCAGGACGGCGACCATTACCAGTCCGGAGAGGAGCTGGCGGGCGAGGCGACTCCACAGCCAGCCCTCGATCCGGAAGTGGCCGCGGCGGCGCAGGATCAGATAGAGGGACGAGCAGTTGAGCCATGCGGTGACGACGAGCGCGAGGGCGAGGCCGTAAATGCCGAGCCACGGGATCAGCGCGAAGTTCAGCGCCACGTTGGCGACGAGCACCGCCGCCGCCACCTTGAGCGGGGTCATCGTATCCTGCCGGGCGTAGAAGCCCGGGGTCAGCACCTTGACCAGCACGTAGGCGGGGAGGCCGAACACCAGGATGCCGAGCGTGTTGCCGGTGATCCGCGCGTCCTCGAGCGTGAACTCGCCGCGCTGGAAGAGGGCGGTGATCAGCGGGACGGCGGTGACGCTGAGCGCAAGCGCGGCGGGCAGGGTGAGCAGCATCGAAAGCTCGGCCGCCTGGCCCTGGACGCGGGCGGCTTCTCCGGGCTGGCCCTTGTCGATGAAGGCGCTGATCGTCGGCAGGATGGCGGTGCCGAGTGCGGTGCCGATGACGGACAGCGGCAGCTGGTTCAGCCGGTCCGAATAGTTGAGATAGGCCATCGTGCCTTCGCCCAGATAGCTGGCGAACTGCGTGTCGATGAGCATGCTGAGCTGGTAGACGCCGGCGCCGACCGTGGCGGGAAGCACGACGCGGATGAACTGGCGCACCCCCGGCGTCACCCGCGGGCGTCGGAGCCTCAGCGATACGCCGGCCGCGCGGGCGGAAAACCACAGCAGGATGAGCTGGAGGAGCCCGCCGACGGTGACGCCGATCGCCAGTGCCTGCGCGCTGCGCGCGCCGCCCTCGGGCACGAGGAACAGCGCCGCGAGCATCGCGATGTTGAGCAAGGCCGGGGCGAACGCCGCCGCCGCGAATTTCGTCATCGCGTTCAGCACGCCCGAATAGAGCGACACGAGGCTGATCAGCAGCAGATAGGGGAAGGTGAGGCGGGAGAGATGGACGGCGAGGTCGAACTTCGCCGGGTCGTCGGCATAGCCCGACGCGAGCGCCCACACCGCCAGCGGCATGATCAGCTCGAACAGCAGGGTGAAGGCGAACAGCGCCGGCAGGAACACCGCCAGCACTTCCTCAGAGAAGCGCTTCGCGTCCTCAAGGCCGCCCTCGCGGTGCAGGCGCTGGCTGAACAGCGGCACGAACCCGGCGGAGAAGGCGCCCTCGCCGAAGAAGCGGCGGAAGGTGTTGGGCAGCCGGAAGGCGACGAAGAAGGCGTCCGCCGCGGCGCTCGCGCCGAGGATGCTCGCCACCATGATGTCGCGCGCGAAGCCCGCTACGCGGCTCACCATCGTGAAGCCGCCGATCGTGCCGATCGCCTTGGTGAGGTTCATGGGCGCCGCCCTCCGCGCGGGGGCGATCAGGCCTGGCCGGTCACCTCTCCGGCCGTCCCGCCATGCTCGTCCGCGAGCTGCTGGGCGGCGCGCTGGAGGTAGAGGGCGTGGAAATCGATCGGATCGAGCAGCAGATTGGGGAAGCCACCGCTCTGCACCGTCTCGTTGACGATCTGCCGCGCGAACGGGAAGAGCAGCCGCGGCACCTCGGCCAGCATGTAGGGCTGGATCTGCTCGTCGGGCACGTTGCGCATGCCGACGAGACCCGCATAGAGGAGGTCGACGACGAAGGCGGTCTGCTCGGCGGCGCGGGCGCGCACTTCGATCCTGAGGCTCACCTCGTGGATCTCGTCGTTGAGCTTGGCGGCGCCGATGTTGAAGTCGACCTCGATGTTGGGCTGGGTCTGCCACTGGTAGACGGCCGGCGAGTTCGGATTCTCGAACGAGAGGTCCTTCACATATTGCGAGATTATGCCGACCTGCGGGAGATTGTCCCCGCCATTTTCGAACTGGTCGGTCGCGCCCGCAAAGCCTTGTTCTTCGGCCATGTCTCTTACCTTCGATGGGGTGAATTCGGCCGGCCGCGTCGCCGCGGCCGATGTCGCGGCGGCGGGTAGCAGGGGCGAGGGGAGGGCGCAACGGGTGACGGGCGGAGCCCGGTGGCGGGGCCGCGGGAGCACCGCCCAGTCCGCCGGCTGACGGGCCCCCTGCGGCTGTCGCCCGATGGCGCAAAGTGAAACTCGTTTGTCATTTCTGCCAGACCGGCGGAAGCCTATCTGGTCGAGGATCAGCATCGGAAGGCGGAAAGCTCATGACAGGCCACCACCCCTCGACCGCAGACCGGCCGCGCTCCATTGCGCGTTCGTGGATAGTGGGCGCGATGCTCGCTGCGACCCTTCTCGCGGTCGTTGCTTGCGGCGGTCCGGAGAAGCTCGACCTGTCGCTGAGCCTGCGGACGGAGCACAATTTCTTCCGGGTGGACGTGGCGAGCGGCACGACTTCGGCCTCGCCGAAGGTTGCGGGAAGCGGCCTCCATGTCCGGTGATCCGGGCGCCACGGAGATGTCGAACCGCGGCGGCGGCGCCTCGCGCCGGAGGCGGGTGGCGATCCTCCTGTTCGACGATGTCGAGGTGCTGGACTTCGCGGGGCCCTTCGAGGTCTTCGGGGTTGCCAGATCATCCGCCGGGGAGCCGGCCTTCGATGTGGTGACCGTCGCGCTCGGTTCTGGCGAGGTGTCTGCGCGCAACGGTCTGCTGGTCGTGCCCAGCCTCATCGCTTCCGATCTCGACCGTGCCGACATCCTCGTCGTCCCCGGCGGCCTCGGCACGCGGCGGGAGATGACACGCAGCGCGATGCTCGAGTTCCTCCAGACCGCCGCCGGCGCCGCGGAACTCACTCTGTCGGTGTGCACCGGCGCGCTTCTGCTCGGCGCGGCCGGCCTTCTCCGCGGGCGCGCAGCCACCACCCACTGGGCTGCGATGGCCGAGCTTCAGGCGCTCGACAGCGGTGCCGAGATCCTCCCCGGCGCCCGGATCGTCGACAACGGCTCGCTCGTGGTCTGCGCCGGGGTCAGTGCGGGCATCGACGGCGCGCTCCATGTGGTGGAGTGCCTGCTTGGACGCACGCAGGCGGAGTGGACGGCCCGCGCGATGGAATATGACTGGACGGGCTTCGACCGCGACGGCCGCCCGCTGGTGACCAGGGCTCCCTAGGCTCCGGCCCCGCTCCCGGTGGCGAGCGGCACATGGCCGAACCGCTCGCGATACTCGCCAGGCGTGGCGCCGACCCTCTTGTTGAACGCGCGGTGCAGCGCTTCGACGCTGCCGAAGCCGGCGCGCTCGGCAATGCGGGCGAGCGGCCAGTCGGAGGTCTCGAGCAGGGCCTTGGCACGGTCGATCCTCGCCATCTCGACGAACGAGGCGGGGCCCATGCCGGTCTCCTTCTGGAAGACCCGGGAGAAAGTCCGTTCCGACATGGCGGCACGCTCCGCCAGCCGCGGCACGCTGAGGTCGCCGCATGGATCGGCCGTGACGTCGGCGATCAGCTGGCGAAGCCGCGGCGTGGCGGCCGCCTGGACGTTCAGACTCGCACTATACTGCGTCTGCCCGCCGGGCCGGCGCATGAAGAGGACGAGGTTGCGGGCGATTGCGAGCGCCACCTGCGGACCGTGATCCGCCTCCACCAGCGACAGGCACAGGTCGATGCCCGCCGTGACGCCGGCCGAGGTGTAGAACGGGGGGTCGGCGACGAAGATCGCGTCCGGCTCGAGCCGCACCGCCGGGCGGAAGCTGCGCATCCCTTCGCAATAGCCCCAGTGGGTGGTGGCGCGGCGGCCGTCCAGCACGCCCGCCGCGGCTAGTATCAGGGCGCCGGAGCAGACGCTGCCGAGCCGCCGCGTCGTCCGCGCGCGCTCTCGCAGCCAGTGGAGCACCCGCTCCTCCGCGGCGCGGCGCAGCGCGTCTTCGTTGCCGCCCGCGACGAGGACCGTGTCGAGGTCGTCGGGAAGGTCGGCCAGGGCGGTGGAGCCTGCAAGGTGCAGCCCCGAGTTGCAGACGATGGTGCCGCCCTCCGGGGAGGCGAGGATCACCTGATACGCGTCGGGCTCGCCGAACCTGTTCGCCATCGAGAAGACTTCCAGCGGCCCGACGATGTCGAGCGACTGTACGCCGGGATAGCCGATCAGGGCCACTTTGCGGGCTGCTGTGGGTCGTTCGCTCATTGGCAGATAATGCAATAGATATGACGTTCCCGCCAAGCCCTCTCCGCCGTATTCCGGCACCGTCCGAATGGCCGGATATGGAAAGGAGTGACGACATGACCAAGCAATGTTCCAGCAAGCGCTGTTCCTGCCAGCCCTGCACCTGCGGGCCGAAGTGCCGGTGCGGCGACAGCTGTGCCTGCAACGCGCCTGCGCGTCGCTGAAGGCCGCGCCAACGAAGCTGCGTCCGGAGCCTCCATGGCTCCGGACGAAGCACTGAAGGAAACATCACCTCTGATCTTGTCGGCGGCATGGAGCACACGCCGCACACCGAGCCACGACCCGGAACCGCAGGGCCATTTGAATCCTTTGCGTCTCGCGCCTATGTATGGGGCAGTTCTGCGGAGAGTGATGTGTCGGTCGAGATTGTCCTGCTGGCGATGATAGCCCTGTTCGTGGGGCTGAGGCTCTACTCCGTCCTCGGGCGCCGCACGGGCCATGAGCAGCAGCCGATCCTCCGCCCCGCCGAGACCGCCCCCGCCGGCGAAGCGGCGGCACCGGCGCCCGATATAAGCCAGGAGCGGCCGGAGGCGACCGGCCTCGTCTACGAGCCCGCCGCCACCAACGGCATCCGCGCGATCGTATCGGCCGATCCCCAGTTCGACGTCGCCCGCTTCCTGGAAGGCGCCCAGTCCGCCTACCGGATGATCCTCGAGGCCTTCTGGAAGGGGGATCGGACCGAGCTTCGTCATCTCGTCGGCGGCCATGTGCTCGCCACCTTCGAAGAAGCGATCGCCGAACGCGAGTCCGCGGGCCACCGCCTCGAGAACCGGCTCGTCACGATCGAGCGCGCGGTGATCGAGGATGCGCGCCTCACCGGCCGCACGGCGGAAATCGACGTCCGCTTCGACGCGGACATCGCCGCGGTCACCCGCGACCGCGAGGGCACCCTCATTGCCGGCACGCTCAGCGACGCCATCCCGACCCACGACGTCTGGACCTTCCGCCGCACCCTCGGCAGCGACGATCCCAACTGGATGCTCGTCGAAACGGACGAAGCCGACTGAGCTTCCCCTGAGGGGCCTTAATCTCCGGCTTCTCTCTCCCCCCGCCAAGCCAGAGAAGTCGCTGGTCGCGATGGTTGCGCCAGCACATCCGCCCCGTCGAAACGGGCCGGTGAACCAGAACGATGTTCCATCAAGACCGGCGAAGCTCTCCCGCGAGGAGAGTCGTGCGGCGAAGGAGCGAGAAAAGGCCTTCGATACGGCGCGGCGCTCTGCCATTACGAACGAGGCGCCATCCTTTCGGACGGGCCGGGTTTACGACGAGCAACACGGACGCCACCATCTCCACCTTCGAGGAACAGGCCCAGGAATGGATCGCCCGCAAGGGGCGCAGCGAACTCAGGATTGCGTGACGCCCGTGCCTCCGGCGGCCCGTTTCGCGAGGACCTCCCGGGCCGCCTTGCGGCAAATTCCCGGCTGAGATCACGCCCCTCAACCGGGACGGCCTGATATTGTTTCCTACTGCCCCCCTGCGGGGTTAGGCTGGGATCATGGGGCGCGGCGAATCAGCGGTTTCGAGAGGCAGGCCTGTCCATAGCCGCCGCCGGCAGCGGCGGACCCGGATCCGCGTCTGGTTTACCGTGCCGGCGCTCGTCGGGGCGCTGGTGCTCCTTGCCAGCTGCGCACCGCGGGTCGAGCGGCCGGTCACGCCTGTCCCGGTCGAGAAGCCGCCCGAGCCGGCGAACGCGCTCGATGCGGGCGTGAAGCTCGGGCCCTCGCTCGCCGGGCTCGACGTCGACGACGCCGAGCGGGCTTACGAGGCGCTGCAGAAGAGCTGCCCCGCGATGATGAGCCGCGACGATCCGAGCGGCCTCGTCCGCAGGGAGGATTGGGCGGGCATCTGCGAGGTTCTGGGCGGCCTCGAGGACAGGCGCTATTTCGTC
>DASVVY010000077.1:0-3068 GCA_036386335.1 Allosphingosinicella sp. | reverse complement strand
GGCTACGACAATATCGAGTTCAGGAACCTCTCGGTCTACGACGTGGCGGCGCTCGGCGAGAGGTTCGACGTCGTCATCTTCATGGGCGTCCTCTACCACCTGCGCCACCCCCTGCTCGCGCTCGACCTGATCCACGAGCACGTCGCAGGCGACATGCTGATCTTCCAGTCGATGCAGCGCGGGTCGAAGCAGGTGATGGAGATCGAGCCGGACTATCCGTTCGAGGAGACGGAGGTGTTCCGCGAGAGCGCCTGGCCCAAGCTCTACTTCGTCGAAAAGGAATATGCGCACGACTGGACCAACTGGTGGGTCCCCAACCGCGCCTGCGCCGAGGCGATGCTGCGGTCGGCCGGCTTCACCATCGAGACCAGGGCCGAGGACGAGGTCTACATTTGCCGCCGCGCCGAAATGCCCTATGCACAATGGGGGGCCGGCGCGGTCTATCCACAGAGGGGGTGAATTTGCCTGTCGAAGCGGCGATGATCTGGAACGAACCCAATAACAAGTCGCATTGGGACCCGGAGATCGACCCCGAATGGACGATGTTCGGCGAGACGGTGATCGAAGCCGCCAAGGCGATCCGCTCAGTCAATCCGGCGGTGAAAAGGGTGCTCGGCGGCATCTCGCCGATCGACCCGTTCTTCATCCAGCGGCTGCAGGGCTACGGCGTCCTCGACCATCTCGAGGTGATCGCCGTCCACGGCTTCCCGCTCGACTGGAATCTGTGGCCGATCGACGAATGGCCCGAGAAGATCGCCGAGATCGAGGCGGTCGCGCCCAACCACGAAATCTGGGCGACCGAGGTCGGCGTCGGCAGCTTCGGCGCCGAGGAGGTGCAGGTGTTCGGCGTCGACCGCACCGCCGAGCTGCTCTTGGCTCGCGTACCGCGCGTCTTCTGGTACTCGCTCTACGACCTCCCGCAGCACTGGGGCGCGACCACCCGGCACAAGGAAGCCGAGGGATCGAGCTATTATCGCCATTTTTACATGGGCTTGATCCGCGAGGACGGCACGCCGAAGCTTGCCTTGGAGCATTTTCAGAGGCACACCCCCGCGATGGGCATCATGCAGTGGTTCCATTTCGAGGATCCCCGCCTGGACGACGCCGTCGCCTGGATGAAGCGTCTCGGCGTCACCCATTTGCGCACCGGGCTTTCCTGGGCGGACAGCTACCGCCCCGGGTGGGAGGCCTGGTTCGACCGCCAGATGGAAAAGCTGGAAGACTTTGACACGACCGTCACCTTCTGCTTCACGCCCGACTCGGAGGGGATTGCGCCCCACCACACCAGCCCACCGAAGGATCCCATGTACTTCGCAGACTTCTGCGCCCGCATGATCGAGCGCTACGCCCCCGCCCAGCAGCAGAAGGCCGTCGCCTGATGAGCCTGCACGACCCCAAGGCGATCAACATCGCCATCATCGGCGTGGGCAACTGCGCCAGCTCGCTCGTCCAGGGCATCGCCCACTATCAGAATGGCGGGGCCAACGACCAGATCGGCCTGATGCACTGGGACCTTGGCGGCTACCGGCCCAAGGACATCAAGATCGTCGCCGCCTGGGACATCGACCGCCGCAAGGTCGGCCGCGACGTCGGCGATGCGATCTTCGAGAAGCCGAACTGCACCGCCATCTTCTGCGACCATGTGCCGCAGTCGGGCGTGACGGTGGAGATGGGCCGCGTCCTCGACGGCTTTTCCGAGCATATGGCCGAGTGGCCGGAGGAGCGCACCTTCCTCCCCGCCGACCTGCCGCAGCCGGAGAAGGCCGACGTCGTGCGCCGGCTCAGGGAGACCGAGACCGACGTCCTCCTCAACTACCTGCCGGTCGGCAGCCAGGAGGCGACCGAATTCTACGCGGAGTGCGCGCTCGAGGCGGGTGTGGCGTTCGTCAACAACATCCCCGTGTTCATCGCCTCCGACGCCGCCTGGGCCGAGCGCTTCCGCGCCGCGGGCGTGCCGATCATCGGCGACGACATCAAGGCGCAGCTCGGCGCCACCATCGTCCACCGCGTGCTGACCGACCTGTTCAGGAAGCGGGGCGTCAAGCTTGAGCGGACCTACCAGCTCAACACCGGCGGCAATACCGACTTTCTCAACATGTCGAACCGCAAGCGGCTCAAGTCGAAGAAGATCTCGAAGACCGAAGCGGTGCAGTCGGTCGCCGAGCACCGGCTCGAGGACGAGAACATCCATGTCGGCCCGTCCGATTATGTGGCGTGGCAGAACGACAACAAGGTCTGCTTCCTCAGGATGGAAGGATCGATGTTCGGCGGCGTGCCGATGAACATCGAGCTGCGCCTCTCCGTGGAGGACAGCCCGAATTCCGCGGGCGTCGCCATCGACATGATCCGTTGCGCCAAGATCGCGAGCGACCGCGGCCTCGCCGGCCCCATCCACCCGGCCGCCGCCTATTTCTGCAAGCACCCGCCCGAGCAGGTGCCCGACGACGAGGCGCACGAGGCGCTGGAGGCGTTCATCCGGGGGGATTGACCCTAATCCTCCCCCGGCGAGCCGGGGGAGGGGGACCGCGCCGCTCAGCGGCGTGGTGGAGGGGCCGGAGCGGAGCGGAGGTGACGATCGCTCGCTGGCGCGAGCGCCCCTCCACCATGCTGCGCATGGTCCCCCTCCCCTGCAAGGACAGGGGAGGATTAGTTACCCCGCCCCGCCGTAATTGCCGTTGACGTAGACGAGCGGGTCGACCTCCTCGCGCACCCGCACGTCCTCGACCACGCCGATGAAGATCGAATGGGTGCCAAAGCGGTGGTGCTCGGTGCGGCGGCAGACGATCGCGGCCTGGGCGTCGACCAGGCGCGGCGGGGTCTCGCAGCCCATTTGCCAGCCGTCGCCGAAGCGGAGGTGATGCTGTCGGCGGTCGGCGAAGATCTGGGCGAGATGCTCCTGGCTGCGGTGGAGCACGTTCACGCAGAAGTGGGAGACGTCCTCCATCGAGCCGTGCATCGCGGCGAAGCGGTTGATGCAGACGAGGAGGCTCGGCGGGTCGAGCGAGAGCGAGGACATCGCGGTGGCGGTGATGCCCATCGGCTCGCCCTTGAGGCAGATGGTGATGACG
>DASVVY010000076.1:0-4240 GCA_036386335.1 Allosphingosinicella sp. | reverse complement strand
CTCGAACGCTTCGGGGACCATCGTATCGACGATCATCGCCAGGATGGCGCCGGCGGCGACGGCCTGGACGGCGGCCACCGCCGCCTGCGGCAGATCGTCGAACGCGACGTAGCCGAGCAGCGCCGCGGCCCCGGCGGTGAGGGCGATGCCGCCCCAGAGCAGGAAGACGAACGCGGCGCTCTTGCCCTCCTTCTTCATCCCCGCCGCGCTCGACAGGCCCTCGGGCAGGTTGGAGAGGAAGACGGCGATCACCGCCACCATGCCGACGGCGCCGCCGCGCAGCAGACTGACTCCGATCACGATCGATTCCGGTATGCCGTCGAGGAGCGCCCCGACGGCGAGCGCGCCGCCATTTTCGGGGCATTGTGCGCGGTCCTCGTCCCGGATTTCCTTCTCCGACCGCTTGCGGTGGCGGGCGCCCCACATCGCCAGCAGCCGGTTGCAGAGCGTGTAGGCGGCGGCGCCGCCGAGGAAGCCGCCGGCAACGGGATAGAAGCCGCCATGGTCCCACGCCTCGTCCATCAGCTCGAAGGAGAGGGCGGAGATGAGCACCCCGGCGCCGAACGCCATGATCGCGGCGATGGCGCGGCGGGGCAGCGGCACGAACCAGCCGATCAGCGCTCCGATCAGCAAGGCCGAGCCGCTGAGCAGGCCCCACAGGCCCGCCTGCAGAGCCATCGGCATCAGGCCTCGCCCCGCGGCGCGGCGGCCCGGCGCAGCCGGTCGTTGATCGCGGCGCCCAGCCCCTCGGCCGGAATCGACGCAACGGCGATCCGGGGACGTGGCGCGGTATCGGCCCGGTGGAGCGCGCCGTAGAGGCGGGCCGCGGCTTCGGCGAAGTCGCCGCGCGCGCTGAGGGTGTCGTCGCCCTGCACGGAGCCGAAACCGATGAACCACTCGTCGGGTTCAGCCGCGGCGACATTCAGGCGGAGCGGCTTCGAAGGGGCGTAGTGGCTGCGCATCTGGCCGGGGGCCTCGATGCGGGCGGAGGGTTCGGCTTCGACGAGGCCGGCGAGCGCCGCGATGTCGGAGAACGGCACCGGCCCGGGGCGGAGCAGGGCGATGCCGTCGTCGCGGAAGCCGACGATGGTGGATTCGAGGCCGAGTTCGGCGGGGCCGGCGTCGAGGATCAGCGGAATGCGCCCTTTGAGGGAGGCGAGGACGTGGGCGGCGTCGGTCGGGCTAATCGCGCCGCTGCGGTTGGCGGAGGGGGCGGCCAGCGGACGGCCGCCCGCCGCGAGGAGCGCGCGCATCGCCGGGTGGACCGGGCAGCGCAGCGCGACGGTGCCGAGGCCGGCGGTGACGGCGGGCGCGAGCCGCGCGCCGGGGCGGAGCGGCAGGACCAGGGTGAGGGGCCCGGGCCACCACGCCTCGGCGACGGCGCGGGCCGCTTCGGGAAAGAGAGCATGGCGCTCCGCCTCCTGCAGGTCGGCGACGTGGACGATGAGCGGGTTGAAGGCGGGGCGGCCCTTCGCCTCGTAGATGCGGGCGACCGCTTCCGCGTTGGTCGCGTCGGCGGCGAGGCCGTAGACGGTCTCGGTCGGGACGGCGACGGGGAGGCCCTGGCGGATCAGGCGGGCCGCCTCCTCGACCGCCGCCGGTGCGAACGGGCGGACTTCGGTCCGGAAGGGCTCGTTGTGCGGCGCCACGGCCCGCCGCTATAGCGGCCGCTCCCGCCGCGCAACCTGAGGGCCCCGATGCGCTACACGCCGCCGGTCGAAGAGCAGCTCTTCCTGCTCGAGCATGTCGTGGGCATCCGGGACTATTCCGAGGCCGGGGCGGAGCTTGCCCCCGCGATCGTGGAGGGGGCGGGCGCGTTTGCCGCCGGAGCGTTCGCGCCGCTCAACCGGGTGGGCGACGAGGTGGGGGCACGCCGGTCGGCGGAGGGGGTGACGATGCCGCCGGGGTTCCGGGAGGCGTATCGCGCCTATGTCGAGGGCGGTTGGGGGACGCTCGGCGGGCCTGCCGAGTTCGGGGGGCAGGCGCTGCCGCTGGGGCTGGCGACGGTGGTGCTCGACGATCTCGGCTCGGCGAACCTCGCTTTCTCGCTCGCGCCGATGCTGTCGGCGGGGGCGGTCGAGGCGCTGAAGCACCACGGATCGGACGAGCTGCAGCGGCGCTGGCTGCCGAAGCTGGTCAGCGGCGAATGGACCGGGACGATGAACCTAACCGAGCCGCAGGCGGGCTCCGACGTCGGCGCGCTGAAGGCGCGCGCCGAGCCGGCGGGGGACGGCAACTGGCGGATCGCGGGGCAGAAGATCTTCATCACCTACGGCGAGCACGACCTTGCGGACAACATCGTCCACCTCGTGCTGGCGCGGACACCGGACGCCCCGCCGGGGACCAAGGGCATCTCGCTGTTCCTGGTGCCAAAGGTGCTGCCGGATGGGAGCCGCAACGATCTGAGGTGCGTGTCGATCGAGCACAAGCTCGGCATTCACGCCTCGCCGACCTGCGTCATGTCCTATGGCGACGAGGGGCGGTGCACCGGCTGGCTGGTCGGCGAGGAGCTGGGCGGTATGCGGGCGATGTTCACGATGATGAACAATGCCCGCCTCAACGTCGGCCTGCAGGGCGTGTCGATCGCCGAGCGGGCGGCGCAGGCCGCGGCGGACTATGCGCGCGAGCGGGTGCAGGGACGCCGGGAGGGGCGGCCGGCGCGGATCGTCGAGCATGCCGACGTGCGGCGGATGCTGCTGAGGATGCGGGCGCTGACCGACGCGGCGCGGGCGCTGACCTATTACGCGGCGGGGCAGGCGGACCGGGGGGCGCTGGGCGATGCGGAGGCGAAGGCGCGGACCGACCTGCTCATTCCTCTGGTCAAGGCGTATGGCACCGACGTCGGCGTGGAGGTGGCGAGCCTGGGGCTGCAGGTCCACGGCGGCATGGGCTATGTCGAGGAGACGGGCGCGGCGCAGCATTATCGCGACGCCCGGATCGCGCCCATCTACGAGGGGACGAACGGCATCCAGGCAGCGGATCTGGTCGGGCGCAAGATCGGGCTCGACGGCGGCGCGGTGCTGGCGCGGCTGCTCCGCGAGGTCCGCGAGGATGCCGAGCGGGAGCCGGCGCTGCGGCGGCTGGCGGAGGCGGTGGAAGGGGCGGCGGAGCGCCTGGGCGCAATGGGCGAGGACGATCGCATGGCGGGGGCCTATCCGTTCCTGACCATGGCCTCGGCCTGCGTGGCAGGCTGGCTCTTCGTGCGGCAGCTTGCGAGCCTCCAGGCGCAGGACCACTCGCCCTTCGCGACCCGCAAGCGCGCCGCGGCCCGCTTCTACCTCGACCGGATCGTGCCGGAAGCGGCGGGTCTGGAGGCGGCTGCCCTCGCGGGGGCGGCCGGCCTCTACGCGGTCGCGGACGAAGCCTTCTAGACCTTGACCAGCGCCGCCTCGCGCTGTCCGACCGAGCGGTAGATGCGGGGCCCGAGGTCGAGGCGGAAGGCGCCCATCTTCGCCGACTGGCCCTCGCCTTCGCGGCCGACCAGCCAGGAGCGCGAGGTGCGCCCGGCGCCCGCCTCGCCCCAGTCGTAGGCGACGTTGATCGCCACCATCGGGATGAACAGGCGGCGGCCCTGGATCTCGACGGCGTTCACCTCGGTCATCGGCAGCGCGACCTTGCCGGCGAGCTTGAGGCCGCGGCCGGGGGGGACAGTGACGTGGGGCGAGCCGCTCTCGGCGTGGATCGGACCCTGGAAGAAGGCGGCGATGTCGCCCTCAGCGCCGGCGTTGAACAGGCGCGCGTCGATACGGATGTTGCGCGCCGTCTCCGCCCCGACATTGTCGATCAGCAGCTCGTAATCGACGATCGCCTCCCGGTCGGTGGCGGCGGCGCGCTCGGCCTTGATGTCGACTTCGAGCCACGCGCGGCGCTCGGAGAAAGCGGGGGCGACCGGGACCGGCTCGGGTTCGGGGACAGGGGCGGGTGCCGGCGCGGTCGCGACCGCCTCCTCGAGGACGACCGGCTCCGGTTCCTCCTCGCGGCGGGGGCGGCGGCGCAGGCGCAGCCAGCCGAGCAGCATCGCCCCGGCGGCGAGCAGCGCCAGCGCCGGCCACAGCCAGCCGAGGCCGGGGGACGAGCCGCTTTCCTCCGCCGGCGCGGGTTCGGGGGTGGGCGCGGCCGCAGACGGTGCGGCCGGTTCGATCGCCACGGGCGGGGCGAGCCCGGCGTCCGGGGCAGCGGGCGCGGCCTGGTTCTGCGCGCCCGCGGACTGCGGCCCGGGCGCCGGCGTCGGCGCATCGGT
>DASVVY010000075.1:0-3388 GCA_036386335.1 Allosphingosinicella sp. | reverse complement strand
GCTCTTCGCCCGCTCCGGCCATAGCTTCGCGGAGATCGCCGCCCTCGCCGACGCTTCGAAGCCGCTGCCGCGATTCGAGCTAAAGCAGGTGCTGCGCGCCACCCTCGCCACGCGCCACCGCAGCCTCACCGCGCCGAACCTCGTCGCGCGCATCCCCGGCACCGACCCGAAGCTGCGCGCCGAGCACGTCGTCTTCAGCGCCCATCTCGACCATCTCGGGGTCGGCACGCCGATCAACGGCGACGGCCTCTACAACGGCGCGATGGACAATGCCGCGGGCGTCTCCGGCATGCTCGACATCGCCCGCAGCTACAAGGAGCGGCGGGTGCGGCCGAAGCGGTCGCTGCTGTTCGTCTTCGTCACCGGCGAGGAGAAGGGGCTGCTCGGCTCCCGCTATTTCGCGCTGCGGCCGACGGTGCCGCGCGCCTCGATCGTTGCCGACCTCAATTTCGACATGCCGCTGCCCATCTTCCCGCTGAAGAGCGTGATCGCGCTCGGCGCCGAGGAGAGCAGCCTCGGCGGGACAGCGGCGCAGGTGAGCCAGGCGATGGCGCTGCCGCTGGTGCCCGACCCCTTCCCGGAGCGGAACAGCTTCACCCGCTCGGATCAGTACAGCTTCATCCGCGAGGGCGTGCCGGCGCTCGCCTTCAAGTTCGGCTTCGCGAAGGGCTCCCCCGAGGCGGAGATCGAACGCACGTGGCGCTCGACCCGCTACCACGCGCCGTCCGACGACCTCGCCCAGCCGCTCGAGAAGCTCGACACGATCCGGCTCCTCGAATTCGTCGGCGAGATCGGCCTCAGGGTGGCGAACGCGCCCGAGCGGCCGGCATGGCAGCCGCAAAGCTTCTTCCGGAGGTTCGCGAACCAGCAATGATCCTACGCTCGCTCCTCCTCCTCGCCCTCCTTGCAACGCCGGCCGCGGCCCAGGAAGCGGCGCCGCTGCTGAGCGGGGAGGAGACGGAGGCGCTGGCGGGGGAGATATCGGGCTCGGCGGCGCTCCGCACCGTGAACGCGCTGTCGCTCCACCACCGGATGCGCGGCTCGGAAGGCTATCGGGCCGCCGCGGAGGTAATCGGGCAGCGGCTCAGGGACTACGGGCTCGCCGAGGTCGACACGATCCGCCTGCCGGCGGACGGCAGGATCTTCTACGGCACCCAGCGTTCCCGACCCGCCTGGAACGCCCGCTTCGCCGAGCTGTGGGAGCAGAAGCAGGAGGGGGGCCGCTGGGCGGACTCGGTGCGCATCGCCTCCTGGGCCGACCAGCCGATCACGCTCGCGCAGGACAGCGTCAGCGGGCGGGCCGAGGCCGAACTGATCGATGTCGGCACCGGGAGCAGCGCAGCCGATTATACCGGCAAGGAGGTGCGGGGGAAGCTCGTCCTCGTCTCCTCGCAGCCGGAGGCGGCGGCGCACCTCGCCGTCACCGAGCGCGGCGCCGCGGGAATCGTCTCCTGGGCACAGAACCAGAAACAGGCCTGGTGGGGCGAGGATGAGAGCCTGATCCGCTGGGGCCACCTCGACACCTGGGACGACCCGGCCTTCGCCTTCATGGTCTCGCCCGCTCAGGCCCGCGCCTGGCAGCAGCGGCTGGCGAAGGGGGAGAGTGTGCGCGTCAGGGCGCAGGTCGACGCCGGCCGATCGCCGGGAGCCTATCTCATCCCCACCGCCGTCGTCCCGGGTCGGGACCGCAAGGAGGAGATCGTCTTCTCCTGCCACCTCGACCACCCGTCGCCGGGCGCCAATGACAATGCCAGCGGGTGCGCGGGCATCCTCGAGATCGCGCGGACGCTGCAGCGGCTGGTGAGGGACAAGAGGCTGCCGCAGCCCAAGCGGACGATCCGCTTCATCTGGCCGTGCGAGATCGAATGCACGATCTCGCTTCTCAACGCGCGGCCGGAATTCGCGGCGCGGACGCTCGCGACCGTCCACCTCGACATGATCGGGGGCAACACGGAGATCACGAAGGGCGCGCTGCGCGTCGAGGGATCGCCGCCGAGCCTGCCCAGCTTCGTCGGCGACGTCGGCTTCACCATCGCCCGCTGGGTCGACGCGCAGGCCACCCGCTATGCGAACGAAGGCGCCGCGCCCTTCGCGCTCCTCGACTCCTCGGGCACGAAGAACCCGCTCCACGCCAAGATCGGCGGCTTTTCGGAAGGATCCGACCATCAGGTCTGGGCGGAGGGGAGCTGGCGGGTGCCGGTCATCTACGTCGCCGACTGGCCCGACCGCTACATCCACACCAACAAGGACGTGCCGGGCAATCTCGACGCCACCAAGATGAAGCGCGCGATGTTCATCGCCGCCGCTTCGGCCTGGGTGCTGGCGAATTTGGACGAGGCCGATGCGCGCGCCATCTCCACCGCCCACGAGGCGGAGAAATCAGAGCGCAGCGCCGATGCGCTACGGGCGGCATCGGGCCTCGCTCCCGAGGACGCTGCCCGGCTGTCCGCCATCCGGAGCCAATGGGAGGCGGCTGTCGAGGAGTCGACGCAGCGTTTTGGCCTTCGTCTCATGCCCCCTCCGATCGTGCTCGTCTCGCCCGCGCCACCGGGCGCGGAGCAGGGGCCTGTCTATCGCCGGAATCCGAAGCTCAAGGGGCCAATGGACGGCTTCGGCTATTCCTGGCTCGACGATCACCTGAAGCAGAAACGCCTGGAACGGCCGGCGCTTCTGGCGCGTGAGGCGACGTTCGACGGGATCGGCTTCGGCTACGAGACGCTGAACCTGGTCGACGGGGAGCGTAGCGTGCGCGCGATACGCGATCAGCTCGCCGTCACGGTGGGGCCAGCCCCGATCGAGGAGGTGGCGCAGTATCTGGCGACGCTGGAGCGGCTCGGCGCGGTCGAGCGGGTGCGCTGAGGATGGACTCGCTCGTCTCGACTGAATGGCTGGAGGGCGAGCTCGGCGCGGCGGATCTGCGCATCCTCGACGCCACCTACGTCCTCCCCGGCGACGGCCGCGACGCGCGGGCGGAGTTCGAGGCGGAGCATATCCCGGGCGCCGCCTTCCTCGATCTCGAAGAGGTGTCGGACCAGTCCAACCCGGCCCCGCACATGCTGCCGCCGGAGCATGTCTTCGCCAGCCGGATCCAGGCGCTCGGGATCGGCGACGGCCATCGGATCGTCGTCTACGACAACAGCTATTTGCACAGCGCGGCGCGGGTGTGGTGGATGCTGCGCAGCTTCGGCGCGCGCTCGGTGGCGCTGCTCGACGGGGGCTTCCAGAAGTGGAAGGCGGAGGGGCGGCCGCTGGAGAGCGGGCAGCCGCGCACGGGACGCAGCCATTTCACCCCATCGGTTCTTGCGGAAGCCGTGGCGGACAAGGGCTTCGTCACCGCTATCCTCGCGGACGGGCGGCACGAGATCGTCGATGCGCGCGGGCCCCCGCG
>DASVVY010000074.1:0-1865 GCA_036386335.1 Allosphingosinicella sp. | reverse complement strand
CGAGAGTGACCGGATGGGCAGCTTCGCGCCCATGTCGGTCGCTCAGCCTGCCGGTTCATGTCTCCAAAGCGGACGTAAGCGCCGGCCACGTTTGCGTGCCAGAGCGAGGAGCGCCAACGTGAGAAACGACAGGGCAGCTCGATGCCGGCGCGCCGTCCCTCCGCCCGAACGGCTCGCGGCAAGAGGCTCACTCGGCGGCCGCCCCATACGGCACATTGCGGCGGCCGTAGCGCCGCACCCGCACATTCGCCTGCTCCGCATGGCCCACGAAGCCTTCGAGCATGCACAGGCGCGAGCAGTATTCGCCCACCATCGCCGACGCCTCGTCGGTGAGCACCTTCTGGAAGGTGCAGGTCTTCATGAACTTGCCCACCCAGAGCCCGCCGGTGTAGCGCGCCGCCTTGTTCGTCGGCAGCGGGTGGTTGGTGCCGATCACCTTGTCGCCGTAGGCGACGTTGGTACGCGGGCCGAGGAACAGCGCCCCGTAGTTCTGCATGTTGTTCAGGAAGTAGTCGGGATCCCGCGTCATGACCTGGACGTGCTCGGAGGCGATGCGGTCCGCCTCCCGGAGCATCTCCTCGTCGTCGTCGCACACGATGACCTCGCCGTAGTCCTCCCAGGACCTGCGGGCCGCCCCGGCGGTCGGGAGGATCGCGAGAAGCCGGTCCACCTCCGCCATCGTGTCGCGCGCGAGCTTCTCGGAGGTCGTGAGCAGCACGGCCGGCGTATTCACCCCGTGCTCCGCTTGCCCCAGCAGGTCCGTGGCGCAGATCTCGCCATCGACGGTGTCGTCGGCGATGACCAGGGTCTCGGTCGGCCCGGCGAACAGGTCGATGCCGACGCGCCCGTAAAGCTGCCGCTTGGCTTCGGCCACGAAGGCGTTGCCCGGGCCGACGATCATGTCGACCGGGTCGATCGTCTGCGTGCCGAGTGCCATCGCGCCGACCGCCTGGATGCCGCCCAGGCAGTAGATCGTGTCGGCGCCGGCGAGGTGCTGGGCGGCGACGATGGCCGGCGCCGGCTTCCCCTGGAAGGGCGGAGCGGCGGTGATGATGCGGGGCACGCCCGCGACTTTGGCCGTGATCACCGACATGTGCGCCGACGCGAGCAGCGGATACTTCCCGCCCGGCACGTAGCAGCCGACCGAGGACACGGGGATGTGCTTGTGGCCGAGGACGACGCCCGGAAGCGTCTCCACTTCGAGGTCCTTCAAGCACTCGCGCTGCTTCTGCGCGAAGTTCCTGACCTGCTCCTGCGCGAACCGTATGTCGTCCAGGTCCCGCGCCGACAGCTGCGACACGCAATCCCTGATTTCCTGGTCGGTGAGGCGGTAGTCGTCCCGGTCCCAGCCGTCGAACTTCCGCGACAACTCGCGCACCGCGGCATCGCCGCGCGCCTGGATGTCGGCCAGAATGGCCTCGACCGTCTCGCGGACCTGGCGATCCGCCGCTTCGCGCTCTTCGGGGTCTTTCCCGTGCTTCAAGATACGGCTCACCGCTTCCTCCTCCGCATCAGCAAGGAGCACTTAGTGCCGCCGGCGGAGCCGCGGCAACAGCGCCGGAGCGAATCTCCGGCAGGATCGAGGCGGGCCAAGTGCCGCCCTGCCGCAATGACCGGCGCGGGCCGGAAGGTTCTGTCGACGGCTGCCGGCCTGCAGGATGTCGGGCGGAGACCACCATCGGTAACAGCCGCTTGGCGACGTGCGTGGTTACGCCCCGCGTGCGGGTACGTGGCTCCCGCATGGCGCACACCGGAGGGCCCGGCACGCATCGATACCACCATGTGCGGCGGTCCCGGTCGCGGATCGCACGGGATGACGGACCGCACGGCGGCATAGGCGGCGGCGCCCACGCCGGACCGGAAGG
>DASVVY010000073.1:0-18815 GCA_036386335.1 Allosphingosinicella sp. | reverse complement strand
ACAAAGCCAATCCGGACCCTTGCGGCCCCGGAACGGCCAGAACTCGAAACTTTGGGCGAGCCGCCCGAATCCCTGCGGATCCGGGCGGCTGCGGGCCCTATATTACTTCGTGATCGTCGCGACAACCCCTGCGCCGACGGTTCGGCCGCCTTCGCGGATGGCGAAGCGCAGGCCCGCGTCCATCGCGATCGGCGCGATGAGCTTCACGGTCAGGTTCACGTTGTCGCCGGGCATCACCATCTCGGTGCCCTCCGGCAGAACCACCTCGCCCGTCACGTCGGTCGTGCGGAAGTAGAATTGCGGACGGTAGTTGGCGAAGAACGGCGTGTGACGGCCGCCCTCGTCCTTCGAGAGGACATAGACCTCGGCGGAGAAGTCGGTGTGCGGGGTGATCGAGCCCGGCTTGGCCAGGACCTGGCCGCGCTCGACTTCCTCACGGCCGACGCCGCGCAGCAGCGCGCCGATATTGTCGCCCGCCTGGCCCTGGTCGAGCAGCTTGCGGAACATCTCGACGCCGGTGACGACGGTCTTCTTGGTGTCGCGAATGCCGACGATCTCGACTTCCTCGCCGACCTTGACGATGCCGGTCTCGACGCGTCCGGTGACGACGGTGCCGCGGCCCGAGATCGAGAACACGTCCTCGATCGGCATCAGGAACGGACGGTCGAGCGGACGCTCCGGCTGCGGGATGTAGCGGTCGACTTCGCGCATCAGCTCGAGCACCGCCTCGCGGCCGATGGTTGCGTTGCTGTCCTCGAGGGCGGCGAGAGCCGAGCCCTTGACGATCGGAATGTCGTCGCCCGGGAAGTCGTAGGACGAGAGGAGCTCGCGGATCTCGAGCTCGACGAGCTCGAGGAGCTCCTCGTCGTCGACCTGGTCGACCTTGTTCATGAACACGACCATCGCCGGCACGCCGACCTGGCGGGCAAGCAGGATGTGCTCCTTGGTCTGCGGCATCGGGCCGTCGGCGGCCGAGACCACGAGGATCGCGCCGTCCATCTGCGCCGCGCCGGTGATCATGTTCTTCACATAGTCGGCGTGGCCCGGACAATCCACGTGCGCATAGTGGCGCTCGCCGGTCTCATACTCGACGTGGGCGGTCGAGATGGTGATGCCGCGCTCGCGCTCCTCGGGAGCCTTGTCGATCTGGTCGTAGGCGGTGAAGGTCGCGCCGCCCGTCTCGGCGAGCACCTTGGTGATCGCCGCGGTCAGCGACGTCTTGCCGTGGTCGACGTGACCGATGGTGCCGATGTTGCAGTGCGGCTTCGTCCGCTCGAATTTAGCTTTCGCCATTGCTGTCCTACCTTCTTATCAAAGTCTGATTTTCCGGGACGGATCCGCGGTGTGCGGACGCGCCCATAACCACAATTTCCGGCTTATGCCAGCTTCGCCTTGACCTCTTCGGCGACGTTGGCGGGCACCTCGTCATAGTGCGAGAACTGCATCGTGTACTGCGCCCGGCCCTGGGTGAAGGACCGCAGCTCGTTCACGTAGCCGAACATGTTCGCCAGCGGCACCATCGCCGACACCGCCTGCGCGTTGCCGCGGGTGTCGGTGCCCTGAATCTGGCCGCGCCGACTGTTGATGTCACCGATGACGTCCCCGAGATAATCCTCCGGAGTCACCACCTCGACCTTCATGATCGGCTCGAGCAGCTTGATGCCGGCCTTCTGGGCGGCCTCGCGCATCGCGCCGCGGCCGGTGATCTCGAATGCGAGGGCCGACGAGTCGACGTCGTGATACTTGCCGTCGATCAGCTGCACCTCGAGGTCGATGATCGGGAAGCCGATCAGCGAACCGGTCTCGGCCGTCTCGCGCATGCCCTTCTCGACCGAGGGGATGTACTCGCGCGGGATGTTGCCGCCCTTGATCTCGTCCTTGAAGACGAAACCGGTGCCGCGCTCGGCCGGCGCCACCTTCACCTTGACCTCGCCGAACTGGCCGGAGCCGCCCGACTGCTTCTTGTGGGTGTAGGTGAGCTCGACCGGCTTCGCGAGATACTCGCGATAGGCGACCTGCGGCGCGCCGACATTGGCGTCCACCTTGAACTCGCGCTTCATCCGGTCGACCAGGATCTCGAGGTGGAGCTCGCCCATCCCCTTGATGATGGTCTGCCCCGATTCGAAGTCCGTGGAGACGCGGAAGCTCGGATCCTCGGCGGCCAGGCGGTTGAGGGCGATGCCCATCTTCTCCTGGTCGGCCTTGGTCTTCGGCTCGACGGCGACCTCGATGACCGGATCGGGGAACTCCATCCGCTCGAGGATGATGGGCGCCGTCGGCGCGCAGAGCGTGTCGCCGGTCGTGGTGTCCTTGAGGCCGGCCAGCGCGACGATGTCGCCCGCATAGGCCACGTCGATGTCCTCGCGGCTGTTGGCATGCATCAGCAGCATGCGGCCGATCTTTTCCTTCTTGTCCTTCACCGAGTTCATCACCGTGCTCTTCTCGAGCTTGCCCGAGTAGATGCGCGCGAAGGTGAGCGACCCGACGAACGGATCGTTCATGATCTTGAACGCGAGCGCCGCGAACGGCGCCTCGTCCGACGCCTGGCGGGTGTCGGTGGTCTCGCCGTCGAGCTTCAGGCCCTCGACGGGCGGAATGTCGAGCGGGGACGGCAGATAGTCGACCACGGCGTCGAGCAGCGGCTGCACGCCCTTGTTCTTGAAGGCCGAGCCGCAGAGGACGGGCACGAACGAGAAGTTCAGCGTGCCCTTGCGGATCAGCTTCTTCAGCGTCGCCGAATCCGGCTCGTCGCCGCCGAGATAGGCTTCCATCACCTCGTCGTCCTGCTCAACGGCGGTCTCGATCAGGTCCATGCGCGCGGTCGCGGCCGCGTCGGCGAGCTCCTCGGGGATCGGCTGATATTCGAACTTCGCGCCGAGGCTCTCCTCGAGCCAGATGATCGCCCGGTTCTCGACCAGGTCGACGAGACCCTTGAAGCCGCTCTCGATGCCGATCGGGAGGTAGAGGACGAGCGGACGGGCGCCGAGGCGATCCTTGATCATCTCCACGCACCGCTCGAAATTGGCGCCGGTGCGGTCGAGCTTGTTGACGAAGCACATCCGCGGCACCTTGTACTTCTCGGCCTGCCGCCAGACGGTCTCGGACTGCGGCTCCACGCCCGCGACGCCGTCGAAGCAGGCGACCGCGCCGTCGAGGACGCGCAGCGAGCGCTCGACCTCGATGGTGAAGTCGACGTGGCCCGGCGTGTCGATGATGTTGATCCGGTGCTCGGGGCCCTCGCCCTCGGCGGCCTTCCAGAAGCAGGTGGTCGCGGCCGACGTGATCGTGATCCCGCGCTCCTGCTCCTGCTCCATCCAGTCCATGGTGGCGGTGCCCTCGTGGACCTCGCCGATCTTGTAGGACTTGCCGGTGTAGTAGAGGATGCGCTCGGTCGTCGTCGTCTTGCCCGCGTCGATATGGGCCATGATGCCGATGTTACGATAGCGCTCGAGCGGATGGCTGCGGGCCATGATCAATTCTCCGATGTGGGGAGGGCCGCCGGCCCGTCCCGCACGATATAGGGATTACCAGCGGGGTTTAAACATGCCCCGCCGTTACCAGCGGTAATGCGAGAAGGCGCGGTTGGCTTCGGCCATGCGGTGCGTGTCCTCGCGCTTCTTGACCGCATTGCCGCGATTGTTCGCCGCGTCCATCAGCTCGCCCGAGAGGCGGGCCGACATCGTGTTCTCCGAGCGAGCGCGCGCCGCCGAGATCAGCCAGCGGATGGCGAGCGCCTGCGCCCGCTCGGTCCGCACCTCGACCGGGACCTGGTAGGTCGCGCCGCCGACGCGGCGGCTGCGGACCTCGATGCCCGGCTTCACGTTGTTGAGCGCGTCGTGGAATACGCCGAGCGGATCGCGCTTGGCGCGCGCCTCGACCGTCTCGAGGGCGCCGTAGACGATGCCTTCGGCGACGGACTTCTTGCCGTCGAGCATGACGGAGTTCATGAACTTCGACAGCACGATGTCCCCGAAGCGGGGATCGGGCAGGATTTCGCGCTTCTCTGGGCGACGACGACGGGACATTGGCTTCTTCCTTTCTCTTCAGCCTGGTCCGCCACACCGGCGGGGCTTACTGCGCGGCGGCTTACTTGGGCCGCTTGGCGCCGTATTTGGAACGGGACTGGCGGCGGTCCTTGACGCCCTGGGTGTCGAGCACGCCGCGCAGGACGTGATAGCGGACGCCCGGAAGGTCGCGCACGCGGCCGCCGCGGATCAGGACCACCGAATGCTCCTGGAGGTTGTGGCCCTCGCCGGGGATGTAGCTGATCACTTCGCGCTGGTTGGTCAGGCGGACCTTGGCCACCTTGCGCAGCGCCGAGTTCGGCTTCTTCGGGGTCGTCGTGTAGACGCGGGTGCAGACGCCGCGCTTCTGCGGATTCTGCTCCATCGCGGGAACCTTGGATTTCGCCTTCTGCGGCTCGCGACCCTTGCGGATCAGCTGGTTGATCGTCGGCATGAAGCCTTCACTTCCTTCAAGTTACTTTACTGAGGCGCAGAAAGCGCAAAAAACCCGGGTGCCTTCCGGCCCCCTGGCCCTTGCTACGCAGCAGCAATGTTCAAGCTCTTGGCCCGTCCGGACAGCGTCTGGCCTGTGAAGTGCCACCACCAGCCCTGGGCGCGGGCGGCCTATAGCCGCGCGGCCGATATGGGTCAACGGGCGAGTTTTTGAAGGGTCGCGCATGGCGGGCTTTCGCCGCGAAGCGAAGTCGCCTTAGAAATTCATCGCGGCGGTGGCGCCGGACGCGCCGAGCGCCTTAACCACGGCATAGACCTCGCCAAACGTGGCGTGAGGAGAGGCGCCGAGGACGATTGCCTCTCGCTCGGCCGCCCGGGGGCCCATCGAACGGACCTTATCCGTCAGTTCGTCTGCCGCGATTGGCTCCCCGTCCCACGAGAGATTGCCGCCCCGCCCGATTTTGAGGTGGATCGGCGCGGAAGCCGGCGGACCAGGTGCGGCGAGGACGAAGTTGACGATCTCGTCCCGTCCGCCGGAGGGCACCCGAAGTGCCGCCCTCGCTATGCCGGCGCGGGCCACGGTCCCAAGGGCGCGGCGCACGCAGCTCCAGCGCGAATCCTCCCCCCCGACTATTCGCCAATGCGGGAGAGCGTCCTCCGTCAGGTTGTCGGGGCCGCCGACACGTTGCACCGCTCGATCGATCGCGATGATGCTCTCCCTGAGGATATCGTCGTCCGCTTTTGGATGTCCGTCCGACCGGTTCGTACAGGGAGGACCCGCGACCTCCAGGGTGCCGAGAGGCGCTGGCAAGTCGCCCACTACGGCCGCTTCCGCCCCTCTGCCGCCATCGTCGGGTGAGCACGCGGCCGCGGCCACCACGACAAGCAAGGATCCCAGCAGACGTCCCCGCACCCACATCTCCCACGCTCCAAGCTCCTGGGTCACGAGGAGATGGAGTCTAGCCTCGGGCTATCCCCGGCAACGGATGCGACGTCAACCTAGGCGTCGACGAGGTCGAGCCTGCGCCTGATCTGGGCGATGTGCCCTCGGATGCCGTCGAGCTCGAGGCGGATCTGGGCCAGGTCCCCCGAGACGGTGGCATAATGCTGCTCGAGCGAGGAGAGCCGCATCCGCATGCTCTCCTGCTCGCGCCTGAAGTCGGTGAACTCCCCGTGGAAGCGCTTCAGCAGCTCCAGCGTGGGCTCGCCGATATCCATGGAGGAAGGCTACACCCTTCCACGTTAACCCGCCACTATTCGCTCGTCTCGCCGTCCCAGTGGTCGTTGTCGTGGTCGCGCTCGGCCTGCTCTTTGTCCTGGTGGACGGTGCCGTCCTTGTGCTCGGGAGGGCCGTAGATCGTGTAGAGCTGGAGGGGGCCGGAGCCGGTGTTGATCACGTTGTGGCGGGCCCCGGCGGGGACGATCACGGCGAAATCGTCCTCCACCCGGTTGGCAACGCCGTCGATGTGGATCTCGCCCTCGCCTTCCTCGATGCGGAAGAACTGGTCGCGGTCCTCGTGCACCTCCTCGCCGATGTCGCAGCCCGGCGGCAGGGTCATCAGCACGAGCTGCAGGTTCCTGCCCGTATAGACGACCCGGCGGAAATCCTGGTTCGCCTTGGTAACGTCCTCGATATTGTCGACATAGCCCTTCATGGCTCTCGCTCCCTTCGCTGGCTCGCCCGGCCCCTGAACCGCGCTCCCGCCGCTCCGGTTCCGCCGATCGCGGGAACCCTCGGGCGCCGCCGGCATCGAATGGCCGACACGCAAAGAGGGAGGGCAGGATGGAGCTTTGGCAAGCCGAACAGCCGGTCGCGGCGGACGACGACGCGGGCTTCGCGCCGCCGCTGAGGCGACCCGGCGCGGCCGAGGTCGAGCAGGCGGTGCGCACGCTGATCGCCGCGACCGGCGACGACCCGCGCCGCGAGGGCCTCGCCGACACCCCCGCCCGGGTCGCCCGCGCCTATCGCGAATGGTTCTCCGGCTATGCCGCCGATCCCGCCGCCCTCCTCCAGCCGGTGTTCGGAGAGGCCGAGGGCTATGACGAGACCATCCTGCTCCGCGGCATCCCGGTCGTCTCCACCTGCGAGCACCACCTCGCGCCGATCTCGGGCCATGCCCACGTTGCCTACCGCCCCTCCGGCCGCGTCGTCGGCATCTCGAAGCTGTCGCGCCTGGTCGACGTCTTCGCCCGCCGCCTCCAGCTCCAGGAGCGGCTTACGAACCAGATCGCCCACACCCTCGACGCGGTGCTGAAGCCGCAGGGGGTGGCGGTGGTGATCGAGGCAAGCCACGGCTGCATGTCCACCCGCGGCGTCAACCAGCACGGCGTCTCGATGGTCACCAAATGCTGGCTCGGCGACTTCAAGGCGGACCCCGAGCTGCGCCGCGACCTGATGCGCTCGATTGGCGCTTGCCATGGCCGCTGAGCTGGGGAACCCTCGCCGCCCGGCGGCATCCAATGCGGCCACAGCAAGGACTTGCCCCGTGACCGCGCGCCTCAAGCCCGATTACGAATCGCTCCCCGACCCGGAGCTCGCGCGCCTCGTCGCCGCGCGCGACCATGAAGCGGTGCGGCTCGTCACCATGCGCAACAACCAGCGCCTGTTCCGCGCCGCCTGGAGCATCCTCAGGGACCGCGCCGAAGCCGAGGACGCAGTACAGAGCGCCTATCTGAGCGCCTTTGCAGCGATCGGCAGCTTCGAGGGCCGCTCCTCGCTCTCCACCTGGCTGACCCGCATCGCCATCAACGAGGCGCTCGGGCGCCAGCGCGCCGCCCGCCGCCGCCGCGAGCGGCTCGACGCCGACTCCGTCGTCGACCTCGACGAGTATCGGGAGAAGCTGATGCGCGGATCCACCGGCAGCCTTTCGCCCGACGGCGCCGCGGCGCGGACGCAGCTCCGCCGCCTGCTCGAGGAGGCGATCGGCGGCCTTCCGGACGCCTTCCGCCTCGTCTTCGTCCTGCGCGAGATCGAGGGCCTGACCGTCGAGGAGGCCTCGGAGACGCTCGGCATCCCCGCCGCCACGGTCAAGACCCGCCACCTGCGCGCTCGGCGCCGCCTCCAGCAGGCCCTCGCCCCCGAGGTGAAGAGCGCGCTCACCGGCGCCTTCCCCTTCGCGGGGGTCGACTGCGCGGCGATGACCGAGCGCGTGCTCGCCGCACTTGGACCGCCGCGCTGAGCCGTGTTACCTTCGGCGGCCGATGATCCTCCTCGCCGCCCTCCTCCTCGCTTCCGCGCCGCCGACCGCCGCCGACGTGCAGGCGGTCGAGAAAGCGCGGGTGCTGGCGCCGCTCACCTCCTACACGCGCGACGGCAAGGCCTACGTGGAGTTCGCGCCCACGGTCGAGACGCGCAATCCCGTCTGCACCTCCGCGGCCGACGGCGCATTCGACTGCGCGTTCGAGAGCAGGACGAGCGACGCCTTTGCCCCCGAAACAGCAAGATGGGAGCCGCGGCGGGAACGCCTCGTGCACCAGAACGGCTGCTGGCGCTTCGCCTCGGCGGCGGCGGCGCAGCCCTCGGCGGCACCGACTGATCTCCCCGGGCAATACCGCATGGGCGGGGAGCCGGACGTCGCCTCCTTCCTGATGCTGAAGCCGGACGGGCGCTTCGAATATGCCCTCTCCGCCGGCGCTCTCGACGAATATGCCGCCGGGACCTGGAGCGTCGATGGCAACGTCGTGCGCCTCACCACCCAGCCAAAGCCGGTGCCGCCGGAATTCTCCGCCGCGAGCGAGGGCAGGACCGACACCGCCCGCCTCGCCATCCGGATCGCCGCCCCCGGCGGCTCCGGCATCGCCGGCATCGACCTGCGCGTCGGCTTCGCCGCCGGGGACCCGGTCGAGAGCTACACCCAGGAGGACGGGTGGGAGCTTCCCCTGAGCGAGGCGCGGGCCCCTCTCTGGGTCGAGCTGTCGCTCCCGATGTACGGCATCGCCCCGAAACGATTCGCGATCGAGGCGGAGCGGGCGAACGTCCGCAGCTTCACCCTGGTGCCCCACGATCTCGGGGTTGTGGATTTCGAGGACGTCTCCGTCGAGCGGGTCGCCGGCAAGATCGTCATCCACCGCGGCAGTGCCACCCAGACCTACACCAGGCTCGGCGACTGAGTCAGCGGGGCTCCCCTCCCCGCAGCGGATCATGGCCCCAGTTCATCAGCGACCAGCGCCACCGCGAGGTGACGGGATTGGCGGGCTCCTGCGCCCGATGGCGCCGAACGAACCCCACCACCTTGCGCATATGGGCGTAATCCTCGCCGCTCAGCGCCGCGACCGGCGTCCGCAGGATGGCGAGGATCCGCCGCCCAGAGGCATGGCCGATCGACTCCGCCGCCCCGTCCCTGCGCTGGCCGACCCGCCGGCTCTCCTCACCCGCCAGCCACGGCTCGAGCTCGTCCGCGCTCAGGTTCACGACGGAGCGGAAGCGGCGCAGGATCTCGTCTCTCTCGGGTGAAGCCATGGGCCGCCGCTTAGCAGCGCCGCCGGGCGCGCCAAGCGAAAGGCGGGGGCTCAGCTCATCTTGCGGCCGAAGGCGGCCCGCGCCCGCTGGGCAGGATAGGCCGCGTCCGGCGCGGCCGCGGCCGCCGCGGTAGCGAGCTTCGGCCCCAGCGCGTCGGCGCGCAGCGTCGAGAGCGCCTCCAGGATGCTCGGGATCCGCGCTTCGCCGCCCTGCACCGTCCCCAGCGCGACCCGCAGCGTCGAGCCTCCGAAGATGCCGACTCCGTCGCCTTCCAGCACGAGCTGCGGATAGCGGCCGCTGCGCTCGATGCCGAAGGACCGGAGGTCACTGAGCGAGATGCGCTTGCGGCCCCAGAGCGTGGTCACGTTAAGGTGCTTCCCGGTCGCCTCGAGCGCCTTGCCGTCGCCGAAGACGATGCTGCCGGTGAGCCCGGCGGCGGCGAGGCAGGTGAGCGCGCAAAGCGGGATGAAGACGTACCGGCCGAAGTCGCTGGCGAGCAGCCGGCCGAAGCGCCGCGTACCCGCCGCGACGGTCGGATCCATCCACAGCCAGACGAAGAAGAGGCCGACGGCCAGAAAAAAGGTCGCGGCCCCAATGAGCCGCCCACGGCTGTAATAAAGCGTCTCCATCCCCGCCTTCCCCCCGGCTGAACCCCGACGGGGATATTCCGCCTCCGCTAAAGACGCCGTTAACGCCGAATGCCGGCTCCAGGGGCGGCGCGACAGGCGTGACTCCGCGGCGCGGACGTAGCTGTACTGAGGATCCGCGGCGGCTTCTCACAGCGGGAGCACGCGCATGAGGACGTCGCCTTTCGCCCTCGCCTGCAGGTCCGCCCGCGGAGAGTTGTCGGCTTAATTCGCGCCCTCCAGAAACAGGGCGGCGTGGGCCCAGGCCTCTCCGGACGGGCCGTGAGGCCACTTCTGCCCGGCAAGGTCGATATACCCGGTCCTGCCCCCCGCCGAGCCGAACGAAGGGTCGAAGGCGAGCCTGCCCGCCGCCTCGTCGAACAGCAGCATGTACATGCCCTGCTCGCCGCCGAGCTCGGCCCCGACGATGATCCGGTCGGACAGCGGGTCCTTGGCCGACCAGTGCGGGTTGAAATCCTCGGCCGTGTCGAGCCGCGAGACTTCGCGCGGCGCCGCGGGGTCGGATATGTCCAGGACGACGATCGTGTGCGCCCGCCCGACCGGCATGATCCAGTATTTGCCGACGATGGTGGGAATGCTGCACGCACCGCGGGTCGCGCCGGGCTTCGGCGGCTCCGGCGTCTGGATCGTGTAGACATTGTCCAGCCTCGGCTTGGCGGAGGCGATGCCGGACAGGCGATAGAAGCCGCAGCCGAAGGAGTTCATCAGGACGCTGCCGTCGGCCAGCCGCCGCGGTCCGAACGGATATCGGGCGGCGCCCGGCAAGGGGGACCCGTCCGCCCGCTTCCCCGGCGGCACCGCCAGCGTGTGCAGCAGCTTCAGATCCGAGTAGCGCCAGACCTGCACCACGTCGGCGCTGTGGTCTTCCATCATCGGCGCGCTGGTCGTGACGATACGGTCGATGTCCAGCATCGGCACGATCGCGTAGACGCGGACCGGCTGCTCCAGGCCGTCCACCGCCCCGCTCGCCGTGCGGATCAGCTCGCCGCCGGCCGTATATTCCGCCAGACCTCCCTGGCCGCCGGGCACGAGCTTGTCCTCCGCAACCGGGCTGGCCCCCTCGCTGCGCAAGTACCCGACGAGCAGATTGCCGTTGGCGAGGCGCGCGAAATCGTGCGGATAGCGCAGCGGCGACGGCGGCTGCAGCCGCCGCGCGATCCTGGGCGCGAGCGCGTCCGACGTGTCGATCAGCAGGTTCGCCTCATGATGATGTGCGTTGGCGAACAGCAGCGAACCCCGCGCCGGCATCCAATATTCCATGTGGTGCGGCATCGACGCCTTCATGCCGATCGGCAGGGTCGCGAGCGCCCGTCCGGCCGTCGGGCTGTCCCGCCGGACATCGATGACGGCAAAGAAGTCCTCGTCCTTCTCGTCCCTGTCGCCGGCGAAGACGAACAGATAGGGAGAGCCGCCGCCCGGCGGAGCCGTTCCCGCTCCGCTCGGCGGAGCGGCACATCCCCCCAGCAACGCAAGCACCAACAGCAGAAGCGATCGCATCGGCCCCTCCCCGCAGGGCCCAGATCGAACGCTCCGCCGCGAGTCCTGTCAAGCCACGTCCGGCTTGGTAGTGGGTCAGTGTGAACCGGGCTGATCCGCTTGCAAAGTTGCCGGTCGGTGTGCATCCTGACCAGCGAAGGTGGTGGAGCCTGTATGAAGATATTACAGCTGGCCGCAGCTCTGTGGGCGAGCGTCTTCGCAGCAGGCCTCGCGGAGGCGCAAGAGCCGTCGATAAATGAGCAATGTCGCGAGATTGCCGGTTTCTTCGTAGCGAAGAGCAGCGGAACGGAATCCCTACCCTTTGCCGACAAGCTCAACAGCTCGAAGCTGGATTACAGCGTCGCCAGCCTCGATGCCGTCGACCGCTATCTGGAGCACGTGCACCGGAACAATGGACAACTCAAGGACCTGGACGAGGAAATCGTCGTCGTCTGGGGAGGCTGCTATCTGGGTGAAGTCATTCGCCGGAACTCGGCGAGAGGCTATGTCTGGGAGAAATATGCCAGCTATGCCGAGAAGCACCCGCAGGTCAGGCAGGTGATCCCGGAAGCCACGACTGGAACAATGATTCTCCTGAGCGATAGCCACGGCCGGATGACACTCCCGCTCAACAAGGTCGGGCGCTTCATATTCGAGGGGCCGTCGAACAACCTCCGCTTCTACGCTGAGGCAGAAATCGCCTCGTGACAGGAGACGATGGACACGGCCCACGCTCCTCGCTCGCCCGCACGGTTCGTACACGGGCCGTGGCGCTGGGGCGCAGCCTCAACCTTCCCGGCAACATTCGCGACGTCCACATCTCCCACAGTCGATCCGACACGCCCGCTGTCATTGCCGTGCCGGGGGCGCGCTCCGAAGCCGTGCCGGCCTTACAGGAAGCGCGCTGGATGATATACTGCCGCCGTGGATGAACTGCTTCCGTGTCTGTGCTGCGACGCCATGACGATTGGCGACCGGGGCGGATACGAGATTTGTGAGATCTGCGATTGGGAGGACGATCCCGTTCAAGCTGCCGATCCGGACTATGCTGGCGGTGCGAATACGCTCAGCCTCAACCAGCACCGGGCCCAAATGTCGAGCTTAGAGACCACCCCCGCTGGCTTGGTGGCCGACGGCGAGGAGCGACATGTGCGGGCGCTGATGCGGGCGGGCCTCAGCCCTGGTTCTTGATCAGCTCGCCGCCCTTGATCACCACGTCGACGTCCTCGAGCTCGCGCACGTTCTTCAGCGGATCGCCGTCGACCGCGATGATGTCGCCGTAGCGGCCGACCGCGATCGCGCCGACGTCCGCCTCGCGCCCAAGCGCCTGCGCGCCGCTGCGGGTGGCGGCCTGGATCGCCTGCATCGGCGTCATCCCCCATTCCACCATCTTGGCAAACTGGCGGCCGTTGTCGCCGTGCGGGTATACGCCGGCGTCGGTGCCGAAGAGCAGCGGAACCCCGGCGCGCACCGCCCGCTGGAAGGTCTGGCGCTGCTTCAGGCCGATCAACTTTTCCTTGTCGAGGCTCTCCTGCTCGGTGCCGTTCGCGGTGCCCGTCGCGAGGATGTAGTCGTCGTTGTAGATGTCCATGTCGAACCAGGTGCCGCGCTGCGCCGCGAGGCGCAGGGTGGCGTCGCTTGCCAGGCTGCAATGCTCGATCGTGTCGATCCCCGCCTCGATCGCCGCGCGGATGCCCTCGTCCCCGTGGGCGTGGGCCGCGACCTTCAGGCCGAGCATGTGGGCTTCGTCGGCGATCGCCTTCATCTCCTCCACGGTCAGCTGCTGGCCGCCGACCGTATCGCCCAGTGAGAAGACGCCGCCGGTGGCGCAGATCTTGATCACCTGGGCGCCGTATTTGTGCAGCCAGCGCACCTTGGCACGGGCGTCGCCGGGGCTGTCGATGACGCCCATCTCCTTGCGATCGTAGGAGGGGGGCAGCATGTTGCTGTCGCAATGGCCGCCGGTGGCGCCGATCGCATAGCCGGCGGTGACGATCCGCGGCCCTTCGAGCCAGCCGCCGTCCACAGCTTCCCTTAGGCCCACGTCCTGGAACTGGTCGGCGCCGACGTTCCGGACGGTCGTGAACCCCGCCCGCAGCGTCTTCTGCGCGTTGGCGGCGCCGACCGCTGACCAGAAGCTGTCGGTATACTGGAAGCCGCGATAGCCGCCGATCTCGGCAAGCGAGGTAAGGTGGACGTGCATGTCGATCAATCCGGGCAGGATGGTCTTGCCGGGAAGGTCGATCCTCTTCGCGCCCGCCGGGATGTTCGGCCGCCCGCCGTTGCGCCCCACCACAGAGACGATGCGGCCGTTGGTGATCACCACCACCGGCTCCTCCACCACGCGCCCCGCCAGCACGTCGATCATCCGGCCGGCCGTGACCACGACGGTCTCGGCGGAGGCGGGTACGGCGCCGCCGCCGAGCAGCAGTGCGAGGAGGAAGGTCTTCTTCATGGCGGTCTCCGATGATGGTTGGGGAGGTCTAGCCGCAGGTCGCGGGACAAGTCGAGCGCCCTAGCCGGCGAGCTTGCGCACCTGGTCGGCGAGGGTGATCGCCGAGAGCAGGCCGAACAGGGCCATCGCCCAGACCAAAGCCGCCACTCGGTAGCCGGCAGGCCGCAGCTCGGGCGCGAGCAGCCGCCGGTTGAGCAGGATCAACAGGCCCGAATAGATGAACATCATGAACGCGGCGACGCAGCCGGCGATGACGAGGAGGACGAGCGGCTGGTCGAGGCCCCCGCCGATGATGGCGATGCCGATAAGCACCAGCGCCCAGACCAGCCCCGCATAGATCCGGCTCTCGTTCCCGCCCCGCCAGTAGCTGGTCCGGATCACGTCGGCGGCGAGCCGGCTGGTATAGTCGACGATGCCGAGAGCGGCCGCGAACAGCGAGAAGGCGCCCACCGCCCAGAACAGGCCCCTGAACCAGCCGCCGACCCGCTCCCCGAGCACCGCTCCCTCGATGGCGAGAAAGCCGATGTCCCGCGGCAGCCCCGCCCGCCCGGAAAGCGTCGCGTAGGCGAGCAGGGATGTGAACAGGATGGTGAGGAAGGTGATCGCGACGAAGGTCGACAGCTGCTCGACATTGGCCATCCGCCACCAGCGCCGCCAGCGCGCCATCGCCTCGGCGTCAGGCTCGAACCGCCAGCCCGTCCCGGGCGCCGCCACCGGCTCGCCGGTCAGCGGGCTGACGATCCGCGGCGCGTACTTGCCCATGCCGAAGCCCTTGTCGCGGATCCAGTTCGACTGGCACAGATTCTGTCCACCGCCGGCGCCCGCATAAGCGAGCGCGCCGAGCAGCAGTGCCCACCCCAGCTCTTCCGCCGGAATCCGCGGCTGCGCCACCAGGGCCGGGGTTTGCGCCCAGAGCGACGCCGGAATCGCCACCGCCAGCGCGACCGCGAACAACAGCCCGACCGCCGCCACTTTCAGCATCTGCGTCCGCTCGAGCGCGCGGTAGACGACCGGCGACAGCGTCAGGATCAATCCGATCGCGACGAGCATGCCCACCGCGATCCAGCGCACGCTGCCGCCGACCAGATAGGTCACCAGCGTCGCCGCCCCCGTCGCCCATCCCGGCCACAGGTTCGAGCACATGGCGAGAGCCACGAACACCAGCCCCCAGTGCCGCCCGAGCCGGCTGAAGCCGGTCAGCACCGTCTCCCCGGTGGCGAGCGTGTAGCGCTCGATCTCCATGTTGATGAAGAACTGGGTGGCAAGGCCGACCGCGGCCGCCCACACGAACACCAGCCCCACCTGGCTGGCGATATAGGGGTAGAGGATGAACTCCCCCGAAGCGAGCCCGACGCCCGCCGCGACGATACCCGGCCCCACGATCCGCCACGTCGAGCCCGGCGCCGCCGGCAGCTCCGCAGCCTCGAAATCCGGCAGCCTCCCCGTCCCGTCCGCCATCGCCTCCCCTTTCGCCGCCGTTTGAGCAGCCTGCGCGCCGCCGCACAAGCCTCCGAGCCGCGGCCGGTGCCGCGCCCCGCCCGCTGAGCTAGGGCCTCGCCCCCAGCACGATCAGCGCCAGCGCCGCGGCCATCAGCATCCAGCCGGGATGCCGCCCGCGCGTCGCCCAGCAATTGCCGGCCGCGGCGAACAGGTAGAAGCCGCCGACGAACAGGCAGACGGTCAGCCGCGCCTCGCGCCCCGCCCATCCAGCGGCCCAGATCAGCGCCACCCCGCCCAGGAACCAGGCCAGGGTGCTGAAGTGAAGCAGCACCGGCACCAGCCGCCGCACCGGCGCGCGCATTGTCCGCTCCCCCGCCGACAGCGCCGCGATCGGCCGCACCAGCAGCCGCTGCACCAGCACCCCGTGCACCGCGGCCACCCCGCTCCCGATCACCCCCGCCGCCACAAGCGCCCAGTCGTGCCAGTCCATCGTCACCTCCGATGCCCAGCCTAGCGCTTCCGTGAAGCCCGAGTCACTGGCCGGCCTCACAGGAAACGCATGCGCGGCTCCGCCCGCTCCGGCCCCAGCATCAGCGCCGTCATGGCCCAGACCATCGCGTCCGCACGGTCCGGCGACCTGCCCGGCCCCTGATAGCCGCCGCCACAGGTGAGGCCGGCCAGCTCGTCCTCCAGCTCCGGAAAAGCGCCGGCGAAGCGCGCCTTGCCGGTCTCGAACAGCACCGCCACCGGCTCCGCCCGCGCGCTCTTGCCCTCGCTGGCGTGGACCAGCGTGATCGGGAGGCCCGCCGAAGCGCCCCGCAGCACGCTCTCGACCATCGCGCCGCCATTGTTTTTCTCGGCGACGATCCGGTGCGCGCCCCACGCCTCCGCCGCCGACGCCACCCGCCGCGCCCAGCCCTCCGGCGACAGCCCGCCTGCGCTCGCGTCCGCCAGCACATAGCCGATGCCGTCGCGCCCGAGCCCCACGACCACGATCCCGCACTTATCCCCCTCCGCCGACGCCGGCGGATCCACCCCGACGACCACCCGCGCCATCGAGGGACAGTTACCGGTAAGTGTCCCCACCCCCACCCGGCTCCGCTCGATCAGGTCGCGCGGCCACAGCGCCCCCTCGACGTCGTCGATCAGCGCCCCCTCCAGCTCCTGCCGGCCGAACCGGGTGCCCCGGTGCGCCGCCTCCACCGCTTCGATGAAGTCGTCGGGCAAATGCGGGTTGGCCCGGCTCGCCCCGCCGCTGAGCACGGTCCCCTCGCTCGCCAGCAGCCGCCTGAGCAGCGGCACCGGCCGCGGCGTCGTCGTCACCAGCGCCCGCGGCCGCTCGCCCAGCCGCAGGCCGAGCCGCAGATTGTCCCAGGTCGCCTGCGCCCGCTTCCACTTGGCGAGCTCGTCGCACCAGGCGGCGTGATGCTCCGGCCCGCGCAGGCTCTCCGGATTCGCCGCCGAATAGAGGAAAGCCTCGGCCCCGCTCGCGAACGCCAGCCGCCGGCGCGAAGGCTCCCACGCCATCGCCTCCCGCTCGTCGCTCCGCGCGACCGCGAGCAGCCCGCTGCGTCCCTCGACCATGACCGCGCGCGCCTCGTCCGCCGTCGCCCCGACCAGCGCGATCGAGGCGCCGGGATTGTCCCGCGCAAAGATCGATATCCACTCCGCCCCCGCCCGCGTCTTGCCGAAGCCGCGCCCGGCGAGCAGCACCCACACCCGCCACGCGCCGTGCGGCGGAATCTGCCCCTCGTGCGCCCATTCCGGCCAGTGCGCGTCCAGCGCCTGCTGCTCGGCCGGGCTCAGCTCCGCCAGCACCCGCCGCATCTCGTCCGCCGAAAGCTCCGCCAGCGCCCCCACCGCAGCGCCCATCGCCATCCTCCCGTGCAAGGGGACAGTCACCGGGGACAGTTACTAGTAACTGTCCCCATTCGGCTCCCGTCAGCCCCGCCCCCGCCGCTTCTTGATCGCCTCCACCTTGCGGACGATCCTGTCGGTGACCGCCTCGATCGGCGGCGCCTTCGGCACCCGCCCGTTCCGCCCGATCTTCGCCCGGCCCCGCCTCTTCTCCTCGCGCCACTTCAGGAAGCGCATCGCCGCGTCCATGTCGAAGGGAGACGGACGGTCGCTCGTGCCTGTCGCGTCTCCCCCGCCGGGGCCGCTCCCGTCCGGCGCACCGCCCCGTCCGAGCGCTCCGCGCACCTCCGCCGCCGCCCGGAACTCGATCTCCAGCTCCGCATCGTCGAGCGCCTCCTCGAGCCGCGCCGCGAACTCCGGCCATCGGCGCCGCCGCTGATCGATGCAGCTCTGGGAGAAGCCGACCGCACGGGCCGACGCGCCGATATTGCCGCACATGGAGAGCGTCGCGAAGAAGCGGTCCTCCACCGCCCGGCTCCACCGTTTCTGGCCGCACTTGCGCAGCTGCAGCCGCCCGTTCGGCCCGCGGCCGATCGCCAGCGGCGTTTCGCCGAAGCTCTCGTCATAGGGCCCGTCGATGCCGGCCAGCCGCCGGTCCGCCTCCTCGATCGCCTCGCGCCACTGCCGGTCGAGCAGCGGGTCGAATTCGCGTCTTTGGTCCATCAGCCGCGGCTCGAACCCGATCGCCTCCGCAGCGATCCCCCGGTTCCCCGTCTGCCCCAGCACCTCCAGGAACCGCGCCCGCCGCCCCTCCGTCAACCGCCGCGGCCGCCGCCGCGCCGCCGCCGCCCCGCCGTCGCTCTCCATCGCCCGAATCCCCCTTGCCACCACCGACCCAGGTTAAACAGGAGTTTCCCTATCTGTCAAGAGGAATTATACGATCCACCGGATGTGGCAGCGCGGGTCCTGTCCGAGAGGAGGAGCGCAGCTTGATTTTGGCGAAAATCAGGATTATCCATCGCGTTGATTGGTGGGCACCGTGGCACCCGCTCCTATGGGGCGGAGTTGACCAATCGAGGAACGAAGCATGACGGAACCGGCCATCACAGTGTCGGCCAGGGAGGCTGCGAGCAAGTTCGGCTATTACACCGACGAGGCGATGCTTCACCCGGTGGGTATCCAGCGTCACGGCACCACGCGCGTCGTGATGATCTCACTCAAGGAATATCAGCGCCTCCTGCGCCGCGATCGCCAGGTTCTTCTTGCGAAGGATCTCGACGATGAGACCCTCGACGCCATCCGGAACGCCGAAATACCCGACGAAGCCCGGCGGCTCGACCACCTCATGGACGATCCCCCAGCCGACTGACGTCATCTCCTACGTCTACCTCTGGTCCCACGAAGCCACTTCTCTCGCTACACGCCGCAGCCTATATGGAACTATGGAGGCTCTCGAATGGCAAAGGTCGTGTTCACGAAGCTGCAGGGCAGCACCGCGCGCAAGATCGGTGCTAAGGGCGCAGCGGTGAAGACGGAGCGCATCAGCTGTGCCGACGGCGGGAAGATGACGGTGCGTAAGCTCGATTCCGCGAGCGAATCCTTTGGCACCGACTTCACTTGGGTATTCGGCGCCAACGTGAAGAAGGCGCGCGAGGAGAACAAGCGCGTCACGGGCGCTCCCGATTGTGCTCCCACCCAGGGCTGAGCAACCGGTCTTCCTGATCATCGCGGGTCCGAACGGGTCGGGGAAGAGCAGTTCGTACACGGACACTGAGATCGAACAATCGGGCCGAACGATATGGATCGTGAATCCGGACCTCCTGACGGTGCGAATCCAACAGCAGGAAGGCTTCCCTCCCGATGAGGCCAATGCGGAGGCTGTCATTCGGATTGAAGCATGGCTCGACACGTCTCTGGCCGTTCACAAGAGCGTCGGCGTTGAAACTGTTCTGTCAACCGGCAAGTATCGCCCGCTCGTACGGAAGGCGAAGACGCTCGGCTTTGCAATCTGGTTAGTGTACGTC
>DASVVY010000072.1:0-9048 GCA_036386335.1 Allosphingosinicella sp. | reverse complement strand
CTTGCCGAGCGCGCGGCGGACCGCGGCCTTGATGCCGAGGAAGACGCCGTAGCTGGTATAGGGCCCGGGATCGCCGCCGGCCTCGCCCTCGCCGGCGGGCAGGCCGGAGACGTAGCGGGTCTGCTTCGCCACCTCGACCAGGTCCGGGACGGTGATGCCGACGTCCTCCGCCGTGACGTACTTGCCGCCGAGGGCCTCGATGGCGCGGCCGTAGGCGGCGAACAGCTCGGGCGTCTTGGTGCGCTCGGGATCGGCGAGGATCACCGCCTTGCCGCCGCCCAGAGGCAGGTCGGCCATCGCGTTCTTGTAGCTCATGCCGCGCGACAGGCGGAGGGCGTCGCGAACCGCCTCGCCCGCTTCCTCATAGTGCCAGAAGCGCACGCCGCCGCCGCCGGGGCCGCGGTGGGTCGAATGGACGGCGATGATGACGCGAAGGCCGGAAGCGGGGTCGGCGGCGAAGTGGACGATCTCATGATCGTCGAAATCGGGGTAGTCCCACGGGGAAAGCATCGCTGGCGAAGGCCCTGAATGACGAGGGAGCGCGTGGGGCGATCGACGGGACTTGAACCCGCGACCCTCGGTACCACAAACCGATGCTCTAACCAGCTGAGCTACGATCGCCACTGCGCGACGGGTGCGCCGCGCACATAGGAGCGGGCCGTGGGAAGCGTCAAGGAAAGAAGGCGACGCCCCGCTCCGCGCGGAACGCCGCCTCTCCCCCTCCTGCGGCGATGCCGGTCAGCCGATATAGACCTTGCCGACGATGCCGATCGCGGCGAGGCCGAGCGTCAGCAGGACGGGCACGATCAGCATCTGGAGCAGCGCGTCGCCGCCGCGGCTGCGGCCGGTGAGGGTCTGGAGGCCCGTGCGCATGAACTGGTCGAGCGTCGGCTTGCGGCTGCGGTCCGCCTCGACGACGAGGAACGCCTTCGGGACGGCGAAGAACATGGCGACGAAGAAGGCGCAGATCGCGATCGAGAAGGTCGCCAGCGGCGAACCCGCGAAGAGGGCGAAGAAGACGAGAATCAGCGCGCCGAAGGAGGCGGAGAGAAGGCCGCCGACCGCCGCCGGGACGTCGCCAAGGGCCGATGTCGGCTCGAAGTCGGTCCCAGCGGGGTCGTTGGCCGCGGCGGGCGTGGCAGAGGCGATCGCCTCGGCGGCCGGGTTCGGCCAGGCCGCCGGGACCGGGACCTCGGCGGCAATGTCCTGCGTGATGCGCTGGTGAAGCATGTCCTTGTCTCCTTCGATCTGTCCCGAGGAGACTAGGCCGGCGCCTACCGGGCGGCGATTCCGGTATCGTCCCTAAGGGGTTTCCCGGAGGGCGCGGCGGACGAGCAGGGCCATGCGGACGAGCTCCGAGAGGCTTTTGGCGTGCATCTTGGTCATGACGTTCGCCCGATAGATTTCGACCGTGCGGGCGCTGATGCCGAGGTCGAAGGCGATGATCTTGTTGGGCTTGCCTTCGACCAGGCCGTCCAGCACTTCGCGCTCGCGCATCGAGAGCGAGGCGAGCCGCGCCTCGACCTCCCGCCGCTCCGCCTCCTCGGCCTGAATGCCGCCCGACCGGGCCAGTGCCGAGCGCACCGCCGAGAGGAGCTGATCGTCGTCGAACGGCTTTTCGATGAAGTCGGAGACGCCCGCCTTCATCGCCTGGACGGCGAGCGGCACGTCGCCGTGGCCGGTGATCACGATCACCGGGTCAGCGAAGCCGAGATCGCGCAGGCGCGCCACCAGCTCCATCCCGCTCATCCCCGGCATGCGTATGTCGGTGACGACGCAGCCGTGTTCCGCGGCCTGCCCGCGTTCGAGATGCGCAACAAATGCGAGCGCGGATTCGTAGCCGCGCGCCTCGATTCCCGCGCAATCGAGCAGGAAGAGGAGGGAATCGCGGAGCGCGTCATCATCGTCGATGACGTGGACGAAACCCTCACCGGCCATCGCTCAGCTCCTCGCGCGCGCCCGAGCGCAGGGTGAAATGGAATGTGGCGCCGCCGTCCCCGTTCCGCTCGGCGCGAATGCGGCCGCCGTGGGATTCGACGATGGTGCGGGAGATCGACAGGCCGATGCCCATGCCGGTTTCCTTTGTGGTGACGAAGGGGTGGAAGAGCCGGTCGGCGACTTCCTCGGAGATGCCTGGCCCGGTGTCTGCGACCGAGACCTCGACCATCCCGTCGGACAGAGCGCGCGTCCCGATGCGGAGCTCGCGCCGTTCGGCGCCCTCCATCGCGTCAATGCCGTTACGGATGAGGTTGAGCACGACCTGCTGGATCTGGACCTTGTCGGCGATGACGAGATCGGCGGCCGGATCGAGCTCGAACCGGACGTCGACGCCGTGCTCGCGCGCGCCGACGAGCGCGAGGGCGCTCGCTTCCTCGAGGAGCTTGGGCAGACGCTCGATCTGCCGCTCGGTTTCGCCGCGGGCGACGAATTCGCGCAGCCGGCGGATGATCTGCCCCGCCCGCAGCGCCTGCTCGGACGCGCGTTCCAGCGCGCCGCGGACTTTGCCCAGGTCGGCGCCATCGCGGGCGAGGAGCTGGCGCGAGCCGGTGACGTAGTTGGCGATGGCCGCGAGCGGCTGGTTCAGCTCGTGGGCGAGCGCCGAGGCCATTTCGCCCAGCGCGGTCAGGCGCGAGACGTGGACGAGCTCGCTCTGCATCTCCTGAAGGCGCCGCTCGGCTTCCTGCCGTTCGGTGAGGTCCCGGATGAAGCCCGTGAAGTAGCGGCCGCCCTTGCCGCGCATCTCGCCCACCGCGAGCTCCATCGGGAAGGTCGAGCCGTCCTTGCGCTCGCCGACGACGATGCGGCCGATGCCGATGATGCGGCGCTCGCCGCTCGTATAGTAGCGCTCGAGATAGCCGTCATGCGCCTCGCGGTGGGGCGAGGGCATGAGCATGCTGACGTTGCGGCCGATCGCCTCGCCGGCGGTCCAGCCGAACAGCCGCTCGGCGGCGGGGCTGAAGCTGCGCATGATGCCCCCTTCGTCGATGACGATCATGGCGTCTGGAATGGTGTCGAGGATCGAGCGCAGATGCGCCTCGCGCTCGCCGAGCTCCGAGAGCGCGGCGGAGGCCCGCTCGCCCGAGCGCTGGAACCACTCGCCGCCGAGCGCGAGGGCGCTGCCGACGGCCGCGAAGAGCCCCGACGAGAGGAACGTGCCGCCGCACAGCGCCACGCTCGCCGCGACGCCGAGCGCTGTCGCGAACAGGCCCGGCCAGAGGCCGCCGAGCGCCGCCGCCCCGATGATCGCCGGGAACAGCAGGAGGAGCGTCGCGGCGGGATCGCCGTCAGCCCTGAATGCGGCGCAGAGCCCTGCGCCCGCGCCGGCCGCGACCAGTGCGAAGACCAGGGCGAGGCCGGTGCGTCGGCGGGCGATCGGGAGGCTGTGGGGGAGCTCCATCACGGCTTCCATAGCGGCCCAGGCATGCGGGAGCGACCTACGGGATTTTACCTAGGGGGCATTCCTGAATGTCCGCCGGGCCGCCGCGGGGGCAAAAGGAGGGCACAGCAACACGAACCGCCGGAGACAGACATGACCGCCCCGCTCATCGACCTCAGCGTCCACCACAGGCCCGAAGGCATTTCCGACCGGATCGCCTTCGGCTTCACCAAGATGCTGCGCTTCTGCGCCGACACCTTCTTCGCCAAGCGCTACGGCCACCGCGCCGTCGTGCTCGAGACCGTCGCCGCCGTGCCCGGGATGGTCGGCGCCACCATCAACCACCTGAGCGCCCTCCGCCGCATGTGCGACGACAAGGGCTGGATCAAGACCCTGATGGATGAGGCCGAGAACGAGCGCATGCACCTCATGACGTTCATCGAGATCTCGAAGCCGACCCTGTTCGAGCGGTTCGTGATCATCTCGGTCCAATGGGTCTTCTACCTCGCCTTCTTTGCGCTCTACCTGATCTCGGCGAAAACCGCGCACCGCGTGGTCGGCTATTTCGAGGAGGAAGCGGTGATCAGCTACACCCACTATCTCCAGGAGATCGACGAAGGCCGTTCGGAGAACGTGCCGGCGCCGGACATCGCCAAGCGCTACTGGGGCCTGCCGGAGGGCGCGACGCTGCGCGACGTGGTGCTGGTGGTCCGCGCCGACGAAGCGCACCACCGCGACGTCAATCACGGCTTCGCCAACGAGCTCGCCGGCCTGCCGCAGGGCGAAGTCGCCCCCTGCCCGCCGCACCGGGTGCTCGAGCCGATCTGGAAGCAGGCGGCGTGAGCGAGGCGCAGGCCATCACCGAAGAAGCGCTCGGCCGGCTGGTCGGGCGCTTCTACGCGCGGGTGCGGCGCGATCCGCTGCTTGGGCCGGTCTTCAACGGTGCGATCGAGGATTGGCCCGAGCATCTCGACAAGCTCCAGGCCTTCTGGTCGTCGGTGATGCTGACCAGCGGCCGCTACAAGGGCCGGCCGCTGCCCGCCCACCTCAAGCATGGTGACGCGATGACTCCGGAGCGGTTCGAGCGCTGGCTGGCGCTGTGGAAGGAGACCAGCGACGAACTGTTCGCCCCGGAGGCGGCGGCGGCGCTCCAGGCGAAGGCGGGGCGGATCGCGGAGAGCCTCTCGCTCGGCGTCCGCTTCGCCGGCGGCCTCACGGGGGCGGCGGCATGAGCAAGGCCTACAAGGTGACGGCGGTGTTCGACGAGGAGACGCTGCCCGCGGGCCTGCGCCGGGTCCATTCGACCAAGGCGGGGACGTGGGGGCTGATCAGGGTGCTGGAGGGGCGGCTGCGGCTCGCCTTTCCCGACACGGGCGAGGCGTTTCAGCTTAGCCCGTAGGCGCCGGGGCTGGTCGCGCCGGAGGAGCCGCATCTCGTCGAGCCGCTGGAGCCGTTCAGGATGCAGGTCGAGTTCCACCGGGAGCGTCCTGCCAGTCCAGCAGCCCGAGGCGCTCGCGCTTCAGCCAGCGGATGAGCATCAGCACCGCGACGACCCCCAGGCCGGTGGCGAGGCCGATCCAGATGCCGACGCCGCCCCAGCCGAGCCCGAAGGCGAGGCCGACCGCGGCGGCGAGCGCGACCACCCAATAGCCGAAGGCGGCGATCACCATCGGCACCTTGGTGTCGTGGAGGCCGCGCAGCATGCCCGCGGTGACCGCCTGGGCGCCGTCGAAAATCTGGAACAGAGCGGCGATGAACAGGAAGGAGACGGCAAGGCCGATCACCTCCGCATTGGCGGGATCGGAATGGTCGAGGAAGAGGCCGACCAGCCTGTGCGGCATGGCCAGCATGACCAGCGCCATCGCCGCCATGAACGAGACGCCGAGGGCGAAGGCGGTCCAGCCGGCGCGCGCCACCCCGTCGGCGTCGCGCCGCCCGTAGGCGAGGCCGACGCGGACTGTGACGGCCTGGCCTAGGCCCAAGGGGACCATGAAGGTGAAGGCGGCGATTTGGAGCGCGACGGCGTGGGCGGCAATGGCGGAGGCGCCGATCAGGCCCATCAGGAAGACGGCCGTGTTGAAGATGGTGATCTCGAGCCCGACCATGATCGCGATCGGCAGGCCGAGGCGCCAGACCGCGCGGAAGCGCTCCGCATCCGGGCGCCAGAAATGGCCGAACAGGCGGTAGCGGCGGAAGCGCGGGTGAAGGCTGAGCACCGCGACCATCCCTGCGAACATGAAGGCGTTGGCGCAGCTGCTGCCGATGCCGGCGCCGACCAGGCCCAGCGCGGGAAAGCCGAACTTCCCGAAGATCAGGCCGTAGTTGAGGAAGGCGTTGAAGGCGACGCCGGCGACGCCGACGATCAGCGACCAGAGCGGCTTTTCGAGCGCCGAGACGAAGGACCTCAGGACGAGGTACCAGAGCGCCGGCAGCATGCCCCACATCATCGCCCGCGCGAAATGCTCGGCACCCGCCGAGAGGGTGGGATCCTGGCCGATGGCGAGCAGGATCGCTTCCGTATGCCAGAGGATGAGCCACACTGGGACGACGAAGGCGGCGGCCGACCACATTGTCTGGCGGACGGTGCGGCGGACGTCGCGGACGCTGTGCCGCCGCGCGCCGAGCTCCCGCGCGATCATCGGCGAGGCGGCGAGGACCAGGCCGATGCCGAAGATCAGGAAGGCCTGGTAGAGGTTCAGGCCGAGCGTGCCGGCGGCGAGCACGCCGGGGCCGGCGCGCCCGAGGAGCAGCACGTCGGTCGCCTGGATCAGCGACTGCGAGACGTTGGTGAGGATGAGCGGCCAGGCGAGCGCCAGCGTGGCGCGCAGCTCGGCGCGCCACGGGCGGCGTTCGGGGCGGCTCCGCTGGAGCATGGCCGCCGCCCCTAGCGCGGCCGGCGCCCGGACACCATGTGCGGCCGCATGGTCCCCTTCTCCGTCCTCGACCTCGCGCCGATCCCGCAAGGCGCCGATGCCGGGCGGGCGCTCAGGAACGCGCTCGACCTCGCCCGCCATGCCCAGCGGCTCGGCTATCGCCGCTTCTGGATGGCCGAGCACCATTCGATGCCGGGGATCGCCAGCGCGGCCACGGCGGTCGCGCTCGCTTATGTCGGCGCGGGCACGGAGACGATCCGCATCGGCGCGGGCGGGATCATGCTTCCCAACCACGCGCCGCTGGTGATCGCCGAGCAGTTCGGCACGCTGGAGTCGCTCTTTCCCGGCCGCGTCGACCTCGGACTCGGCCGCGCGCCGGGGACCGACCGCGCCGCCGCCCAGGCGCTCCGCCGCAACCTCCATTCGGACGAGAACCAGTTCCCGCGCGATGTCGTCGAGCTGATCGACTATTTCCGCGTTTCCGACGGCACGCGGCGGGTGCGGGCGGTACCGGGCGAGGGGCTGGCGATTCCGGTGTGGATCCTCGGCTCGAGCCTGTTCGGCGCGCAGCTGGCGGCGATGCTCGGGCTTCCCTACGCCTTCGCCTCGCACTTCGCCCCAGGCCAGATGATGGAGGCGCTCCACGTCTATCGCGAGATGTTCAGGCCGTCCGCGCAGCTCGACCGGCCGTACGTGATGCTCGGCTTCAACGCCTTTGCCGCCGAGACGGACGAGGAGGCGGAGCTGCTCGCGACCTCGCTCCAGCAGGCGTTCGTCCAGCTGAGGACCGGCGCGCCGACGGCGCTGCCGCCGCCGGTCCGGGGCTACAAGGAGACGCTGCCCGCGCCGATGCGGGCGATGCTCGACGAGGTCCTCTCCTGCTCCGCAATCGGCTCGCCGGCGCGGGTGGCGGAGCAGATCCGCGCGTTCGTCGCGCGGACCGGCGCCGACGAGTTGATGATCACCTCGCAAGTCTTCGACCATCGGGCGCGGCTGCGCTCGTTCGAGATCGTCGGGCAAGCCATGGCCTAGCGGCGCGCCGCCGAATGGAATAGCAGCGGGCGAAACGGCACGACATTCGGAGCGCGAGAATGACCGGCGAACCTTCCTACCCCAAAGAAGCGGCCGTCGGCGCGGCGCCGAAGGCCCCGGCAGCGCCTGCGGCTCCCGCCGCGCCCGCTGCACCGCCCGCGCCACCCGCGCCACCCGTGCCGGCGGCCAAGGGCGCGGAATCGCGGCGGACCAAGCACGTCATGGCGGGCGCGGCGATCGGCATCGGATCGGCGGCGATCGTCGCGGCCCTGCTCTACGCGAACCGCCGCGGGCGCCACGACAAGGGCAACGGCTGAGGGCCTGCCTGAACCTCGCCTGTCGGGCGGGTTCAGCGGGGGGCCACGCACGTTCAGCTAGAAACTCCTTACGAGTAAGGAGTTGCTTTTCATGCGTAAGTTCGTCCTGGCCCTGTCGGCGGCGACCCTCACCGTTCCGGCCGTGACCGCCACGCCCGCCTTCGCGCTCGACGCGCAGGCGCACAGGATTCAGACTTGGCGCGGGTCGGACGGCCGGGTCTATTGCCGCAAGCCGAACGGGACGACCGGCCTCCTCGTCGGCGGCGCCGCTGGCGCCCTGATCGGCCGCCAGGTCGACCGCCACGGCAGCCGCGCCACCGGCACCATCCTCGGCGCCGCCGTCGGCGCGCTGCTCGGCCAGCAGATCCAGCGCAGCACCGGCGGCCGCCGCTGCCGCTGAGGCGCCAAGGGGCGTTTGCCGCTGTGCGCGGCCCGTGCTAGCTTCCGGCCATCGACCTCCTCAATGGAAGGAGCGTTACCATGGTCCGGATCCGCACCCTTTGCATCCTGCCGATCGCCGTCCTCGCCACCCCGCTCGCGGCCAATCCTAACGGCGGCGCCGGCGGCAGCGGCCCGCCGAGCACCAGCGCCCCCAGCTACGATCCCGCGGCTGAATATCGAAGCGGCATCGAAGCCCTGAAGGCGAAGCGTTTCGAGGAGGCCAGGAGCGCGTTTGCGAAGGTGCTGAAGGTGGCGCCCCGCGACGCCAACTCGCTGTTCCTCGCCGGCCTCGCCGACGCCGGCCTCGGCGACCTTCCCGCCGCGCGCAAGCATTACGAACAGGCGACCAAGGCGGACCGCAAGATGGTCTCCGCGCAGCGCGAACTCGCCATCACCTATGTAAAGCTCGGCGACCGCGCGAAGGCCGAGGCGATGCTCGCCAAGCTGAGCGAGGCCAGGGCGAAATGCGGCGGCAGCTGCGGCGAGGCGGCGGAGCTGGCCTCGTCGGTCGACGCGGTGACGGCGGCGCTGGCGGCGGCGCCCTCGGCCCGGCTGGAGACTCAGCCGGGGCTGCTCTTCGCCAGCGCCGCGGCGGGGGACGGGGCCTATCTGGAGGCAGTCGCGCTGATCAACGAGCGTCGCTACGAAGACGCGATCGCCTCGCTGGAAGCGGCGCGGCGGACGTTCGGACCGCATCCCGACATCCTCACTTATCTCGGCTTCGCCAATCGCAAGCTCGGCCGCTACGAGGCGGCGGAAGTCTATTACCGGGCCGCGCTCGAGGCGGCGCCGGGACATCGGGGCGCCACCGAATATTATGGCGAGCTGATGGTCGAACGCGGCGACCTCACCGGGGCGAAAAGGATGCTGGCGAGCCTCGAGCGGAATTGCAGCTTCGGCTGCGCCGAGGCCGACGAGCTGCGCCAGTGGATCGACGCCGCGCATACCTCGTCCTGACCGCGGCCGCGGCGGGGCTGACTCTCACGGCCGCCGCGCTGCCGCTCCGCGA
>DASVVY010000071.1:0-20980 GCA_036386335.1 Allosphingosinicella sp. | reverse complement strand
GGGATCAGCCGGCCGGTGATCGGCAGCCGGATCCGCTTCCCCACCAGCACCGTGTAGCGCGCGTCCTGCGGATGCACGGCGACGGCCATGTCGGCGAGCATCGTCTCGGGCCGCGTGGTCGCGACATGGACGGAGCCGGAGCCGTCCTCCAGGGGATATTTGAGGTGCCAGAACTTGCCCTGCACCTCGCGCGTCTCGACCTCGAGGTCGGAGATGGCGGTGCCGAATTTCGGGTCCCAATTGACCAGCCTTTTGTCGCGGTAGAGGAGGCCTTCGCGGTAGAGCTGGACGAACACCTTCACGACGGCGCGGCTGAAGCCCTCGTCCATCGTGAAGCGCTCATTCGCCCAATCGCAGGACGCGCCGAGGCGGCGGAGCTGACGCGTGATCTGCCCGCCGGACTGCGCCTTCCACTCCCAGACATGCTCGACGAACGCCTCGCGGCTCATGTCCGTGCGGCGCACGCCCTGGCTCTCGAGGTTGCGCTCGACCACCATCTGCGTGGCGATGCCGGCATGGTCGGTGCCGACCACCCACAACGCATCCTTCCCCTGCAGCCGCGCGTGGCGGACGAGGATGTCCTGCAGCGTGTTGTCGAGCGCGTGCCCGATGTGGAGCGAGCCGGTGACATTGGGCGGCGGGATGACGATCGTGAACGGCTCGGCGTCCGGGCGGGCGGGGCGGAACAGGCCCTGCTCCTCCCACAGGCTGTACCAGCGCGCCTCGATGGCGGCGGGATCGAAGGTCTTGGGCAGCTCGGTCATGTAAGGCCGCCGCTTAGACGAAGCGGGGGTGGAGGGCCAAGCCCTCAGGCAGAGGCGGTCAAAGGCTCTTGCCGGTGATCCTGGCGATTTCGCGGGTGACGAGCTCCTCGACAATCTCGGGCAGGTTCCGGTCGAGCCAGTCCTTGAGCATCGGCTTCAGCATCTCGCGGACCACCGCCTCGAGCGGCCCGTCGCCCTGGGGCAGCGTCTCGCTGCGGTCCTTCAGCGCGGCCAGCGCCGCCAGCGACTGCCGGCTGGCCGATGCTGCGTCGCTCGAGATCAGGCCGTCTTCGTCGCTCACCGGATCGCTCAGCTCCAGCACGTCCTCTTCCGGTGCGGGCGCCGCCGGCTCGGTTTCGGCAACGCGTGGTGCACGCAAGGGGCGGGGGGGCTGGACGCGCCCGTCCTCGGCGATGACCCGTTTGATGGAGGCAAGTATCTCCTCCATCGACGGTTCCTGGTTCATGTCGCCCATAGGCAGCGAGTTATCGCCTATTCCGAACGCGGTGTCACGGGGGTGTTTGGCGGCCCAGTAACAGTACGAGTGGAGACCGGCTGCGGGGTGGGATCGTCGCTCCAGTCCGAGGCCTTGCGCGAGACGCGGTTGTAGTTGGCCACCGGGTCGTAGAGCGCCCCGCCGTCGAGGTTGAGGTCATCCGCCTCGGCGCGGCCCATCGCATTCAGGAGCGCGAAGCCGGCGACGTAGGCGTCGCGCCGCGCCGTCACCAGCGCCACCTGGCTGTTGAGCAGCTCCTGCTCGGCGTTGAGGACGTCGAGCACGTTGCGGGTGCCGACCGTCTGTTCGGCCCGCGTCCCTTCCAGCGCGAGGGTATTGGCGTTGACCGCCACCTGGTTCGATTCGATCGCCTCCAGCGACGCCTGGTAGCTGGCGAAGGCGGCGCGGGTGTTGGCGACCACTGCCCGCTCGGTCTCCACGCCGCGCTCGAGCAGCTGGCTCTGAAAGGCCTGCGCCTGCCGTACCCGCGCGCCGACGAGCCCGCCCTGGTAGATCGGGATGCGGGCCTGCACGCCGGCGCCGGTGTTGGTGAAGGTGTTGCGGTTGCCGACGCCGCCGAACTGCTCATCGGCGCTGCCGAGATAATTGGTGTAGCGGCCGGAGCCGATCGCCGACACGGTCGGCAGTCGGTCGGCGCGGGCGATGGCGACGTCGCGTTGCGCGGCGCGGACCTGGGCGGCGATCGCCACCAGATCCGAATTGTTGGCGAGCGCGATGTCGACCGCCTGATCGGCCGTCGCCGGCAGCGGCGGCAGCGCGGGCGGCGGCTCCAGCTCGTCGGGCAGCTCGCCGATCACGCGCCGGTAATTCTCCTCGCTTCCCTCCAGCCGACCTTCGGCGGTGGCGAGGTTGCTGCGGGCGAGCGCCAGCCGTGCCTCGGACTGGGCGACGTCGGTGCGGGTGAGGTCGCCCACCTCGAACCGGTCGCGCGTCGCCTGGAGGTTGGTCTCGAGCACCCGGACCTGGTTGCGGTTCAGGGTCACGATCGAGCGGTCGCGGATCACGTCCATGTAGGCGCTGACGGTCTCGGTGAAGACGTCGCCCTCGATCGCCCGCAAGGTCGCGCGGCCCGCCAGCACCCGCTCGTCGGCGGCGCGGATCTGGTTGCGGACGCTGCCGCCGTTGAAGATCGGATAGCTGACGTCGACTCCGGCGCTCAAGTTGCGGCCGTTGCCGCCGCCGGTCCGCGTGAGGTCCTGATTGACCCCCGCGGTGCCCGACAGCTGCGGCCGCCCCTGCGCCCGCGCGATCGCGACATTCTCGTCGAGCCCGCGGACCTGCGCCCGCTGGGCCATGATCGTGGGGTGGGTGTTGTACGTCCTGACGAGCGCGTCGCGGAGCGTCTGCGCGTCGACCGCCCCCGCGACCGTCAGCGCTCCGGCCCCCACCGCAGCCAATAACCCTCCCCGCATCAACTCTACTCCAGCCCTAGAATGTGAACGTCTTCGGTTTGACGAAGCCCGGTAGGATCGCCGCCGCCGCGTCGGTGAACGAGGCCATGCCGAAGCCGTCGCCCGCCTTGCGGCCGAGCGCGAGCCTCGTAACCCCGGATTCGACGATACCCGCCGCAAGTCGCCCGCGCTCGGTCAGCTGATCGACCAGCGCATCGGGCACGAACTCCACCGCCCCGTCGATCAGGATGAGGTCGTAGGGCGCGCCGGCGGCATGGCCCTCACCCCCGGGCCCCTCGATCAGCGTCACCGGATAACCGGCGAGCGCGTCGCGCGCCGCGCCGGCGAGCTCCGCATCCTCCTCCACCGCGACGATCGGCCCGACGAGGCGCGACAGGACCGCGGCGGCATAACCGGTCGCGGCGCCCACGAGCAGCGCCCGCTCTCCCTCGCGCGGCGAGGCTTCGGTGAGCAGCCGCCCCAAGGCCATCGGCGAGTTGAGCTGCCGGCCCGGCTTCAGCGGCACCAGCGCGTCCGCATAAGCGAGCGCCACCCGCTCCCGCGGCACGAAGCGCTCGCGCGGCACCTCGCCCATCGCGGCGAGCACGCGCGGATCGTTGACGCCGGTCGTCCTCAGCTGGCTGGCGATCATCGCCCGGCGCATGTGCTCGAAATTATGCTCGGTCATCGGAGCCTCAATCGCACAACTGTTTTATTGATGCAATACACCTTGCGGTACCGGCATCTCTATCGGCTAGGGTGGGGCAGGCCAAGCACATAGTCGAGAGAGGGCGGAGCAAGAGACATGCCATCCCTCCCCCGCTGCCAATCCGGCGGCGGCCGCGCGACGGCCGGTGTTCGGAACCGGACAGGTGTCCGCTCCCGGACATGGCCATGATCGCTTGACTTGCAGCCCAAGTCTGCACAAGTCCCCGCGCGGACGGCCCGATGGCGGAGTGGTGACGCAGCGGACTGCAAATCCGTATACGCCGGTTCGATTCCGGCTCGGGCCTCCAGCCACATTCGCAGTCTCCAGTCTCTCCGCCCCGAGCGGCTGAAAACGGCGCAATTCTGCGGCTTCTCTGCGCTCAAACCTTCTGCGGAGAGCGGCACTGGCTCGCCGAATCATCGGGGAACTCGCCTCCAGTCTCTGGTCCAGTTTTCGCGTGCACGGTTTCGGCGCGCGTCAAGTCGAGTAATGGGCAGCGGAGCCCAAGATCAGCGGACCGTTCGCACCTCAGGCATTCTCCGAGGTTAGTTCGATAAACCGGGACACGAATTCCCTTCGTAGGAGACTAACCGCTAGCGGGATACATGCCACCGTCGAGAGGCCCAGGGAGTTCGCTGCGGCGTACTCCGAAGGCGTGCCGCCGGGGGAGCATAGCATGAGCAATGCCTTGGTGGACCAGCGGAACGGTTCCGAAACCTCGCCCACCACCCAACGGCAGTCCTTCGCGCGCGTCCGCTGCTGGCCGCTAGCGGACCGGCCGCTTTCGAAAAACCAAACGGAACCTCGTCGAGCGTCGGCACAAGAAAAAGGGCCCGGCCTGCCGCCCGGGCCCTTGCTCAGGAAATCACCGTGCGATCAGCGGCGCCGGCCATGCCCTTCCTGAAACTCGCTTCCGTGCGCTTCTGAGTCGCGGTTGTCGAATCCTCCGAACGCCGAACGCTGGCCGTCGGCATGGTCATCTACCTCGACCTCGGTGCGGCGCACCGTGTCGGCGATCTGCTCGCTGCGCTCCTCGACCGTCTTGCTGACGACCACTTCCTCACGGACGTTCGCCACCTTCTGGACGACCGCTTCCTCGGCGGTCTCGCGCATTTCGATGGTGCGCTCCTGGAGGAGATCCGCGCCGCCGGCCGCCGGGGTCGTGGAGGCGGATTGATCGACGGGCCGCCGCTCCACGTTCACATGCTCCTCGCGCAGCGTCACCTGCTCCTGCACCGGGATTTCCCGGACATAGGAACGCACCCGCGCGCCGGCGCGGGTAACCTCGCGCTTGCCAACGCGCAGCTCCTCCTCGACGACGGGAATCCGCTCCTCCTCGACGACCGAACCGCCCGTCCGCGTCGCTGCGGACTGCCCGCCGCCGATCGCGCTGCGGCTGCTCTGGGGCGCGTGCGGCTGCCAGCCCTCGCTACGCCAGCTCTGCTGCCGCTCGTCGAGGTCGACGCCGGCGCTCTCCTCTAGCAGGCGGACGATACGATCCGCATCTTCGTCGCTGCCCACCTCGGCGCAGAGGAGATAGCCGCCGCGCCGCAGGCCCTCACCGTAGGCATGCCTGTCCTCGTTGGACATGTAGACGCCGTTGAGACCGCCCGAGCCGCCGGAGCCGCCGGAATTCTTGTCGATGATCCTGACGCTGTTGACGTCCACCGCGCTCGAAAGCCGCTGACGGGCGGCTTCGGCTTCGGCCTGGGTGTCGTAAAGGGCGGTGACGGTACGTGACATGTTTACTCTCCTACAGGTTTCCCGCTCAACTTCTTCGTCCCCTCGCCGTCTCCAGGCGAAAGGCGAATCTTTCGCACTTCGGCCGTTCAGCGCGTCTCCTCCGGATTGGCCTTCCCGCCATCGCGGCGTGGAACGCGCGTCCGTCGAAAACCGGAACGGCGGTCCGTGTTCGAGGATGGCGGCCTAACCTTTGTTAGCGCCGGGCGTTCCGCGACTTTCTTCAATTGCGCCATTCGGTTGCGAAGCCGGGCCGCGGCGGGAAATCGGTGCCCGGCGGAACAGGCGGCGCGGCTGGCCGTTGCCCGCCCCGCCCGCTCAGGGCCGGTACCCAAACAGGAGGAATTCGATGCGACACGCTTCTTTCACCCACGCGGTCCTTGCTGCCGCAGCTCTTGCAGCGCTCAGCCCGTCGACGGCGCTGGCGCAGGACAATGCGACGACGACCGACACGGCCGCCACCGCCGACACCGCCGACACCGGCAACGCCACCGACACGACCTACGCCGCGCCGGCGCGCGAAGAGGACAAGGACTTCCCGTGGGGCCTGCTCGGCCTGCTCGGGCTTGCCGGACTTGCCGGCCTCAAGAAGCGTGAGCGCGACATCCACGTCGACGCGCGCCGCAATCCCTGAAGACCTGTGGGGGAGCCGCCGGAAAAGCAGCTCCCCCACCGGCACGGCTAAATCCACAGCTCTCAGGACGGGACGGAGGCGCCCGTGCGGATCAGCAGGGTCCCTGCGTCCTGATCCCGCTCACCAGCGCCCTGCCGCCGCTCCGGACGACGTTGACCGTCGCCTGGCCCGCACACAACCGGCCGTCGGCGAGCACGTAATCATAAGCGACGCGAACGGTGTCGTCGTCCACCGGCGTCACACGCCGCACCCGCAGCGGCCGGCGGAAGGATGAATAATAACGGCTCAGCGCCCCGGCCGAGAGCGGTCCGCTTTGGCGCTTGGCGGGCACGACCAGCTGCGCGGCCGCCGCGCCGTCGCCGGCGCTCAGCGCTCCATAGAATGCGCGAACGGTCGTCAGCGCGGTCGTCGCCGGGCCCGCGCTCGGAGGCTCGGGAGCGGGCGGTTGCGGCGCGTCGGCGGCCCCCGCTCCGCTGGCCGCGGGAGCGGGCCGCTTCACGGGAGGTGCGGGCTCCGCGGCTGCAGGCTCCTCGCCCGCCGAGGCGCTGCGAGCCGCGTCCTCGCGAGTCACATCCTCGCCGGGCTCGGACGTCGGCGGCGCCTCTCCATAGGCTTCCACTTTGGGCAGGAGCTCGGCGTTCTCCGATCTCACCGCCTCCTCCTGCGATGTCGCTGCATCCTCCGTCCCGGCGGACTCGCTGCCGCGATCACGCTGGGAATAGGTGTACAAGAGGGCGGCGGCGATCACGAGCAGCGCCACGATCGAGAAGAGCGCGGCTGGCGAACGGAGCAACCCACCGCGCCTCCGCCTCGTGGGGGCCTCCACCTGCTGCGGCTGGTTCGAGGCGATGCGGGGCGAATGGACCTGCGGGGCGGCCTGTCCCGCGCCTCCCAGCACCTCGATACCGGGCTTTCCGGGCGGTGGTGCGACGCCCGGCTCCGGCGCTGCGGGCGCGCCGGGCCGCAGCACCTCGATCCGCGGTTTGCGCTGCGCCGGGACCCCTGGGCCGGCGGACCCGGGGACAGCGGCGCCCGGGCCCGCGGCCTCACCCGCGCCGCCCGGCTGCCCGGGCGAGGGATCGTCTTCGTTTCCGTTATCCATGGCGGCCTCGTCCCGGATGCGCCTTATCGTTCCCCGGCGGACTGGACACCCAGCTCCTCCGTCTCGACCTCCGTGCGGCGAACGGTTTCGTGGATCTGCTCGACGCGCCGTTCGGTCGTCTTGCTGACCACCACTTCCTCGCGCACGAACGCCTCCTTGGTGACGACGGCCTCCTCGCGGACCTGCGCGATCTCGATCACGCGTTCGCGCAGCAGGCCGGCCTGCTCCAGTTCCTGCTCGGTGACGGAGCGCGAGGCCGGCCGCTTCTCCACGCGGACGAACTCCTCGATCAGCTCCACGTCCTCAGCCACCGGGACCTCTTGCACCCGGCTGCGAACCCTCGCTCCGCCCCGGAGGACCTCGCGAGTTCCCACGCGCAGCTCCTCCTCGACCACCGGGACCCGCTCCTCGGCGACGACCCGGGAGCCATTCTCCGTCGCGCCCGGGGCCGGCCGGAATTCTTCCCACTGCGACTTGGGGGGATCATCGTCGCCGATTCTCTCGAGGATGGCGATGATGCGGCCCGGATCCTCACCGCTTCGAACCTGCGCGAGCAGCATGTAATCGCCGGTCGCCAGCTTCTCCTCGCAGGCGGCCCGCTCGTCCGGCGTGAGAGCGATACGCTGCAGCGCTTCCAGGCTCGCAGGCGAAGAATCGTAGACGCCGGCGTGCGCGAGGGAGGCCTCGGCCTTCAGGGCCTGCAGCGCGCGCTCGGCCTCCTCGCGCGTGTCGTACATTGCCGTAACGGTGGAGCTCATAGAGGCCCTCCGCTTGCCGCGTCCTCGTTCGTGCCAGGCCCATCGTCGAACTCTCCGGTCCTGTCGATCCGGACGCGTTCAGACTTCAGCGTGACCGGTACCTGCCTGCTCTCGGTCGCCGGCCTGCGGCGCACGTGGATCTCTTCCACCACGACCAGCCGCTTTTCGACCACCACGACTTCCTCCACGACCGGGATCACCGTTGTGGAACCCTCCAGGCGCACGCTGGGCAACTGGCTGACCGCCTTGTTGACCGGCACACGCTCGATCTCCACTTCGTCGTGGGAGAGCTCGACCGGAACATTGTCTTCCCGCTCCTCGACGGAGACCTGGATGCGCAGCCGGCCGGTCTCGACCTGGCGCTTCGTGATGGAGACGCGTTCCTCCACCAGGGGGATGGCGGCGACTTCCTGTTCCTCTGTCATTTCCATCCTGAACGGTTGCGCGAGAGGGTGGCAAGGTAACCGACCGAGAAGGCATTGCGTTCCCGCGGCGACGGACCTTGAGCAGCGGCCAGCTCGGCTTCTGCGGAGGGCGGGTGTCGGCGGCTCGACGGCGACCTGACCACACGCGCCACTGCTGGTGAATGTCTGCTTTTGGAAGCCATCCCGGCTGCCCCAGATGACCGAGATTGGCGCTTAGAGGACATGGACGGGGGAGGACTGAAACTGGCCGGAAGCGGACGGTCTGATCTTTAGTGAAAGCCAGAGCCTCGCAGCGCCTGATCACAGCGACCGGCGAATGTCCGCTGTGGGTCACAGCGGACGTTTGGGCACGGACCGGTAAATGTCTGGTTGGGGGAAACCCGCGAGCGCCTCTGAGCGTCCGCCTCTGGCGCGAAGCGGACATTCCGTGGAAGCGTTCTGTTCGATCGCCGCTACGACAGATTTAGTCCCTGAAATGGCGTTTACCATTTCCTGTTAGCGCCTTCAGGGAATTGTCCTGACGAACGGCTGAATTCCGCCAGTCGTAGCGACTGCGCTGGCTCAGCGCAGCGGCAAAGAGGCGAATTTCCCTGTAAATTGCCTTAGAACAGGGAAAACGCACGAGAGACTTGTGCTCTCTGAACTGCGCGCACCTCCAAATCCCCTTTTTACCTGATGTAAGGAGGTGGCGGCGACAGGCCGGCCGAAGCTCCGCGCGAGCACCCCACCAGTCGCCATCCGCATTGCGTTGTGCGATGACGGTTCGTCTCTTACCGGTGGTGCCGATGGACGACCTGACCCCTTACTCCGGCGAACCCGGCGGTGCGATCGGCGCAGCCGTTGCCTGGCTGCAGGGCGTGCTTCTGGGAACCGTCGCCACCAGCATCGCGATTATCGCAATTGCCTCCTTGGGGTTCATGATGCTCAGCGGCCGCATCGAGATGCGCCGTGTCGGCGAGGTCATCCTCGGCTGCTTCATCATTTTCGGGGCAGCGAGCATCGCCAGCGGGATTCGGAGCCTCAGCTGGCAGCTCGCCGCCGCCCCGCACGTGCCGCCACCCCCGATCTATCAGGCCGCTCCCGCGCCGGTCCCTCCCGCTGCGCCGCCGTCGGCCTATGATCCGTATGCGGGCGCCTCGGTAGGAGCACGTTAGCGACATCTCCTGCGCCTGACGCGCTCGTTCCCGGTTCCGCCGATTAGGCTGTCGTCGCCGCCCAGGCCCTGGAGGTTGTCGTCCCCGCCCATGCCGTCGATCGTGTCGGGGCCTTCGGCGCCGCTGAGACTGTCGTTATTGGCATTGCCGTTGATCACCGCCATCGACCCGACTCCCATACCTCACCTGCAACTCCCCCTGGCTAGCAGACGCGCAACCGTTTCGAAACCGCAACTTACGAGGGGCAGTTGGCACGGCATCGGATTGATTGCCGGGCACTTGCGCCGTCTCCCGCCCCGGCTAAGAGCACCCCAGCGGCGGACCTGACCGCGATCGAGCCGAACCGAGGATTTTCGACATGCCCGCACTGCGCCTCGCCCTTGCCCTCGCCCTCCTCTCCACCAGCGGCATCGCCATGGCGGCCGGCAGCTACCGCAAGACCGACACCGGCATCGTCGTGACGCCCGAGGCAGGGCCGGAGAAGGCGGTGCGGCTGCAGGTCTACGGCGACAGCATTATCCGCGTGACCGCCACGCCGACGGCCGACCTCGACCTGCCGCCAAGCTTCGTGGTGACCGCGGTGCCGCAAGCGAAGGCCTTTGCCGTCACCGAGGCGAACGGCCATGTCACCCTCGCGACGGAGAAGGTCCGCGCCACCGTCGACCTGTCGAACGGCAATGTCAGCTTTACCGACGCCGGCGGCCAGGTCGATCTCGCCGAAACGGCGCCCGCCAGCTTTGCGCCGGTGACGGTCGAGGGAAAGAAGTATTTCGCCACCCGCCAGCAGTTCAATCGCGGCACCGACGAGGGGCTGTTCGGCCTCGGCCAGCACCAGAACGGGCAGATGAACTATAACGGCGAAGACGTGCTGCTCTTCCAGCACAATATCGACGTGCCGATCCCGTTCCTGCTGTCGACCCGCAATTACGGCATCCTCTGGGACAACAACTCGATCAGCCGCTTCGGCAATCCCAAGCCCTACGGCTATGCCGGCGACGGCAGCGACGGGCTGCGGGTGACCGACGCGCAGGGCCGGCCCGGCTGGACCGCGAAATATTATCTCGGCAGCCGCCTTGCGGTCACGCGGATCGAGCCGACCGTCAACTATCAGTATATCCGCGACCAGGCGAAATGGCCGGCCGAAGCGAAGGCGCAGACGGTCGCCGGCACGACCGGTCAGAACACCGCGGGAGTCGCGGTCCAGACCCAGCGGGTGGTGTGGACGGGGCGGGTCACGCCCAACGCCTCCGGCCTGCACCGTTTCCAGCTCTATTCCTCGAGCTATGCAAAGGTCTTCGTTGACGGCAAGCAGGTGCTCGAGCGCTGGCGGCAGAACTGGAACCCGTTCTATCACAATTTCGACGTCCCGATGACCGCGGGCCGCCCCGCCGACGTCCGCATCGAGTGGGAGCCGAACGCCGGCTACATCGCCCTCCTGCACAGCGATCCGCTCCCGGAGCCGGACCGCCACTCCATCTCCTTCGCCTCAGACGCCGGCAACGCGATCGACTATTATTATGTCGGCGGGGCCGACATGGACGAGGTCATCGCCGGCTACCGCCAGCTCACCGGCAAGGCGGTGATGATGCCGAAATGGGCCTACGGCTTCTGGCAGAGCCGCCAGCGCTACAACACTCAGGCCGAGGTGGTCGACGTCGTCGAGCAATATCGCAAGCGCGGCCTCCCGCTCGACAATATCGTGCAGGACTGGTTTTACTGGCGCGAGAACGACTGGGGCAGCCACGAATTCGATCCGGCGCGCTTCCCCGACCCCAAGGGCATGATCGACCGCATCCACCAGCTCGGCGCCCGCTTCATGATCTCGGTCTGGCCGAAGCTTTATCCGACCACCCAGAACTACAAGGAGCTTCAGCGGATCGGCGCGACCTATGACCGCAACATCGAGAGCGGCGACAAGGATTGGGTCGGCCCGGGCTACCTCAGCACCTTCTACGATCCGTACAATCCCAAGGCGCGGGAGATCTACTGGCGGCAGATGAAGGAGCGCCTGGCGGTGCTCGGCACCGACGCCTGGTGGATGGACGCGACCGAGCCCGACATGCACTCGAACCTGTCGATCGAGGAGCGCGCCTACCGCATGGGCCCCACCGCGGTCGGGCCGGGCGCGGCGGTGTTCAACTCCTACCCGCTGGTCCACGCCGAGGGGGTCTACAAGGGCTGGCTCGAGTTCAAGCCAGACGTCCGCCCCTTCATCCTGACCCGCGCCGGCTTCCCGGGGCTGCAGCGGACCGGCTCGGCGGTCTGGTCCGGCGACATCGCCTCGCGCTGGGACAATCTGCGCGAGCAGATCTCCGGCGGGGTCAACTTCTCGATGTCGGGCATCCCCAACTGGACCCACGACATCGGCGGCTTCGCCAGCGAGGACCGCTATGTGAAGGGCGATCCCAGGCACCTCGCCGAGTGGCGGGAGCTGAACCTTCGCTGGTTCCAGTTCGGCGCCTTCTCGCCGCTGTTCCGCAGCCACGGCGAGTCGCCCAAGCGCGAGATTTACGAGATCGCACCGGCCGGCTCGGCGATGTACCGCTCCATGGAGTGGTACGACAAGCTGCGCTACCGGCTGATGCCGTACATCTACACGCTCGCCGGCGACACCTTCCACCGCGACGGCACGATCATGCGCGGCCTCGTCATGGACTTTCCCAGCGACCGCAAGGCCTGGGACGTCGACGACCAATATCTGTTCGGCCCGGCCTTCCTCGTCGCGCCGGTCACCGAGTTCAAGGCGCGCACGCGCAACGTCTATCTTCCCGCCGGCACCGGCTGGTACGATTTCTACACGGGCCGGATGGAGACGGGCGGAAAGACGATCCGCGCCGACGCCCCCTACGAGCGGATGCCCCTCTTCGTCCGCGCCGGCTCGATCATCCCGACTGGTCCGGCGATGCAATACACGGCCGAGAAGCCGGCCGACCCGGTCACGCTCCACGTCTATACGGGCGCGGACGGCAGCTTCTCGCTCTACGAGGATGACGGGGTCAGCCGGCAGTATCTGAACGGCGCCTTCGCCCGGATCCCGATGCGCTACGACGAGCGTACCGGCACCCTGACCATCGGCGCGCGCGAGGGCGGCTTCCCCGGAATGCTCCAGAGCCGCACCTTCAACATCCGCTGGGTGACGCCGAAGAGGGCGCGCGGGTTCGAGGCCGACGCCAAGCCAGACACGACGGTGACCTACACGGGAACGCAGCAGCGGATCGTGCGCAAATAGCCCTCTCCCAGGGGGGAGAGGGTTGGGTGAGGGGGTTCGGCGTCCGAGGTGAGTCTCCGACGCAACAGCCCCTCACCCCAACCCCTCTCCCCTTGGGAGAGGGGCTCTAGAGAAGCCCTCGCCCGAAAATCCGCACCGTCGGCACGAACTGGTCGGCCCTCGACTTCGGCAGCCGAATGCGCAGTGCTTCGCCGTCTTGTTCGAACTTGAGTGGACGGCCGCCGGCGAGTTCGACGCGCTCCACCCGCGCGTTGGGCAGGGCCCGGCGGCCGAGCGACGCGATCTCCCCCTCCCCCTCCGGCCAATCCAGGAAGAAGGCGTTGAGAACCCCCTTCCCGGCCGTGAATCTTACGTCCTGGGCGGTGAACGGCTTCGCCTCGCCCTCGTTCTGCATGCCTTCGGGCGGCTTGGTCGGTCCTTCGCCGAACACCCGCCACGGCCGGGTGCCGTAGATCGCCTCCCCGTTCGCCGCGAACCACTGGGTGAGGCCGTCGAGGACCTTCTCCTCCTCGGAATCGATCGAGCCGTCGCCGCGCTGGGGGATGCTGAGCAACAGGCACCCGTTCTTCGACACCACGTCGCAGAGCCGCTGGATGACCTCCTTCGCGCTCTTGTAGCCGTTCCGCTCGTAGAGGCCGCGGTCGTAATGCCATTGGCCGATGCAGGTGTCGGTCTGCCACGGCACCGGCTGGTTTCCCTCCATGAAGCCGCGCTCGACATCCTCGACAATGGCGTGGCGCTGGAACGGCGAAAGCCGCTTCGCGGTCACCACCACGTCGATCGCCCTGTGCCAGTCGAGGCTGCAATTGTAATAATGCGCCACCGCCTCGAGGCCCGTCTGCCCAAACGGCAAGCGGTAATCGTCGAAATAGACCATGTCCGGCCGGTACTTCTCGACCAAGTCTTTCTGCCGGAGCAGCCACTTGCGCACGAATGCGGGATTCTGCGATGGCGCATGTTCCATCCACTGCCCGTCGCGCTTGTCGTGCCAGGCGTTCATCTCCGCCTGGCTGTCGATTCCGCCCGGCGGAACGAAGGCGGGGCCGGTGTAGAGTTCCTGCGGGTCGAGCCCCTCCCACCAGGTCCCGCGCCCGTGCCGCTTCCTCAGCCAATAGGCGTCGTAGCGGCGCCCCTTCATCGGCCCCTCGGCGTCGTACCCGTAGCCCGTCTGCCACCAGTGCCAGGCGTGACTCGCATGATTGGACACCCCAAACCGCATTCCGGCCGCCCGCGCGATCTTCTCCCAGGTGCCGACGATGTCCCGCTTCGGCCCTACCCGGGTCGTGTTCCAGGCGTGGTGTGCGCTGTCGTAAGTGTCGAGATTGTCGTGGTGGCACGCCATCGATATGAAGTAGCGGGCGCCCGCCTTCACATAGCGCGCCATCAGCGCCTCCGGCTCCCACGCTTCCGCCTTCCAGCGGCCGATGATGTCGAGGAAGCCGGTGCGGCTCGGGTGCCCGTAATTGCGCAGGTGGTGGTCGTAATGCGGGTGTCCGGGCACGTACATCAGCCGCCCGTACCAGTCTCCCGCCTCCGGTACGCATTGCGGCCCCCAATGGGACCAGATGCCGAACTTCGCGTCCCGGAACCACTCCGGTACCCGGTAGACGTCGGCGAAGCTCTGCCAGTCCGCCCGCACCGGCCCCGTCCCGGCGGCGGCCGCCGCGCCCGGGACCAGCGCCGCCGCCCCGGCGAGGACGCTTCGCCGCGTGACCCCGCTCAGGCGATATGCTCCGGCTTCACGGTTGAGGAGCGCTTCCAGATGTCGATCCCGCCCTCCTCGGCGTAGCGGTCGATCTCCGCCAGCTCCTCGTCCGAGAAGGCCAGGTTGTTCAGCGCCGCCAGCGAATCCTCGAGCTGAGCGACGTTCCGCGCGCCGATCAGCGCCGAGGTGACCCGCGGGTCCCGCAGCACCCACGCGATCGCCATCTGCGCCAGGCTCTGCCCGCGGCGCGCGGCGGTGTCGTTCAGCGCCCGGATGCGCTGAAGGTTCGCCTCCGTCAGCCACTCCGTCGAGAGCGAACCGCTTTTCGCCGCCCGTGCATCTTCCGGCACGCCACCAAGATATTTGTTGCTCAGCATGCCTTGGGCGAGGGGCGAGAAGGCGATGCAGCCGACGCCCAGCTCGCCCAGCGCGCCGAGCAGGCCGTGCTCGATCCAGCGGTTCAGCATCGAATAGCTCGGCTGGTGAATGAGGAGCGGGACGCCTTCGGCCCGGAGGATCGCGTGCGCCTCCCGCGTCAGCTCCGGCGAATAGGAGGAGATGCCCACGTAGAGCGCCTTGCCCTGCCGGTACGCGCTGACGAGCGCCCCCATCGTCTCCTCGAGCGGCGTCGTCGCATCGACGCGGTGGGAATAGAAGATGTCGACATAGTCGAGCCCCATCCGCTTCAGGCTCTGGTCAAGGCTGGCCAGGAGGTATTTGCGCGAGCCGCCATTGCCGTACGGCCCTGGCCACATGTCGTAGCCCGCCTTGGTCGAGACGATCAGCTCGTCCCGATAGGGGCGGAAATCCGCCTCCATCCAGCGCCCGAAATTCTCCTCGGCCGAGCCGTAGGGAGGGCCGTAATTGTTGGCGAGGTCGAAATGGGTGACGCCGAGGTCGAACGCGCGGCGAAGCACCGCCCGCCCCGTCTCGAACACGTCCGCCCCGCCGAAATTCTGCCAGAGGCCCAGCGACACGGCGGGCAAGTCGAGCCCGCTACGCCCGCAGCGGCGGTACTCCATCGAGTTGTAGCGGGCAGGCTCGGCGACATAGGGCATGAAAGGCTCCTCAGCAGGTTCCCGCGCCGCACGGAGCGGCGGCCGCGGGCACGGTGGTGTGGTTCATCTTGCGGAGCTGCTCGCGGACGAACTTGCCGGAGGGCGTGATCATCCGGTCCGGCCAATGCCCGCGCGGCGAGGCGCCGGGGAGCAGGGCGGCGGAGCCTTCGCGCCGCGTGGCCACCGACCAGTTGAGGTAGCTGAGCCGGTTCTCCTCCATGAAGTCGAACCAGCGGCGGGTCTCCTCCGCAAACACAGGGCCATCGCCGTCGGCGTTGGTGGTGCCCCATTCGGTCACGAACAGCGCCACGCCTTTCGCAAGCGCGGCCGTGGCCTTGTCGCGCAGCTCCTGCTTGTGGGTGCCGGCGTAGAAATGGAGCGTGTAGGCCAGATTGCTGAAGGGCAGTGGGTCGTCGGCTGCCTTGTCCACGTCCTGGGACCAGGTCTGGGTGCCCGCCACGATGATGTTGTCGGGGTCGTGGGCGCGGATCTTGGGGATGACCGCCATGTGGTAGGGCTTGATCATCGTCGACCAGTCATGCTCGCGCAGCGGCTCGTTGTAGGTCTCGTAGATGACGTTCGGCAGGTGCCCGTATTTACGTGCGATGTGGCTGAAGAAGCGGCCGGCCGCCTCCGGCTCCGGCTGATGCGCGTGCCAGTCTACGATGACGTAGAGGCCGAGCTTCACCGCAGCGTCGATGGCAGCCTCGGCCTTGCGCGTCTCCGCCTCCGGATGCTCCATATATCCGCCGCGGTGGACGGCGATGGCGGCCCGGATCACGTTGACGTCCCAGTCGTCCCGCAGCCAGCGGATCGCGTCCTCGTTGTAGAATTGCGGCTCCCACTGGCTCCAGAACAGCGACATGCCCCGAAGCACCACCGGCTCCCCGTGCGCGTCGACGATGCGGTTGCCCTGCACCCTGAGCTGGCCGTGCCGCTCCACCGCCGTCTCGGCCGCGGCGGGAAAGGCCGCGAGCGCGAGCAGGAAACCCAGGATGAGTCGGATCATGGGGTGCCCTTAGCGCCCGGAGGCGGAGAAACGGAAGACGGTGGTTGACCGGAACGTCTGTCCCGGGCGCAAGAGGGTCGAGCCGAATTGCGGCCGGTTCGGCGCGTCGGGGAGGTGCTGGGTCTCCAGCGCAATCCCGTAGTGCGGCAGATACGGCTTCCCGTGTGCGCCCACGTCCTTGCCGCTGAACCAGTTGCCGGAATAGATCTGGAGCGATGGCTCGGTCGTCAGCACGTCCATGCGGCGGCCCGAGGCCCTGTCCTCGAGGCGGGCCGCAAGCGAGAGGCGCCCGTGGCCCTCGAGGAGCCAGGCGTGGTTGTAGCCGCGGTGCCCCTCCATCTGCGGGTGCGGGCGGTCCATCGCCGTCCCGATTGGAACGGGGCGACGGAAGTCGAACGGCGTGCCGTCCACCTTCGGGAATCGCCCGGTCGGGATTCCTCCCCCGTCGATCTCCACGTAACGGTTCGCGGCAACGGTCAGCAGCTGGTCGCGCACCGTCCCCGAGCCCGCGCCGGCGAGGTTGAAATAGCTGTGGTTCGTGAGGTTGAGCACCGTCGGCGCGTCGGTCCGCGCCTCGTAGTCGATCCGGAGGCGGTTATCGTCGGTCAGGGTGTAGATGATCGTCACGTCGAGCTTGCCCGGAAAGCCCTGCTCGCCCGCCGGGCTCGAATAGCTCATCACCGCGCCGACCCGGCCGACGTTCGAATAAGGCTGCGCCGTCCACAGCCTGGTGTCGAACCCGCCAGGCCCGCCGTGGAGGGTGTGCGGGCCATTGTTCGCGGCGAGCCGGTATTCTTTGCCGTCGATCCTGAAACGGGCGTCGGCAATGCGCCCGGCATAGCGGCCCATCGCGGCGCCGAAGCTGTAATTGCCGTTCTTCTCCTCGTAATCGCGCAGGTTGGCGAAGCCGAGCACGACGTTGGCGCGCCTGCCCTTTGCGTCCGGCACGACCACGTCAGTGACGATCGCGCCGTAATTGATCAGGCGCACTTCCATCCCGCGGTCGTTCGTAAGGACGAACTGGCTGACCTTCCGCCCATCCTTCAGCGCCCCGTAGGGCGACCAGGAAACCTGCCCCGCGGCAACCGGGGCCGCGGCGAACAGGAGCGCGGCGGCGGCCGCCGCTCTCACTGCCCCTTCCGGTAGAGCGCGTCGGCGGCCATCGCCAGGAACATGTAGTTCGTCTCCCCGCCGCCCATCACATATTCCATCTGCTGCCAGAAGAACGGCCATTCCTTGAGCTCCGGCAGGTCCGGCCGGATCAAGGCCGTCCCGGAGACGACGCCACCCGGGATGTAGGAGAAGTCGGCGCGGTTGAAGCCGTAGGCGACCGTCGTGGAGCGCGACCCGACGCCGGAGGCGAAGGAGGCCGTGTTCTCTCCCGGATGGACGCCGAGCACGAAGTTGAGCGCATTGACCCAGCTCTGCGGGTCGGTGTGCTGCGGCCACCCCTTGTTGAAGAAATATTGCCGCACGCCGCGTTCCTGGATCGTCCAGCCGGCGCCCCAGATGTCGGGCTTGTAGGGAACGCCGTAGGGCGAGTCGGTGCGCGCGCTCTCCTTGACGGTTGCCTGGTAGGCAGCGACTGCCGTATCGAGCCGCTGCTTGAACCCGGCATCGGGAATCCGGTCGAGCACGGGGGCTATGCGCCAGGCCGTATCCTCGATCTTACCGAGTATCTCCCGCTCCATGCCGAGCAGCTGGTCGACATAGGCGCGCTCGCCGGTGGCGGCGATCAGCTCGGCCACGGCGAAAACGCGGTTGCCGGTGTTCTTGCTGCGCGGGAATGCGCTCCTTGTGATTGCGCGGGCGGCGTCGAGCGCCTCGGCCGACAGCTTTGCATCGTATCGCTTCATCACCCGCGAGGCGGCGGCAAGGCCGCCCGCGACGAAGAGCTCCCGGTCGGGATTGTCCTCGGTAAAGACCCAGCGGTCGTCGGCGCGGACGGGGCGGCCGTTCGCATCGACGCCGAGACCCTCGACGGGCTTCTTGAACACGTTGTCGGTGTGGTTGGCGGCATCGCCGAGCATCACATACTGCCGCAGCGAAGGCACGATGATGCCGCGGTAGAGCCGTCCGAAGGCGCGATAGCCGCCGAGGACGGTTAAGAGGCCGTGCTCGACCTGCTGGAGCGCGTCGTTCCTGCCGTCGGGCGCATGGATCTCGACGACCTTCCTCTTCTGGTCGATCGTGGTCGCGTCGTAGTCGAGGCCGAACTCCTCCACCATCTTCGCGAGCAGCCAGACGGTGCCGATCTGTGATTCCACCCGCAGGTCGAAATCGCCCGCATCGTGCCAGCCGCCGGCGTTGAGGCCCGGCACCACGTCTCCGGGCTTGTACTTCACCAGGCCGGCGCGGGGCTGCACGTAGCCGTCGAAATGGTTGAGATCGGCCGGCGCCATCAGCGCGTCGTCGAGGTGGTCGACGCCGTGCCAGACGCGGTACTTCTCGTTGACCCGCATGTGGCACATCTGGACGGGCAGGAAATATTCAAGCGTCGGCTGCCAGGCGTGGCGGGCGTAGACGTCGGCGCCGATCTTGAAGGGCTGCGAGGTCTTGTCGCCATAGGTTACGACGTACATCCCCGGCTCCGTCACGCGCGAGAAGTCGAACCTCTGGTAATTGTAGCGCAGGAAGCTGCCCCATTGCTGCGGCGTCGCCTCCAGCACTTCCTTGCGGCCATTCTCGGTCAGGCGGAACAGGCGGGCCCGCTTGATGTCGCGGTCGGTCGGGTCGAGCTCGATCACCGCGGTCTTGGGTTGCGAGGGCGCATAGCCGATCTGGCTGACCTGGATGACGGGCTCATATTTCCAGCCCTGCACGACGTTCGGCGTCACCACCCACTCGATCGCGTTGGTCGTTGCGCCCGCGGGCACGACGCCGCGGACGATGAACCAGCTGTTATTGTGATTGGCGCGGCCGTCGATCAGCTGGATCGTGCCGCTGCGGCTCTCGATGATGAGGCGTTGCCGGTTCTCGTCGGGCGCGACGACGAGCCGGCGGCCCGTTGCGAGCGGCGCGGCGAGCGGCTGGTTGTTGAGCGAGGGGACCGGCCCGTTCGGCTGGGCGTTGCGCGGGGTCTCGACCGCCGCCCCGCCGGAAAGGACGATCGGACCGTTGGGCTGGCGCGGGAAGATGCCGCTCTGGCCGTCCATCAGATAGCTCCGGCCGAACAGGTGCCCGGGGAACAGCTCGAGATTGAAGCCGACCTTCCCCACCCACGCCGCCGGCACGGGCCGGTCGAGATCGACGCTGATCCGGAAGCTGTTGCCTTCGAGCGGCGTCACCCGCACTTTGTAGCCGAGCTGGATGTCGGGGTAGAAAACGGGATTGAACCCCTTCCCGTTCTTCGACGGGTCCGGGTAGGAGAGCGCCTGGGTGATCGTCTGGCTCTTCTCGTCCACCGTCCGCTCGCCGACCAGCGGCACGGGCGACCACTGGCCGGGAGACGCCTCCAGCCTCAGGTCCCCGTTGGCAGCGACGCGGGTGCCGTGCTGGACGATGGTGACGCCGGCCTGGTGCCCCTCCGGGTAATAGTCGCTGAACACCATCACGTTCAGCCCCTGGCGCGCGAAATAGCCCCTATCGTTGAGCTTGAGATCGCCCGCATGGGCCGCAACGGCCCAGCCCGCGGCCGACGTCAGGGCCGCAAGCGCAATCCACGCCTTCATCGAGTTCCTTCCCCTGTGGTGAGCGCCGGCGCGGGCCGGGCCCGCGCCGGCGGATCAATGCATCGTGTCGGCGATCCGCGTGTAGTTGCCGAGCCGGCACCTGGGCACGTTCTTGATGTCGCCGGCCGGGATGTCCGATGGGTCGTAGACCCGGACCATGTCGCCGCGGCACATGCGCGCGTCGACCGGATCGACCGAAAGCGAGCCGAAGCTGGCGGCGCGTTCGATGCCGGGGCACGCCTCCTCCAAATCGTTGCGGAACGTCTGGCCGCCGGTGAGCTCGAAGACCAGCGAGCGGTTATTCTCGGCACGGCGGCCGGCAACCCGGGTGGTGTCGATGCAGGCGACCTGCTGGCCGATAGCGGCGGTGCTGGCACTGGTCTCCGGAACCGGTTCTGCGGCGGTGCAAGCAACGAGGGCGAGGGGGCTGAGAAGCAAAAGGAAATGCGGACGCATAAACGACTCCCGATGTGCGCCCCCAGCCACTCGCCTACCACGGCCGCCGCGCCCCCCACAAGCTTTAGGCGTGCCGGACGGTCGTCGCCGCGAAGGCAGCCGCGATGGCGTCGCGCAGCGGCTTCGGCCGGAACTCGGAATCGTACGGCGTGCCGCGCTTGATCGACTTGTCCGCGCGGGGATCGAAGTCGGTCAGCCAGCTGTACCGGTCGACCATGCCCCAGGCGAGGACGTCGCGCAGCTGCCTGTAGCTGAGCATGATGTCGAGATAGGCGCGCGCATAATCGGCCACCATCCGGTCGCGCACCGCGATGTCGTCCGGCGCTTTCTTGTCATTGACGTCGAACTCGGTGATGACGAGCTGGTACCCCATCCCGACCACCTCGTCGAGGAAGCGGCGCCAGGGGCCCTGCGACTCGCGCACGATCTCGGCGACCGGCATCTCCTTGAGCACCCGGATGTGGGACTGGATGCCGAGCGCGTCGACCGGCGTCCCGCGCTTCCTGAACCCTTCGAGGAGCTTCAGAACGCCGGCCATGTGCGTCTCGTCCTCGGTGCCCCGCTCCCAGCTCATGTAGTCGTTGTAGACGAGCTGGGCATGGGGCGCCTCGGCCTTGGCGGTGTGGAACATGAGGTCGAGCATCGCCTCCCCGCCCAT
>DASVVY010000070.1:0-1737 GCA_036386335.1 Allosphingosinicella sp. | reverse complement strand
CGAGCGCCGCAACGCGCCGACCGGAATCGCGCCGGAGACGCTGCAGGCCCTCGGCCGCACGCTGACGACGGTTCCGCAAGGGCTCACCGTCCACAAGACGCTGCAGCGGATCATCGACGCGCGCCGCGCGATCTTCGCGAGCGGCGAGGGGTTTGACTGGGCGACGGCCGAGGCGCTCGCCTTCGGGACGCTGCTGCGCGAAGGCCATCCGGTCCGGCTTTCCGGCCAGGACAGCGGCCGCGGCACGTTCAGCCAGCGCCATTCCGTCTGGGTCGACCAGAAGGACGGCCACAAATATATCCCGCTCTGCCAGATCGGGCCGGCGCGGTTCGAGGTACGCGACAGCCCGCTGTCGGAATTCGGCGTCCTCGGCTTCGAGTACGGCTACGCCCTCTCGGACCCGCGCACCCTCGTGCTCTGGGAAGCGCAGTTCGGCGACTTCGCCAACGGCGCGCAGGTGATCATCGACCAGTTCATCGCCAGCGGCGAGGCCAAGTGGCTGCGCGCCAACGGCCTCGTGATGCTGCTCCCGCACGGTTACGAGGGACAGGGGCCGGAGCACAGCTCGGCGCGGCCGGAGCGCTACCTGCAGCTCTGCGCCGAGGACAATATGCAGGTCGCCAACTGCACCACCCCGGCCAATTATTTCCACGTGCTGCGGCGGCAGATGCACCGCGATTTCCGCAAGCCGCTGGTGATCATGACGCCCAAGTCGCTGCTCCGCCACAAGCTGGCGGTGTCGCGGCTCGCCGACTTCCGGGACGACAGCCACTTCATGCGGATCCTGTCGGATCCGAACGCGCCGGCCGATGCCGAGGTGAAGCGGCTCGTCCTCTGCTCGGGCAAGATCGCCTATGAGCTGATGGAGACGCGGGACAAGGCCGGCGACCGCAATACGGCGGTGGTGCGGATCGAGCAGCTCTATCCCTTCCCGTCCGAGCCGCTGGTGCGGCGCCTCAAGCGCATGACCAACCTCCAGGAGGTGGTCTGGGCGCAGGAAGAGCCGAAGAACAACGGCTACTGGAATTTCGTGGAGCCGTTCGTCGAAACGTGCCTGGTCGAGGCCGGCGTGAAGCCGCGCCGCGCGGCCTATGCCGGTCGCGCCGCGGCGGCTTCGCCGGCGACGGGCCTCGCCAAGCGGCACGCGGCGGAGCAGGCCGCCTTGATCGCCGATGCGCTCGGCCATAGTTCGACGCCGCTCACCACCGGGAGCAGCGAAGCCGCGCCCCAGCGCAAAGCCGGGTAAGGGAGAAAGATGGCGACCGAAGTAACCGTCCCGACGCTCGGGGAATCGATCACCGAGGCGACCCTCGGCCAGTGGCTGAAGATGCCCGGCGACGCGGTAACGGCGGACGAGCCGATCGCCAGCCTCGAGACGGACAAGGTCGCGGTCGAGGTTCCCTCCCCGGTCGCGGGGGTGATGGGGGACCAGCTCGTCGCCGTCGGAGATACGGTCGCGGTTGGTGCGGCGATCGCGCGCATCGAGAGCGGGTCGGGCATGCCCGCCAAGGCCGAGCCGGAGCATCCCGCGCCCGAATCCACGCCGGTGAACCCGACGGGTGCCGGCGAGAATGTCGAGCTGCGTGCCGAAGACGCGCCGGAGGAGGCGGAAGGCTCGCACCTGACGCTGTCGCCCTCGGTGCGGCGCCTGGTGCTGGAGTTCGGCCTCGACCCGTCGAGGATCAAAGGCACCGGCAAGGACGGCCGGCTGACCAAGGACGACGTCCTCGCCGCCGC
>DASVVY010000069.1:0-29669 GCA_036386335.1 Allosphingosinicella sp. | reverse complement strand
CGTCGTCCGTTGCGCCGAGTTCGACGGCCCAGTTGACGTTCACCTTGTCCGTCAGCCGGTAGGTGACGCCGAAGAGGAAGCGGCCGAGCTGGAGATCGCGGGAGGTCGACTCGATGAAATCGGGGTCGTTCGGCCCCGGCTCGGCGAAGCGGGTCCGGGTCTTAGTCCCCATGACCCAGCTGTGTGCGTAGCCAAGGTTGAAGGACGTGCGCTGGTTGAGCGAAATGCCTATCCCCATGCTCGCGGACAGGGCGTTGCCGGGTTCCACCCGGTCGATGATCACGTCGCCGATCCTCGTGTCGACGTTCTTGCCGAAATTATGCGTGAAGCCGAGCGAGCCGAATAGAACGGCGGGGTCGGTAGGCAGGATCGCCGTCACGCTCGGCGAAACACCCCAGAAGCCGGCCCCCGTGGCCGCCTCGAGAGCGAGGCCGTTAGCGTCCCGGCGCACCGCAAACGGATCGCTTCCGGTGGGCGCAACGACCTGGAGGTTGCCGATCAGGAAGGGCCTGCCGCGGCGGGCGGCAGTAAGCTGATACCGGGCGGTGAACTCGGCATCGCCGATGCCGTGGCCGGTCGCAGAACTGTCGCGCGTTGCGGCGGGATCATCGGGCGTGCTTCCGGCGATGGGCGCCAGCACTGACTTATCGGAACGGTAGACGAAGGGAAGCCGTGCACCGAGCTCTAGCCGGCTGGTCAGGCCATAGCGAAGCCCCGCGGCCGCAGTGAGAACGTCCTGCCGGCTCTCGTTGATGTCGAATACGCCGATCAGGACCGATTCGATCACCTCGATACCGCGGAAGATGGCACGATTGCGGTCGGCGCGCCCATATTCGAGCTGCGCTTCGCCAGTGAGCTGGCCCGCGCGCGTGATGACGTTGCCTTGGTCCCCGAGCACCGCGACCTGCGGCATCTCGATCTCCGGCGCTTCACCCACTTGCTCCACCGCCGCCTGTCGGGTTTCAGAAGAAGCCGGGACGCCTGTCTGCTGGACGGCTGCGACGGCGGTGAGGCGTGCCTCCAGCGCGCGCAGGCGCAGTTCCTGTGCGTCGATCTGCCGTCGTTGCTCGCCCATCTGCGTTCGGGCCTCGGCGAGCTCCGCCCTCAGCGTTTCAACCTCGCTCTGGGCGAATGCAGGTGCGGCCGGAAGCAGCATTGCTGCCCCGGCGAGGAAGACCCCCTGGCTATGGCGCATCGTCGTCGTCTTCCTTTCGTCGGTTACCGGACCAGGCGGGCAGCGACGTCGGACGCCAACGTATCGACGCGCAGCATGTTGGGCCCAAGGTTCAGCGGATTGCCGTTGCCGATCTGGATGTCGACGACGGTGTCGACGTCGATCGTCACATCGTTGCCGCTGTTCGCGACCATCGAACCGACAGCTTGCCCGACGAGGTGACGGACCTCGAGCTGCGGAGCGGTGAGGATCACCTGCGTGCCGCTCCCGGATCCCTCGACCCGAACGGTTCCGCCGGAGGCCCCAGCCGATCCGCCGCTGCTGCTGGTGTCGATCTGCGTCAGCCCTCCTCCGTTTTGTCCGAAGACGGTGAGTGACGGGCCGCCACTCGCGGCAATGAAGAGGGTGCGCAGGACCGGCGTCCCATCGACGCTCGTGCTGCTCTGCACCGCGATCGAGACGTCGAGCCCGCCCGGTAGGAGGAAACCGCCGCGCATCCTGCCCAAGTCCGCGTCCGAGACCGGGGCCTTCCCGAACGGCCCGGCAGCCGCCGCCGGCGCCGCCGCTGCGCAGACCAGGAGAAGGAAGGCGCAGGCGCGCATCAGAACTCACCGTAGAAGGGGGAGGTGAGCATCAGCGCCTGCTGGCTAAGAGGATTGGCGAAGCCCGCCCCGAGCGGAGCGCGTGAGAAGCTTGCCCACTGCGCGTCCCGGTTGAAGGCGGCGCGTCCGGTGGCGAGGCGCGAATTCAGCGCGAAATAGACGCCGTTCCAGGCCGCTCGGAACTCGTCGGCCGCCATCGTGCGGAGCCCGAGCGCGGGATCGCCGACGAGCACCTCCTGGTCGGTGACCCCCTTCACAACGACGAAGTGGCGATAGCCGTTGACGTCGATCAGCGCGATCCCGGGAACGCCCGCCTGCGCGACTTCGTCGAGCGTCACCTGGAACCCGTCGGCCTCGATGCCGATGGCTCCGAGGTAGCGCTTCATGTCGAGCAAGGAGAAGCCGAGGCGGCGGATTTGCGGGCGGTCGCCTTCCGTCCACATTCCGCGGAACACCTGCGCCTCGTCCTGCCGCTGGTCGTAGTGGAAGCGCAGCAGGGTGGCCAGCGCCGCCGAGCCGCAGCTGAAATCGTAGCGCTGCCGAACCACCGTCGCGAAGCGGCGGTCCTCGACCGACGCGACGGGAACGGCGAAGTCGCCGATCGCGCCGGCTGCGGTTGAGAATGCCGCCGGGCCGTCGTCGCGAGGGGCGGAGGCGCAGGACGCCAGCGCAGCCGCGGCAACAAACGGAACGACGGCGGGGACGAGCCGCATCTTATTCGGGGGCCGTCATGACGACGTTGACGGTGAGCGAGGCGTTCATCGCGACATTGTTGCCGGTATTGGCATTGATGACGGTGAGGCCGGTGGCGTTCTGGAACGCGTTGTCGCTGAGATTGATCTCACCGGTCGTCGCGCCGGTGACGCTGCTGTCGGTGACGCTGCTGGTGTGGTTCGTCTCGGAGACGATCGACAGATCCTCGCGGGCCGTGGCGCGGCCAAGGGTCTGATCGTCCGCTATCCTGCTCCTCGCGAAGGCGCTCCCCGGGTCGGAAGCGGCTACCGGGGGCTCCTGCGCCGCGGGCTCGGCTGCCGCCGCATGGGCGGCCGGCGAAAAGAGCGCCGGGAGGAGAGCTCCGATCAGGAGCTGGCGCATGGGCCTGGTCATTCGATTGTCTCCGGGAAAGCAAGAGGAGAAAGGGGCGGCAGCGACTGCCACCGCCCCTCCCGGAGTCCGTTATTGCGGCGTGACATCGCGGGTGGAGACCGCGACGGTGGTGCTCGCATTTTGCGATGCGCCGACGCCGGTGTTCTGGTTGAGCGCCTGCATTCCCGAAAAGTTCTGGAAGGCATTGCCGCCGTTGCGGAGGCTGTTGTCCACAGACGGTGAGTCTGTGGTTCCTTCGTTGAACGTCACGGTGATGCCGCTGACGCTGCTGGCCAGGTTCGAAGTAGCGACCGTGGCCCGATCCCCGAAGGCGCTCTCGGAGGTCGCGGTCCGCATGTGCGTCGAGTTATCCGACTGGTCTCGGCTGTCGGTGACGGTGGAGCCGTTGTTGGCAGCCATGTCTCCGCTGGCCGAGCTATTGTCCGAGTTATCGGAATTGTCGGAATTGTCGGAATTGTCGCTGTTGTCGGTGACCGTGGAGCCGTTGTTGGCCGCCATCTCTCCGTTCGCCGAGCTGTTATCCGAGTTATCGGAATTGTCGCTGTTGTCGGAGTTGTCGCTGTTATCGGAGTTGTCGCTGTTATCGGAGTTGTCGCTGTTGTCGGTGACGGTGCTTCCGTTGTTGGCACCGAACCGGCCGCCCTCGGCGGAGCTGTTGTCCGAATTGTCCGAATGATCCGAATTGTCGCTGTTATCGCTGCTGTCGGTCACGGTGCTCCCGTTGTTGGCGCCGAACCGGCCGCCCTCGGCGGAGCTGTTGTCGGAGTTATCCGAATGATCGGAGTTGTCCGAATTGTCGTTGTTGCTGTCGTGGGTCGAGTTGTCGCTGTTATCGCTATTGTCGGTGACGGTGCTGCCATTGTTGGCACCGAACCGGCCACCCTCGGCGGAGCTGTTATCCGAATTGTCGGAGTTGTCGTTGTTGCTGTCGTTGGTCGAGTTGTTGCTGCTGTCGTTGCCGCTGTCGGTCATCGAGTTGTCCGACTGATCGCGGCTGTCGGTGACGGTGGAACCGTTGTTGGCGGCCATAGTGCCCGACGCGTCGCTGTTGTCCGAGTGGTCGCTGTTGTCGGAGTTATCGCTGTTGTCGGAATTATCGCTGTTGTCCGAGCGGTCCGAACTGTCGTTATGGATCATTCCGCCATTGTTGGCGGACATCCCGCTGTCCCCGCTCTTCGCGAGGCTGTGATCACGATTGTCGGTGGCCGTGGAGCCGTTGTCGGCGCCGACGCCTGAGCTCCTGCTATTGTCGACGGACCGGTCGCTGTTGTCGGTGGCCGTCCCCCCGTGGCTGGCGCCGACGGTGCCGGCGGTTACCGACTGATCGCGGCTGTCGGTCCGTACGGTTCCGCCGTTATTGGCGGAGTTCATTCCCGCGGTCGAACTCGAGTCGCCGCCGCTCGGCTCGGTGCTTTGGGCGTTGGCAGGCACGGCCAGAGCGAGGGCCGCGACTGACGCGGTGATGAGGAGAGCTGCTTTCATGGATGGTCCTTTCCGACGTGGCTTCAAAACCGGGCGGCACCGGGTGGCGCGACATCGTGAATAGGGCACGGCGAGATCAGGGCCTCCCCCCGTTCCTCCACCATCTGCAATCCAAACGGGGAGGACCCTCTCCCCCACAATGAGGGGAGGCTGTTGCGGACCTGCTCGAGCGGATCGAAGACGCAGAAGAGGCCGCAAAGGCAGCTTCGCCGCCAGCGAAGGCAGCATCCGCACCGGCCGCGCAGTCAGGCAGCTCGGACGAAACCCTCAGCTCGAGCGCTCCCGCTGATCCGGCGGACGTGTATTCGGAACGGGTCCAAACCTACTGGATGCCCCAGGTAGAAGCACTTCCCTCCACACCGGTCGCCGACGCGCGACTGGGCGAATTGCTGTCGCGGATGGACGCGCTTCGCTCGTATGTCGCGGATGGGCGGAGGCTAAGCCTCACCCCTGCGCAGCGTTCCATGCACTCGCAGTTTTCTGGAACATTGTCTGCTAAGCAGCGCCTGCTGTTCGCTGCAATCCGGAGGCGCTACGCGGAGGACCTGAACGCGCAGCCCTTCCGGCGCGATATAGCCGTAGCCGCCACTGGTCCGGGTTCGCGGACGCTCCGCTTCACCGGACCGATTTTTGTGCGAAACGCGAACATCGCTGACATGCAAACGGAGCTGGCGCCTATCCTGTCAACAATGCGGTTCCAGCGCGTCGAATACCGGTGGTCCCGCACCGCGGGTGACACGACCTACTACGACCCAACCATCCAGCCGACGCCGACGTGACCGCCCACTGAAGTTAACTGCACGCGGTCTGCGCATTCCTCTTCCATGCAGGCGCACCTAGGCTACGCTCGATGGTGGGTCAGACGATCCTGCGGCCTCCCGGAAGAGGAATGCTGCCCACTGAGCTGCAACTGTAGGTTCCCGAGACGGAATTCCCGTTTGCGATCCCCTGATATTGGCAGCTGTTGCTGTCGCTGGCGTTGCCTCGCCTGCACGAAAACATTGTCGCCGGAGATGGAGCGGATCATGGCATCGCCAACCTACTTACAGACCCGCGTCCTGTTGACCACGAGGTCTGTCGGCTGAACGCCAGTCGAGGTGTCAACAACCTCAAGGTCGCAGGAGACCGGCCGGATGACGCGCTGGATCACCGAGTATCTGCCGCCGGGGCGAGGCGTGAAAGTGACACTGGCAGCACAGGAATGGGTCAAGATAGCCGCTCCCAACCTGCTATTGGCGGACACTCTTGCATAGAGGTTGATTGGCTTCCCGGCGGGAACTGCCACGGTTTTGGTCTGTCCACTCAAAGCGTCAAGTAGTGCAATCCTCTTTAATTTCTTACAACTTTCCACTGTGGGCTGTAGTTTGAAAACCTGCTCCGTGCCGCCCGGAATTTCTGCCTTGTAGCCCTTGCGGAACTCGAAGGTTGCCCCATCCGCTGCACCTGTCCCCCCTACATCGGCGAGAGCCGCGGCTCCAACGGCGAGCGCCGAAACTGCGGCCATCCACCTATACATGTCTTTGTTCCTTTGAGAGAATCTGGTGTCGTCCGAGCATAGCGATGTCTGCGCGGTGGTGAAGGCGGAAATAGAGAGGCTCGCTACTTGCTCTCTTCCTGCTCGCGCATTTCGTCGGCGACGACCACCAGCCTCTCCACGTTGCAGCGGTCCTCCTCGACCCGAATGACCGCGAACGAGGCGATTCCGGCAAGGCCACATGGGCGGCAATCTCCTGCTGCTCTCGTCGGCGAGCCCCGTCCAGCCTCCACCACGAGTGGGACCGATCGTTACAAGTCTTGGCACCAGCCCGAGCGCCTCGGCTGTGGCGGATGCCTGCCGGATCGCGCCCCGGCCCTGGGCGAGCGAGAGCGTGTGATCGCAGCCATATCGGGGCGTGTTGGTTCTCCGTTCCGGCGATCGCCCGGATCGACCAGGAGGGGAGGGGGCTGCTGAACATTGAAAGGGTGGTGGTCGACCAAGAACTCGGGCCTGCAATGCCGATCAAGAGCTTCTGTGGCACGCCCAGGCGGCGCCAAAGGAACAACCGCCGACGGGTGACGGTTGTTCTAACATGGATCAGGTCGGACCTTCAGAGGCGGTTCTCGTCGTCGAGGACGAGGCGCTTGTGCGCATGGTCGCGCTCGATGCGCTCTCGGACAGCGGACTTCGACTGTACGAGGCCGCGGACGCAGACGAGGCGCTCGGGCTGCTCGGGGAGCATCCGGACATCGCTCTGGTGTTCACGGACATCAATATGCCCGGGCCGATCGACGGGCTCCGGTTGGTCGAGCGGGTCCACCAGCTGTGGCCGAAGATCGCTCTGATCGTCACCTCCCGCCGGGAACGGCTGCTGGATCGGCAATTGCCCGACCATGGGACATTCCTGGCGAAGCCCTACCGCGCCAGCCAGCTCGTCGAACTTGTCAGGAGGAAGATGCGCCTGTTGCCGCGCCTGGCCTGACGCCGGTGAGAAGAGTTGGCCGGGCCATTGTGATCCCTGGAACGGCGAATGCTCGAATGTTAATACTGATGCCGTTCACAGGCATTGCTGGTAGTGGCTGAACGCTGCGGGAGTCTCACGTCTCAGCGTGTGCGTCTCTCGCCATGGAATTCTCAAGTCGGATGATCGGTGACCCGAGGACGCCCGGCTTCCTCACCCGTGCAGAGGTTTTTCCGAATGGGATTTTCGCGACTGTTCAGGCTCGCTTCGAGCGATCTCGCGATCGATCTGGGTACCGTCAACACTGTCGTCTACGCGAAAGGGAAGGGCATCGTGCTCAACGAGCCGTCGGTGGTCGCGCTCGAGACCGCCAACGGCATCAGGCGCGTCAAGGCCGTCGGTGCCGCGGCGAAGCTGATGATGGGCAAGACCCCTGACCAGATCCAGACGATCAGGCCCTTGCGGGATGGCGTCATCGCGGACCTCGACGTCGCCGAGCAGATGATCAAGCACTTCATCGACAAGGCGCACGGCGGATCTTCGCGCCTTCCGCGCTACCCGGAGATCGTAGTCTGCGTGCCTTCGGGATCCACTTCCGTCGAGCGGCGGGCCATACGGGATGCGGCGACCAATGCGGGCGCCTCCAAGGTATGGCTGATCGAGGAGCCGATGGCTGCCGCGATTGGCGCTGGATTGCCCGTCATCGAGCCGATCGGCGCGATGGTCGTCGACATCGGAGGCGGGACCACGGAAGTTGCTGTCCTGTCGCTGCGCGGGCTTGCGTACAGCACCTCCGTGCGCATGGGCGGCGACAAAATGGACGAGGCGATCACGGCGGCCATTCGGCGCAAGCACAATTTGCTCATCGGAGAGGCAACCGCGGAGCGGATCAAGTTCGAGCTCGGTACGGCCGTGAGGCCGTCGAGTGGAGGAGCGACGATGCGGGTGCGGGGGCGCCATCTGTCGGCCGGCATGCCGAAGGAGGTCGAGGTCACGCAGGTGGAAGTAGCGGAGGCGCTCGCGGAGCCCGTGAGTCAGATACTCGGCGCGGTGCGCACAGCACTGGAGAACACTGCACCCGAACTCGCGGCCGATATCGTCGACAGTGGGATCGTGCTGACGGGGGGCGGCGCATTGCTGGGGGCGATGGACCGCGCCGTCTCCCTCTCGACCGGCCTTGCAGTGGCCGTCGCAGAAGATCCTCTTGTCTGTGTCGCGAATGGGGCCGGCCGTGCACTTGAAGATGACCGATACAGGGGCGTGCTGGTGGAGGCCTGACACGTGTTTCTCAGGCGGACGCCGTCCGGTGAAACGGGAGACGCGTCGAGAGGCCAAATATTGCCCGGTTGATCCATTAGGAGCGTCCACCTCGCTAGACAGGCGAAGGGCTTAGGTTCCTTGCAGAAGCAACAAAGGCGGAGCGAGCGGAATGGGTCTCCTGCTTCCACTGGGGCGGCGGCTTAGCGATGGCCTTGAGGAGGAGGCTCGGGCCGGCGTGCCACGTCGTGGATCATCGGGGCGAAGTGGCTTGGACTCGGCGGAGGTGGGCCAAAGCGACGTCGCCTGGCGGAGCGCGCAGGTTGCACGAGCACCTGACGCAGCAATGGTTCGGGGGCAGCTCTGATGGAAACCGCTGGCCCGGCACCTGGCTTGGTCGCGGCATCGGGCGATGAGCGGGCGCTCCTCGAGCGCTGCCGGCGCGGGACTGAAGGGGAGGGCGCCTCACCCCCGCTGAAGGTGAACGGTGCGTTCGTGGCGAGCCTCATCCGCGGCGGGCTCGTGGAGGGGCCGCTCGCCGACGTCGAAATCGAAGGCGGCCTCGATCTCATTGGGCTGGAGCGTGCCGACCAAATCCTGTCGCTTTCCAGGTGCAGGATCCGGGGTGCCGTCGATCTAGCGGGTGCTTCGCTCCGGTCCGTGCACCTGCGCGACTGCCAGCTTGCGGCGCTGCTCACCGACGGCGCGGACATAGGTGGCGATCTGCTGATCGAAGGCTGCCGGATCGGCCCCGCCGCCGATGCGCTCAGCGCGACGGGGGCCCGGGTGAGGCAGGCGCTTCGGATCTGCGGCCACGGCACGACCGTCTCCGTCGTGGAAGGGGCGACGTGCCTTGCTAAAGGGCGCTTTGGACGGGTTTGCATCGACGGGACGATCGAGGGCGCGCTGGACCTCGGCCGATCGGTGTTCGAGGCGCTCGAACTCGCCAGCGGTGCACGGCTGGGATCGCTCGCGATCGGCCGCGCCGAGGCGGGAAATGTCCACGCCGCGCCCGGAGCGACGGTGCTGGGTCGCTGCGATCTGCGCGGGATCTCCATTTCCGGCGATCTCGATCTGGGCGGCCGTCATGAGGTCACGCGAGGCCCTGCCCTCGAGCTCTCGAGTGGCCGCATCGGCGGCGATCTGCACCTGCGGGACGGGTTCTCGGCAAGCGGCCCCATCGAGATTGCCGGCCTCACCGTCGCCGGCGACGTCCGGCTGGGAGGAATCTTGCGCGGCGGTCCGCACGCGCTGGACGCACGCCTCCTGGAATGCGGGCGGCTGGAGCTGACGTTCGCGTCGGTCGAAGGCGGCCTATCCTTCCGACAAACCCGCTGCTCCGGCCTCGTCGTCGCCGGGCATTACCGCATGCCTGCGGGGCAGCCCCTCCACCTCGGCATCGAATGCTCAGGCCGGACGGCGATCGGCGCACCCGGGCGGCCGTTCGTCCTCGAGGGGACGCTGTCGCTGATCGGCCATCGCTGCCGGGAGCTGGTGCTGCGCACCGCCACGATCGCGGCTCTTTCGGACGGGCCGTGGCGGGGGGTGGCGATCGCCGCGCGGCACCTCGACATCGCCACGCTCGCACGGTTCGGACACCCGGCGGACGAGGGCGTCACCATCCGCGGCACGGTGGCGCTCGATCATGCGTCGGGCGGCGACGACCTGCGCTTCGCCAACATCCGGATCGATGCGCCGGCGGCGAGCGGCATCCATGAGGGGGTGGGGCCACCGCCGGCGCTGACGATGCGCAAGCTCACCACGGCCGGATCGGTCCTGTTCGAAGCGGGCGCACGCCTAGCCGGAGGAGTCGATCTTTCCGGCCTCGCTGCGGAGGAAGATCTGTCCTTCGCCGGTCTTTCGCTTGCTTCTCAGGAGCAAGGCCTGCTCGACCTGCGCGGAAGCAGGATCCGCGGGACGCTCAGCCTCGGCCGGATCGCCTGGCAAGGCGCGTGGACGGTCGACCTGCGCGGGGCGGAGGCGGCGGCCATGGACGACGCTCACGGCCGGGCCTGGGGGGCCGGAGCGGCCGGGCCGCCGCCGTGCCTGAAGCTTTCCGGCTTTCGCTATGCGCAGCTCGCGGACTTGGTGGAGGGCTCCGGCGCCGTTTCGGACGAGAGCGTAGACCTGCGCGTCCGCTGGATCGAGTCGCACGCGCCAAGGGGCGAGGGGGCGGGATTCGACGCGCAGCCTTACCACGTCTTCGCGCAGGTCCTCGCGGGCACCGGACATGGCGAGGCCGTGAAGCGGGTGGAGCTGGCGGCGCGGGTGGCGGAGCGGCGCGCGGTGCGGCGGCCGCTATGGCTGCGCGCCGGCAACCTGCTGCTCGAATATGCGAGCGGCTACGGCTATTCGCCGGGGCGGGCGCTGCTGGCGCTCGGCGTGTACCTGCTGATTGGATGGGCGGGGGTGGAGCTTGCCGCCTGGGCCGGTGTGTTCGAGCCCTCGCCCTTCATGGACGGCTCGGTGCTTTCCGCGGCGCGGCGGGCGAGCCCCGGCGAGTGCCCGTGGCTGAAGCCGCCCCTCTACGCGCTCGAGCTGATGGTGCCGCTGGTGACGCTAGGGACCGAGAATTTCTGTTCGGTGCGCGCGGACGAGCCGCTGTGGAGCGCGGCGCAGATCGTCTACCGGCTGTTCGGCTGGATCCTGGTCTCGCTCGCCATTCTGACCTTCTCGGGTGTACTGCGGCGGGACCGCTGACGGTTTTCAGAAGATGAAGTTGCGGCCTTCCTGCGCCGGCAGCGGCTGCATCGGCAGGCCGGCGGCGGTCCAGGAGGCAAGGCCGCCGCGATACCAATAGAGGTTGCGGAAGCCGGCCTCGCGGGCGCGTAGCACGGCGTTGTAGGACTCCCAGCAGATCGCGCCGGCGCAGAAGAAGATGAGCGGCCGGTTTTTCTTGCCGCCGGTGGCCCGTTCGAGGGCGGTTTCCGTCTCGCGCTGGTAGCTGTCGCGGAAGCTGCCGGGCAGGCCCGCCTGCGGGAGGTAGACGGCGTCGCGCAGCGTCATCGGGTGCGGATTGGCGAGGACGTCGATCAGCAATGCCTCGGGCTCGCGGCGGAGCAGCTCCCGGAGGGCACCGGTGGTGACGCGGCGGCCGCCGGGGATTTCGAGAGGGGTGGGGGAGCCGACATTTGATTCGAGCTCTGCCTTGGCGGCAACGCCGTGGTCGGCGAGCTCGTCGGCATAAGCGGCGTCGCCCGGTTCCGGCTGGGTTGTGTCGGTCTTCGGCCTCGGCTCTGCGTCGGTGTCGGGCACGACCGGATCCGGCGCGGGCGGAACGATGCCGTTATCGACGACCGGCGTCACTTCGTTGACCGTCGTGCCGCCGCCGCTGAACAGCTGCGTGGCCGCGAGCACCGCGGCGGCCGCTCCGGCGATGCCGATCAGGTGCTTGCGATCGATGCTGTAGCCGCCGATCCGGACCGCGCCGGCGGGTGCGGGCGCTGCCGGATAGGAGCCTTGCGGGTAAACGCTGCCCGGGTGGGGCTGCCAGCCAGGGTGGACAGGGGCTTGCGGCGCCGCGGCTGGGACCGACAGGCCGGCCCATTCGCCTTGCGAGGGCGCGACGGGGGCCGCGACGCCGTAGACGGAGGGAAGAGGGCCCTTCCCCATCGCGTAGGCAAAGACGCGCACCATCTGGCAGGCAAGCTCCGGGCGAAGGCCGGTGCTCCCCTCCAGCTTGCTGCTCTGGCGATCCATCTCGACCCCGAGCAGGTGCGGCTCGACCCCGGCGAGCGACGCCGGAATGCCTTCGTCGACCGCGGTGCCGACGAGGCGGATGTCGCGCTTCGCGTCGGGCAGCATGTCGAACAGCAGCGAGACCAGCCGCCGCCGATCCGAGAACAGGCCCGTTCCGAAGCGCTCGTGGAGCGTCTTCAGCGCCTCCGCTAGTGCGTCGTAGGGATCGCCGCCGGCGGCCACGTCACTGCACCCGCCCGCATCCGGCGGCCTGGCCGCAGGGGCCGTCCATGATGCACATCGTCGATCCGCTGAGCGGTGTGTCCTGGGCCTCGCGGTCGGTCATGAACGCGACGCAGATGTTGCCGACGCCGACATTGTCGCGCTGCCACTGCGGCTGCATCGCGCGGACCGGGCCGCGGGGACCCTGCACCCGCTGGAACTGGGCGCCGCCGATCGTGTCGGGCTGGCCGCTGCTGATGTTGCCGCCGAGGCCGACCATGCCGGGGCCGGAATCCCAGCCGCCGCCGGGGAGCAGCACGATCCCGGGCACCGGCCCGTTGCGGGTCTGGAGCGCGAAGGAAATGCCGAGCGTGCCGTTCGGGCCTTGCTGCGCGCTCAAGGTCGGCAGCTGGCCGGAGGGCGGCTGCAGGACAGGACTGCCTCCCGGAGCACCGGGGCCGGGCTGCGGGCCGGGCACTGGCTGGGGCTGCGGATTCGGACCGGGGTTTGGGCCGGGGTTCGGGCCGGGGTTCGGGCCGGGGTTCGGCATCGGGCTCGGCGACGGGCCCGGTCCCGGTCCCGGGATCGGCGCCGGGCCGGGTTGCGGCTGGGGCCCGGGCGAGGGCGCGGTGCCCCCTTGCGAATTCTGGTAGATGAGAAATGCGCCGACCGCAGCCACCCCGCCCAACACCCACTTGTTCTTCCAGATCGGCTCCGCCGCGGCCCCGGCCGGCGGCGGCACGACCGGCTGCGGCGCGTATGGGGGCGTGGCCCCGTAGGGCGGCTGAGGAGCCGGCGGCGTGCCCGCGACGATGCTGTCGCCGGCCCATCCGCCGGGGGACGGCGCCGCTCCGGTGCCGAGCGGCCCGAGCCGCCGCGCCACCTCCAGTGCGGGCAGCACCGCTGCCATCGAGAGCCGCTCCCGCGCGGCGATTTCGGTCCCCATCCGCGTCATCTCGCCGGCGGCGTCGGGCGCGGAGGCGAGGCGCCCGCCGGCATCCTGCGCCAAAGCGGCGGCGAGCGCGCGGACCTCGCCGTGGAGATCGGGCGCCTGCGCGCTCAGCCGCGGCACGAGCTGGTCGGGCATGCGCAAAAACGCGTCCCCGTTCTGCTGCCGCGCCTGGGCGGCGATCGCGTAGAGCCGTTCGTCAACCGACATGGCGGTCCTCCTTCACCAGATGATTTCGCTATTGGGTGACGGCGCCGCGTCGGCGGCCCGCGCGAGCGGGGCCATCGGATCGGGCGCGTTGGTGGGGCTCGACACCGCCTGGACGGGGGCCGTCGTCGCCCATTTTATGTGCTGGACGAGATCGGCGGCGTTGCTGGCCCGCAGCGGCTTCATCGCGGGGTGGCGGATGAAGCGCTCCAGCACCTCGACATCGGCGTCCGAGCCAATGGCGATGGCGACGCGGATCGCGCTGGCGGCATGCTCGGCCGCGAAGAAGGTCTCGAGACCGGCCTCGTAATCGTCCGTCGGATAGCCGTCGGAGGCGACGACGATGACGGGCGGGAGCTGGCGCCCCGGCATCGCGCCCGCGGCGAGCTTTTCCGCGACGAGCGACAGGGCGGCGCCGAAGGCGGTTTCGCCGTCGGCGGTCACCTCCTGCCAGCGCACGTCGTCGACCGGCACCGGATCTTCGATGTGCCAGGAGGCCGCCGTCGCGAAGCGGAGCACGCGCAGCCGCACGTCCACCTCCGGATTGTCGGCCGCCACCTGCCGGAGCTCGGGAATGGCGGTGCGTAGCGCGTAGTTGAGCGAGGCGATGCGGTCGCCGCGCATCGATCCCGAGCAGTCGAGCAGCAGGATCACCTGCAGCTGCCGTCGCGCGAGGCCGGCCGCATCGATCGGGAGCTTCGCCACCGCCGTTCAGCCGATCGCTACGACGCGGCCGATCTGGCCGCCGCCGAAGTGGATCTCGACGCCGGCGGCGAGGCGGACGTTCTGGTCGCGCTCGATCAGCTGCTGGCTGCCGTCGCGCAGCCGCGCCGTCCATGCGCCGGAGCCGCCGTTGCGCAGGCCGAGCACGTTGGCGCGCGTCGGGTGCGGGATGACCATTCCGACCACGCCCGCGCCGCGCCCGGCCAGCGCCGGTTCGGCACCTAGGTCGACCGTGCCGCCGGCACGCAGCGGTATGACGATGCCGTCGACGTCGAGCCCCAGCGGCTTCTCGGCGCCCGGATGCGGCAGCGGCTGAGTGAAGGCTTGCGCTGCGGGCGGCGCGGCGGGGTGGAAGGGGACCGGCGCAACCGCGGCGGCCGGGGCCCGTTCGACGATTATCGAGCCGAAGGTCTCCTCCGCCGGCCCGCGGGCGGCCATTTCCATCTGCCGGGCCTTGAGCAGGCAGGCGACGGCGACGAGCGCGGTCGCGATCGCGACTCCGTAATAAAGGAGCGGGTGGAGCTGCCCGACCGAGTTCCACAGGCCATGGACGAGCGAGGCGCCGAGGAAGCCGATGCCGATCAGCTTCCACTTGCGCTTCGGCCGGATCACGGCGAGGCCGATGAAATAGCCGAAGATGGCGGAATATCCCATGTGCCCGGTGATGCCGCCGAACACGCGGGGCAGCAGCAGCGACAGGGCGGAGGCGACCCCCGCCTCGAAGCTTCCGGTCTGCTGGGCGATGGTGTTGAACTGGCGCGGAACATATTCGAACGCGGTCTCGGCCATGATGAAGCCGGCGCCGCAGAACAGGCCCATCACCACCCCGTCGAGCGGGCCGCGGATGCGGAACTTCTCGGCGAAACCCGCTCCCTGGGTCTTTCCCTGTTTCATAAGGTGAAAGCTGAGGAACGCGCCGAAGAGGGTGGGGATCGCCTTGATGGACTCTTCGGTGAGCCCTGCCGCCACGAACATGCCGAGGAAGGCGGAGAGAAAATTCTCCGAGAAGGCCATCGGAACAATACCGGGATAGATGCCGCGGAAGGGGAATGCGAGCGCCGTGAAGATCGGCGGTGTGGCCGTAAATATCGCGACGGCCAGGAAGCCGAGGCCGAACACCCAGATCGGCCGGCTGCTCCGGGAATAGGAGAAGAGCCCGACGAGGATGCAAAGCAGGATGTAGAAGACCGCTATGTTCGCCATCGTCGCGAACATGCTCACGCTCTGGCGGACGTCCTGGGATCGCTCCATGTTCGTCAGCAAGGCGAAGAGGAACGGAACCGCGATCGCCGTCACCAGCGCGAACAGCATGACCGGGCTTCGCTTCAGGTCGATCTTGCTCGAGCGGAACGGCACCAGTTCGGAGAAGCTGGCGTCCTCATGGTCCCGCGGGACGGGCGGCATAATCGGATGCGGCGGCTTGCCTGTCATTGCCTCGATCTCCCCTTCCTCAGTGTCTGCGCATGGCGATGCACACGGTGCTGTCGTCGCCGCTGCCGGCGGCGGAGACTCGCTCGAGCCATTCCGGAAGCGCCTCGACAGTCGCGTCCCACTGGGCCGCAGCGAGCCTGCGAAGCTGGCCGGCGGCCTCCAGGAACGCGGCGTCGTCGCGAAAGGATTTGGACACGCCGTCGGTGGCGAGCAGGACGAAATCCGGCCACTCGGCCGCGTCGTCTCGCCAGAGGCTGGCGGAGCGGGCACGGCGCTCGGCGTCGTCGAGGCAGAGCGAATAGGTTTCCTCGCCGACCAGGCCGGAATCGCTGCCGAGCGGGCGCTCCAGCCGCTCGCCGGCGAAGCCGAGGACGACGTCCCCGTCCCCGATCTGGAGCATCTCGATCACCTGCGGCGCTGCGGCGAAGGTCAGCAGGGTCGCGCCGTACGGCATGAGCGGCCGCTCGGGGATGACCGGGTCGCCCGGGATGTAAGGCGTCTGCGAGAGGTGCGCGGCGACGCCGTCGCGCCAGGCGCGAAGCAGCTCGGCGGCGAGCTCCCCTTCCTCCTGGTCGCCGGCCTCGTCGATCCGCCAGGCCAGGATGTCCACCGTCCTGTCGACTGCGATGCGTGCGCCGCGGTCGGAGCGGAAGTGGGGCGCGCCGCCATGGCCGTCGGCGACCGCGCCGACGATGCGGGCGCCGTTCCCGACCTCGGGCAGCCAGCGCACCGCGTCCTGGTTGGGCCGGCCGCTGCGCACATGGGCGGCGCCGCGCACGGACGCGCCGCCGACCAGCCAGGCCCCCGGCCGCTCGCTCATGCCGAGGGCCCTCCGATGTGCGAGCGGTTTAGGATGATGCCGGTGACGCGGCCGAACTCGATCCGCGTCCCCGCCATGATGCGGACTGCCTGGCCCGGCGGCACCTGGTGCGAGGAGCTGTCCTCCAGTGTAACCCGCCATGGTGCCCCGCTCAGGTTGCGCAGCCCGAAGATGCCGGGGCGGCTGGGATGCGGCTCGACCGCCGCGCCGGACGGGCTGCCGGCGAGGCCGATCGCGTCGCCGGGAACCGTGCGGCCGGTGGTGAGCGCGACGGTGCGGGCGCGGACGCAGAGCATCGGCGGAGGCTCGAGGCGCGAGCCGCACGAGAGGCAGGTGTCGGGCAGGACCAGCCCCCCGCGTTGCGGATCGGCGCAATGGTCGAAACCGCAGGCGCCGCACGGAAAGCTTGCTTCCGCGGCCGTCCTGAGCGGGGCGCGCCATTCGGTTTCGAGGACGCGGGCGGCGGGATCCTGCAGCCCCGGCCCGAAGGCGCGGACGAAGAGGGCGCGTAGCGCCTCCGGCAGCGAGCGCCAGCGGGCGACGATCGGTTCGTGGAGCCCCTCCATGGGCCCGTTCGCCGGGTTGTGCGGATCGAACAGGAACAAAGGGTCGGCGCCGTACAGCCTCAGCTCCGCGTCGGCGTCGAGGACCTGGATCTCCGCTTCGCGGCGGCCGTCGAGCGGATGCCAGCCGAACAGGATGTAGAAGAACAGGATGGCCATCGAGAAGAGATCGGTGCGGCTGCTCGGCAGGCATTCGCGGCGCACGACCTCGGGCGCCATGAACTTGCGGGTGCCGTAGATGCTCGCCTCTGCCCCATCGACGTTGACGTTGTCGTTGTCGCAGATGAGGACGCGGCCTTGCGCGGCCTCGATGAAGATATTGCCGAAATTGATGTCCTGGTAGCAGAAGCCGCTGGCGTGCAGCTCGAGGAAGGCGTTGGCCAGCTGCAGGCAGATTGTGGCGCGCTGCGCGAGCGGAAGCTCGAGGCGGCGCGGCGGCGGCGCGATGAGATCGCGGATGCTGACATATTCGGGCCCGCGCAGCTTCATGAAATAACCGAAGCTGCCGCTGTGCGGGATGTCGACCAGGTCGATCGGCCAGAGGAAATCGGCGGTCGGCGCCCCACGGCGCACCGCCCGCTCGAGCCGGAGCCGCAGCCCCGTGTCGATGGTGACATAATGGGGGTGATACCATTTGAGCGCAAAGGCGAGGCCGTCGAGGGTCACGCGGTAGGCCTCGCCCTGGCCCCCGGCGCCGAGCAGGTCGTCGACGGTGCCGCGCCGGCCGCTTCCGGTCGTGAAGACGGTGCCCTGCGCCAGGGAGGCTTGCGAGCCGGCGCTCACCGCGCCGCCGCCATGTTTTCAAGGTCCCCGTCCAGCCGCCGTGCTCGTGTCACGTCCCGCTCCTTCAAACGGCTATGCGCAGCGGAGCGGAAAAGCGGATCAGCAGGCCGGACGATTTCTTTGCGCATCTTCTGCCGGAGGCGCCGGTGATCCGGTTTCGCGGCGATCCTCGCTTACCTCCTGTAGGAGAGGAGGCGGCGATGGACCGGCAACAGCTCGAAGCCTTTGCAAAGAAGAACAAGGTGCCGTTGCTGATCGGGGGGGCGATCCTGCTCGTCATCGCGGCGGCGTCTGGCGGCGAGGACCGTCAGGGGGCGCAAGAGGTCCCGACGGTGCCGATTAGAGGAAGCGATGCTGCTCCCGTCAGCGCCGACGGTTCGGTTCCTGCGACTGACGATTCAGGGCTGGTCGACATGGAGGAGTGGCGCCGCGGGGAGAGGCGCGGCGATATCGAGCAGCGCGAGCGGATCGACACGATACGCGAAGAACAGACCTGCATCGATCCGGACACGGGGGAGCGGGTGAAGGTGCCGATCGACACGGCCTGCGAATGAGCGGCGGCGGCCGGTCAGTTGTCGCGGACCGGGTTCATCAGCGCGTCGGTCAGCCACGCCCGCGCGGTCTGCCAGCGGCGCTTCACCGTCGGCTCGGACCAGCCGGTGACGACGGCGACGTCGCTGACGCTCATGCCGCCGAAGTAGCGCATCTCGACGAGCTCCATCAGCCGATGGTCGATCGCGCCGAGGCGGACGAGCGCGACCTCGAGCGCGATCAGGTCGAACCTCTGCTCGCCGTCGATGCGGCTGGAGATCTCGACGCGGACGTGGCGGCGCTTCGCCGAGCCTTTGGCCCGCGCATGGTCGATCAGGATGTGCCGCATCATGCGCGAGGCGAGGGCGAGGAAATGCGCCCGGTCGGCGATCGAAAAGGCCTCCCGCTGCATCAGGCGCATGACCGCGTCGTTGAGCAGGTCGCCGGTGGACAGGCTGGAATTGCGTTCGCTGCGCAGGCGCGCTGCCGCGATCTGGGCGAGTTCGGGATAGAGCCGGGAGATGAGCCCGTCGCGCGCCTGCTCGTCGCCGACGCGCCAATGCGAGAGCAGGACTTCGGTGACGAGTTCTGGCTGCACGATCACCCCCCGCCATCGAGCTTACCTCAAAAACGCGGGGCTTCCCAGTTGGAACCGTCAGACGGGTAGGGCGCGGCACGGCGGCGGCGCGGCCGATTGCCACCGGCACGTCGCGACCGTAGACTGATTGCGGGGGGATGGCTGGTATGGAAAACCTTGATCCCGGTCTGGAGCGGGACGCCGTGCGGCTCTTCGAGGAGCTGCTCGAGGTGCCGGAGGCGGAGCAGGAGGCCTGGATCGCCCGCGTCGCCGCGGGGCGTTCGGACCTGCTGGGGCGGCTGCTGTCGCTGCGCGAGGCGGATCGCCGGGCGGCGCTGAGAACCGGCGCCGCGGCGGGCTGCATCGAGCCCGACGAGGAGGCGCCGGAGCGGCTCGGGGCCTATCGCATCGTCGAGCGGATCGGCCGCGGCGGCATGGGCAGCGTCTACCGCGGCGAACGCGCGGCGGGCGATTTCACCCACGTCGTCGCGATCAAGATCATCAAGCCGGGGCTTCTCTCCGAGGCGCTGGTCGAGCGGTTCCGGCGCGAGCGCCAGCTGCTCGCCAGCCTCTCGCATCCGAATATCGCGCAGCTCTACGACGGTGGCGAGACCGAGGGCGGATCGCCCTATATCGTGATGGAATTCGTCGACGGTGCGCCGCTGCTCCACTGGGCTGACGAGCGGGCGCTGGGGCGCGACGCACGGCGGCGGCTGTTCGCCGATATCTGCGGCGCGGTCGCCTTCGCGCACCGCCACCTCGTCGTCCACCGCGACCTCACGCCGTCGAACCTGCTCGTCACGCGCGACGGGGTGGTGAAGCTGATCGACTTCGGCATTGCCAAGCCGGCCGAGACGGAGGCGGAAGCCGCGGATCCGGCGCGGCCGCCCTTGGTGCCGGGGCTCAGCCTGACGCCCGGCTATGCGGCGCCCGAGCGGATGACCAGCGCCAGCGTCACCACCGCCGCCGATATTTATTCACTGGGGCGGTTGCTCGCGCGGCTGATCCCGCCGGGGGCGGGCGACCGCGAGCTGAAGGCGATCGTCGCCCGGGCGAGCGCCGCAGACCCCGCCGACCGCTACCCGACCGTCGAGGCTTTGGCGGCCGACGTCGAGGCATGGTGGGAGGGTCTTCCGGTCGCCGCCTGCGGGGGCGGCCGGAGGTACCGAGCCGCGAAGTTCGTGCGGCGGCACCGGGCCGCCGTGGCGGCGGGCGCTGCCGCCCTGATTTTGCTGGTCGCGGCGCTGCTTCTCACGACCGCCGCCTATCGCGACGCGGAGACGGCCCGGCGGGCGGAGGCGGCGCGTTTCGCGGACCTGCGCGGGCTCGCCAATTACATGGTGTTCGACCTGCAGGGCATGCTCGAGCGGGTGGCCGGCAATGCAGAGGCACGAGCGGCGATCGCCGATCGGGCGCAGGCGTATCTGACGCGTCTTGCCGCCTCCGAACAAGCGGATGACGGGCTGAAGCTGGAGGCGGCCCGCGGGCTGATTGCGCTGGCGCAGGTGCAGGGCGTCCCCGGCCAGCCGAATCTCGGGCAGACCGAGCGGGCCAGGGGCAACCTCAAGCAGGCGCTCCACCTGCTTCAGGGGCTTGGTGGAACCGGAACGGCACCGGCGAAGGCGGAAGCGTTCTCTGCCCTGTCGCGCATGCAGACGCATTCCGACGCGGATCCGAAGGCCGCGGCGGCGTCGCAGGGTAGAGCCGCCGCCCTCCTCGCGGCGGTGCCCGAGGCCTTACGCGATGAGCGCTGGCATCAGGCGCGGCGCCGGCTGCGCCACGTTCAGATCGAGACGGCCGTGCTCGAGCAGGAGACGGACCGTCTCTCCCGTCTTATCGGTCTTCTTGAAAGCGATATCGCGCAATGGCCGGCCGCGATGCAGCGCTCCTGGCACGCCGCTTTCGACCGCGCGCTGGCCAGCCACTACCGCGGTTATCACGGCTATTTCACTGATCGCCTCGATGGCGCTCTGGCGGCTTTGCGCGACGCCGAGCGGCGGCTCCTTGCGCTGGAGCGTGGCCGGCCCAACGATCCCGTCCTCCTGTTCACGCTGATGTGGAATGGATATGTGGGCTACGGTGCGGCGTCGGGGCTGCCGAAGGAAGCCGCCGAAGCGCGACGCTTCCTCGATGTGGCGCGAGAGACCAGCGGACGGCTGCTGCGCATCGAACCGAGCGACAACGCGCTGAAGTCGTTCGCCGCCAACGTCCGCCAGAGCGAGGCGCAGGCACTCGCGTCCGAGGGCCGATACCGGCAGGCGCTCGCCTTTCAGCAGGAGGTCGTCGCCCTGTTCGGCGGGGCGCTGACGGCCGCCAGGCGGCCGGCAACGCTGAACCGGCTTGCCATGGCGCAGTTGACGCTCGGCAACATCGCCGCCGGCTCGGGCGACAAGGCGCTTGCCTGCCGGAGCTACCGCGCCGCACAGGCCTCGATCGCCGAGCTGGTCCAGCGCGATGAACTCCTCGGGTTCGTCGAGAGCTACCGGGCAGGCGTCGACGGCAACACCGCCCGGTGCGAGCGGGGTGTGCCGGCACGAGAGCTGGAAATCCTCGGCTGAGGCGCCTTGGGGGACCAGCGGTCCGGTGCCCGTATGCGCGGGAGTTGACGGGGCGGACGAGTGCTGAAGGTCGGTCGGCTACTCTGTCATGGCAGACGCCCGTTTCGCACTCGCGGTCAATCCTTTTGCTGTGCCAATCCAGACATAGGAAGGCTCCAGCGCCGTCCATCCTTGTTTTCAGATCCCGAGGGATCCCGGTGCCAGCGCGCCTTGCGTGTCGTCGAGGGCTAGTTGAAACAAGATCGTCCTCGCCGCGGCGCTGGGCTGCGAGTCCGGCCGCGGCGGGTTCGATGATCGCGCGAAGCTCGAAGAGATTGCCGATGAGCTTGACGTCCGGCTCACCGGCAAGCTCCAGCCGCATCGGCATGGTCGGCTTCTCGGCCGGCGCGATGCTGACGATGGCCACCGCGCTCGCGGGCGACGAGGCGAAGCCCGCCTTCATCGGCGCCATTTACGGCCCCCTCGAGCCGGTCACCGTCCCCGCCGAGGCGCCGCCGCTGTTCGTCGCGATCGCCGCCGCCGATCCGCTGTTCGCGGGCAAGGGCATGGGCCTGATCGAGAGCTGGATGGCGGCGAAACGGCCGGTCGAGTTCCACCTCTCCGAACGGGGCGGCCACGGCTTCGGCATGTACGCCAAGGAAACCACCAGCACCGGCTGGTTCGCTGCGTTCGTGCGTTGGCTTGGAATGCACGGGATGCTGAAGCCGCCGCCGCCGGGATGAACGTGTCTCCCAGGGGGCGGGAGGAGGGGAAGGAGCAGCGGTGTCCGCGTCCGCTCAGCGGCAGACCCAGGGTTTGGCGGCGTCCACAGGCGTTCCGGGCCGCGTCTTCGTCCGGTTCGACAGGTGGTCACCGATCAGCGTGTCTGACAGGATGATCGCCCCCGCGCCGTAATGGGTGGTGTGCAGCGGGATGTGCAGCACCTTGGAACAGGTGACCTTCACCTGCATCATCGTGTGCCGCACCTTGCCCGACCCGCCATTGTCGCCGGTCAGCCAGAAGGTGTACATGCCCGGCCCCGCGGGGCGGACCGAGCTCTTGTTGAGGTACCATGTCCAGCCGCCGGCGGCCTCGCTGATCTTCTGGTACTGCGCCAGCGGGCGGAGGTTGGCGGCGGAGGCCGACGAGCCGGTCAGGATGAGCGTGGCGATGGCGACTAGGAAGCGGTTGAACATCTCTTTGCCCTCCTGAAAGTGCGGTCCGGTGCGGCTGCGCCCATCATGGCGCTCCATCCCGGCGGATGGCGACGCCGGAAATGCGGCCTCGCGTGCGGCGGTCGACGGCACCGGGGGATCGTCCAGCGGATGCCGGACCCTCGGCTGGACCCGTCCTGAGGCGATGGGGTGTACCGGCGGCGGAACGTCCCGCGGGGCCGGCCGCAGTTCGTGCCGCCCCCGGTGAGGCGGCTTCGCGCCGCTGCAATGACGCCACCGCATCCGCGATCTGGAGCGCCCGAGAGCGTTCCTGCGCGTCCGTCGCGGTCTGACGCGGCACTCCCGCCGGCGCGAAGCTTTGGGTGCGGACGACATCTCCGAGACGCGAGGGAAGCGCCCGCCAGGCATGCGGAATGCTGATCGTGTAGGCGAGCCGCGCCGAAGCGGCCAGCGTCGCCAGCAGGACCAGCGCGAAGACCAGTGTCATCACCAGCAGCTCCACCGGCACCGAGGGCGTCGAGATCGCCGCATGCCTGGTCGCCAGCACCGTCGCCATCCAGGGCCCCAGGAGGGCAAGCTGCACCCCCAGGACGATCGCGACCCCGGTGGCGCCCACGGCGGTTCCGAGGAGCCCGCGCAGCCAGCCTTCGAACAGCCCGCGGGTTGCGTCGAAGAGGAGGAAGAGCGCGAAAAGCGGCGCCAGCGCGAGCAGCAGGCCGGCGATCAGGCGCACGGAAGCGAAAGCGCCGATCGCGCCGGCCAGGTAGAGCGTGCGCGCCTGCCTCAGCATCTTGACGTCGTCCGCCTGGTTCCAGCGGGGGCGTTGCTGCAGCTGCTCGATCCTGGCCAGTTGCTGCTGCTGTTGCTGCTCCGTCAGCGCCGGGCCGGGGCCGGCGATCAGGTCCTCGCTCGGCGGGCGCCCGGTGCCGATTAGCAGGAGCTCGGCCAGCATGTCGTCCACCCCCTGGAGCCGGACCGCGAAGCTGCCGTCGGCGCCGGGGAGGCCGACCGGCTGGCCAATGCTGCTCACCAGCTCGGCCGGGCCGCGAAGCGCGACATCGTAGATGACGGTGCGAAAGGCGGGCCAGCTCGTCGCGAGGGCGAGGACCACGCCCACCTTGGCGACGGCGGCGACCGCGTCCCACGCCGTCGGCGTGCGCCCGAACAGGAGCCGGTAGCCGAAGACGGCGACGAAGATGGTGAGCGCGCCGGCGAGGAGGAGCGAGGCGGGAGAGCCGGGGGAGGTGAGGGCCTGATAGCCGCCCTCGCCGATCGTCTGCGCCTGGCAGTCGATCGTCGCCAGCATCTGCCGCAGGAAGGGGCCGCCGGGTCCGAATGTCTGGCAGGCCGCCGCCATCATGCGTCGTCCGGGAGGGGGAACGCAGAGGGGAACGGGCCGCGGACACCGCGCCGCGATGCGCTCGGGGCGGCCGCCGCGTGCCGGCGTGCCGACAAACCAGCCTCGCGCATCGGCAGCCTCACCTTTTCCCCCTTTCCCGCCCGCAATCCCCGTCGGCCGATCCCGGACTCCGACCGACGGAGAATCGCGGGAGCAGATCTCCGAATACCCCTTTTAGATCAGAGGTCTTCAATTGAGAATGGCGACCAGGCGCGTCGCGCCGCCGCGATCCTCGCTCGACGAAAAGAAGATCGGCATCGCGCCGAGCGCCGGATTCGACAGCAGGTAGGTGGCATCGCCGGGTATCGGCGCTGCGGCTTCGAACACCGCGGCGAAATTTTCGCGCCTGGCGATCCGCAGCGGCCGCCGGCCCGGTGTCGGCATTTTCTGGACACTGACGAGCGTCAGCGGGGTTCCGGGACGACCCGACACGTCGAACCGATCGCCGATCAGCCGCGACCACCGGTCCGCCTCGCTCGCCCCGCCGATGCCGGGGGGAAAGGCTGCCCGCGCTCCCCCGGCGAGCAGGCCGCACGCACATAACCATGCGCCGGCAAGTGCCGAGCGCCGACTCGCCAGGAAGCCCTGGTCGCGCTGGATCATCTCTATTCCCCCATTCCACCCACGCGATCCGGCACAGCGCCCCCGCCGCAAATCTACAGGCTTTCGCGGCGCGCGAGAAGCCCAATTCCGAGCAGGCCGCTGGGCGGCGGAAAGCTTCGCCAGCGGCATTCATGAAGAAGTTTATGCAATGGCAGTTTACCACCAAACAGCACCGCGGAGACTATTTACATGACTAGAGTAATCTCGCACCAATGGCGTTAAAGTAGATAAGCGCGCGAGCACTGAGGCTGAACTCATGATCCTTGTGACTACAGCCTTGGCATCATTGCCTTCGCAATCGATCGCTCATTTTGTGCCATTGACCGAAGGAGACCGTCAGGCGACCGTAAGAGAGAGGGCGGGCGCTCCTGCCGAGCGACTGTCGCGCAAGAGCAACACGAGGACGGTTGCCGTATAGACCGGCCCGGCGTCGCCATCTTCGGCAGCGAGCACTCCGCCTGTTTTCCGGTTCAGCTTCCTGTCGGCGAGATCACATTCCCCTGCGATCCGTGTCTCGTTTCGCTATTGCCGGTGGTGACGGCCCTTGTCCGCGGCCGGGAAGCGTTCCAGATCGGCAATGGCGGGGGCAGCTATTGGCAAGGCGACCGGGACGGCGCAGTATGGCGCGGGGAGCGAATCACATGCGGAAGCAAGGGAATAGCGGGACGGAGCGACGTCGGAAGGCCGCCTGGATGGTTGCGCTGGGGGTCGCTTTGTCGTCGACGCGGGCGGCCGCACAGGAGGCGTTTGCCGATCCGGCGGGCTCCGGCGTCATCGTCGCCGCCGTGCGCTGGCTGGAGGGGACGCTGCTCGGCACCATCGCGACCGTGGTGGCGGTAATCGCGGTCGCGACGGTGGGCCTGCTCATGCTCACCGGCCGGATCAACTGGCGCTACGGCGCGACGGTGATCGTCGGCTGCTTCATCCTATTCGGGGCCGCGAGCATCGTCGCAGGGATCCAGTCCACCGCAAGCCTTGGCCGCTGAATCGTGAACGGGCTCGACCGCGACCCGCTGTTCGTGGCGCTCACCCGGCCGCAGATGTTCGCCGGCGTCACCTACAGCTACTTCATCGCCAACCTCGTGCTCGCGACCGAGCTCTTCCTGATCTTCCGTTCGCCGTGGGTCTTCGCGGCGGCCGCGATCGTCCACGTCGCCGGCGTGCTCCTGTGCCTGCGCGAACCGCGCTTCTTCGACCTGTGGCTGGTCCGGGTCAGCCGCTGCCCGCGTGTGAAGAATTATTCGGTGTGGCGATGCAATTCCTACCGCCCGTGAACAAGGACGCCTGGAACGTGGGCCGGGAGCGATCCGCGGGGCATCACCTCCCTTATGCACGCCATGTAGACGATCACACGATCGAGACGCGGGACGGGCTGCTCATGCAGGTGATCCACCTGCGCGGGCTGCTCTTCGAGACGGCCGACACGGACGAGCTCAACTATCGCAAGCGGCTGCGGGACGCGATGCTGCAGGCGATCGGCTCGTCCCGCTTCGCCCTCTACCACCATGTCGTCCGGCGGCGGATCGACGCCGACCTCGGCGGGGATCATCCGGACGGGTTTTCGCGCCAGCTGGACGAGGCGTGGAGGGCGCGGCTCGCAACCAAGCGGCTCTACGTGAACGAGCTCTATCTGACGCTGGTGCGGCGGCCGCTCCAGGGGCGGATCGGCCTGCTGGACCGCATCCGCGGCGTCTTCAGCGGCGCACCGCAGCAGCCGGAGGCGGGGACGACATACGAGCGCCGGCAGCTCGACACCGCACGCGATGCGCTGATGGCCGCGCTGGGGAGCTATGAGCCGCGGCTGCTCGGCGTTTATTCGACGCGGCAGGGGCCCTGCTCGGAGCCGCTCGAGTTCCTCTCGACGCTCTACAATGGCGAGATGCGGCCGGTGCTGCTGCCGACCCAGGATGTCGGCGAGTATCTTCCCTACCGGCGCGTCAGCTTCGGGCAGGAGACGGTGGAGCTCGGGCCGGCTGGGCCATCGCCGCGCAGCTTCGTGGGGATCGTTTCCATCAAGGATTATCCCGGCCAGACGGCGCCCGGCATGCTCGACGAGGTTTTGCGCCTGCCGTTCGAGCTCGTCGTCAGCCAGTCCTTCGGCTTCGTCGAGCGGCAGGAGGCGCTGTCGCGCATGAACCTCGCGCTGCGCCGGATGCGCGCGACCGAGGACGAGGCAGTGAGCCTGCGCGCCGATCTCGCCACCGCCAAGGACGAGGTTGCCGCGGGGCGGATGGCGCTGGGCGAGCACCACATGACGATCGCGATCCGCGCCGGCTCGCCTGCCGCGGTCGACGAAGCCGTCGCCGAGGCGCAGGCCGCGCTCGCCGATCTCGGCATCATCGCCGTGCGCGAGGAGATCGCGCTGGAACCCGCTTTCTGGGCGCAATTCCCGGGCAACTTCAAATATGTCGCCCGGCGGGGGCTGGTTTCGAGCGCGAACTTCTCTGCGCTGGCCAGCGGCCACAACTTCCCGCTCGGGCGGGCGCGGGGCAGCCATTGGGGCGAGGCGGTGACCTTGCTCGAGACGACGGCTGCGGGCCCCTATTACTTCAACTTCCACCACGGCGATCTCGGCAACTTCACGGTGATCGGGCCCTCTGGGTCGGGGAAGACCGTGGTCCTCAATTTCCTGCTCGCCCAGGCACGCAAGTTCCAGCCGCGAATCATCTTCTTCGACAAGGATCGCGGCGCCGAGCTGTTCGTCCGCGCCATCGGCGGCCGCTACGACCTGCTGCGGCCGGGGACGCCGTCGGGGCTCAACCCGCTCCAGATCGAGGACACGCCCGAAAACCGCCAGTTCCTGATCGACTGGCTCGCACTCCTCGCGGGCGGCGCCGACATCGAGGAGATCGCGCGGATCAAGGACGCCGTCGACGCCAATTTCGGCCAGCCGCCCGAGCACCGGCGCCTGCGCCATCTTGCCGAGCTGTTCCGCGGCGGCAACAGGCCGCACGGCGCCGACCTCTGGTCGCGCCTGGCGCCGTGGTGGGGCGGAGGCGAGCGCGCGTGGCTGTTCGACAACCCCTGGGACAAGACCGATCTCACCGCGCACTCGGTCGGCTTCGATATGACGCAGATCCTGGACGACGCCGTCACCCGCACCCCGGCCATGATGTACCTGTTCCACCGGGTGGAGGAGCGTCTCGACGGCACCGCCGCGATCATCGTGGTCGACGAAGGCTGGAAGGCGCTCGACGACGACGTATTCGTCCGGCGGATAAAGGATTGGGAGAAGACGATCCGCAAGAAGAACGGCATCGTCGGCTTCGCCACCCAGAGCGCGCAGGACGCCCTCGAGAGCCGGATCGCCAGCGCGATCATCGAGCAGGCGGCGACCCAGATCTTCATGGCCAACCCGAAGGCGCGGGCGGACGACTACGTGGACGGCTTCGGCCTGACGCCGCACGAATACGATCTGGTGCGGACGTTGCCGGACAACGCCCACTGCTTCCTCATCAAGCACGGCAGCGACAGCGTCGTGGCGCGACTGGACCTCAGCGGCGAGCGCGACCTGCTCACCATCCTCTCGGGGCGCGAGCGCACGGTGCGCCTGCTCGACGAGATCCGGGCCGAGCGCGGCGACGACCCGGCAGACTGGATCCCGCGCCTCCTGGAGGTGGCATAGTGGCCGCCGCCGATCCCCAGCCGAGGCGCGCCGGCCGATGAACAAGCAGACGCGCGAGGCGCTCGAAACCTATTATGCCGAGGCCGAGAGCTGGGCCCGGGACCGGCAGGAAGCGTTGCGCTCCTCCCGCCGCGTCGCGTGGATCGTGGCGGGGGCCGCCTTGTTCGTCGCGGTGCTGGAGGCGATCGCGCTCATCGTCCTGACGCCGCTCAAGACCGTGGAGCCCTACACCCTGCTGGTCGACCGCCACACCGGCTTCGTCCAGGCGCTGGAGCCGCTCGACCCGGCGCGGGTCTCGGGCGATGCGGCGCTCACCCAATCCTTCCTCGTCCAGTATGTCATCGCGCGCGAGAGCTTCGACATCGACACGGTGCACGCCAATTACCAGAAGGTCGGCCTGTGGTCCGCGGAGACGGCGCGGCAGACCTACGTCTCGGCGATGCAGGTCTCCAATCCGGACAGCCCGCTGGTGCGCTACCCCCGCACCTCCGTGGTGGAGACACGGGTGAAGAGCGTCTCCCCGGTCGGCCGCAACGTCGCCATGGTGCGCTTCGAGACGCAGCGGCGCGATGCCGGCGGCCAGACCGAGCCGCCGCGCGCCTGGGTGGCCGTCATCCGCTACCGCTATTCCGGCGAGCCGATGCGGCTGGAGGACAGGTTCGTCAATCCGCTCGGCTTCGAGGTGTTGCGCTACCGCAAGGACGCGGAGGCGCTTCCGCCCGAGACCGTCGTCGTCACGCCGCCGGCGACGCAGCCGCCGGTCGTCGCCGTCCCGGTCGAAGGCGCGCCGGTTCAGACCGTCCCCATGCAGCGTGCGCCGGTTCAAACGGCGCCGGCGCGGCCGGCGGTTCCGGAGCCGGAGCTGTGAGGAGGCTGGCGCTTCTCGCCGCGCTCGCGGCGACTCCGCTGGGGGCGCAGGTCCAGCCCACCCCGGGCGCGACCGATCCGCGCGTCCAGAGCGTGGACTACGATGCGGACCGGGTGGTCCAGCTGCAGGGGGCGCCCGGCTACCAGCTCACGGTCGAGTTCGCCGCCGACGAGCAGATCGAGAGCGTCGCGGTCGGCGACAGCGCCGCCTGGCAGGTGACTCCGAACCGGCGCGGCGACCATCTGTTCGTGAAGCCGGTGCAGGCGGGGGTCTCGACCAACATGACGGTCGTCACCAGCGCGCGGGTCTACCTGTTCGAGCTCGCGCCGCTCTTCGCCCCGTCGCCCGACATGGCCTATACCGTCCGCTTCCGCTACCCGGCGCCGGCGGCCGCGGCCGAGCAGGAGCAGGCGGGTCCGCGCGTCGAAGGCCATTACAAGGTGAGCGGCGCCCGGGCGCTGCGGCCGAGCCGGATCGGCGACGACGGCACCCACACCTATATCGAATGGCCGCGCGAACGCGCCCTTCCCGCCGTCTATGCGCTGAACGAACAGGGGGCGGAATCGCTCGTAAACGGGGCGATGCGGGACGATCTGTTCGTGATCGACGGAGTGGCGCGGCGGCTGATCTTCCGCATCGACAACCAGATTGCCCGGGCCGAGCGCATGGCGCCGGGCAAGCGCCGCTGATGGCGACCCTGCCGCCCGGAGACCCGCGGGTGGTCCCGCCGCTGCCGGGCGAGGGCGGCGTCATGCCTGTGGTCGCCCGCCCGCGCGGCGGCGTGCCGCTGTGGGCGATCGTCGTGGCGGCCGTCGCGGCGGGCCTGCTGCTCTTCTCCGTCCTCGATGCCCGCCGCCGTGCGCCGGTCGCGCCGGAGGTGCGGGTGGGGACGCCCGCCGCGGGCGGCACGCCGCTGCC
>DASVVY010000068.1:0-24965 GCA_036386335.1 Allosphingosinicella sp. | reverse complement strand
CAATTTCTACCCGCTCTCGAGCCTTGAGACGATGACCAGCTCGCGCCTCACCAGCTTCCTCGAGCGCGCGTCCTTCACCGACGCGTTCAACTACAACCGGCGCCTCGGCGCGGCTGTGGGTCTCGTCGATCCGGCGGCGGACCGCTACACGCTCACGGCCGGCATCTTCAGTCAGGAGATCAACAACCAGAGCTTCAACCGCACCGGCTGGCAGGCGAGCGTGCGCGGGACCTACTCGCCCATGCTCGGCGACACGCGCCTCCACCTCGGCGCCAACTTCCAGCATCGCGTGACGCAGCGCGACGCACAGAACGTGCAATACCGCTCTCGCCCCTTCACCCAGATCACGGATCAGCGCTTCGTCGACACCGGCGCCATCGCGGCGGGCGGCGATGACATCGTCGGTCTCGAATTCGGTGCGATCATGAAGTCGTTCCACGTCGCCGCCGAGGCGCAGCAACTCTGGGTCCGCGGCTACCGCCCCGGTCGGACCTTCGGCGAGAATAACGGCGTTGGCAGTGGCGCCTTCTACGCCGGCAATCCGAACTTCCGCTCCGCTTATGCGGAGGTCGGCTACTTCCTCACCGGCGAAACCCGCGGCTACAAAGGCGGAAAATGGGACCGCGCAAAGGTGCTGCACCCGTTCGACCAGGGCGGATGGGGCGCGCTGCAGGTCAACGCCCGTGTCGACTGGCTCGACCTCAAGGATCGCGTCGCGGGCTCCACCCTGGCCGCACCCGATTATGTGAACGGCGGCCGCCAGCTCGGCTATGAGCTCAGCCTGATCTGGAACCCGATTGATTACGTCCGCTTCCAGGCCCAGTACGCCCACGGCAGCTATGAAGGCGGCCCGCGTGCGGCGACCGTGGTCCCCGGCTCACCGGACCGGGCCGCCGACCGCAGCTACGGCGTCGACACCTTCGCAGTCCGTGCCCAGTACGAATTCTGATCGAGACGGCGCACCAGAGGACGGGCCGGCGCGCGCCGGCCCGCCCTTTCGTCGGCGCTGGAAATGGCTGGCGCACCCGACAGGATTCGAACCTGTGACCTCTGCCTTCGGAGGGCAGCGCTCTATCCAGCTGAGCTACGGGTGCGGAACGGGAGCGCGCTTAGCAAAGGGGACAGTGGCCCGCCACACCTTTATCGGCGGCGGCGGGTGCCCGCCGGAGGGGCGGTGGGCTCCTCCTCACCCGGCGGCGGCGTTTTCGGCTGGTAGCGGCAGAGGTCCGCCACCACGCAGCGCCAGCATTCGGGCTTGCGCGCCTTGCAGACGTAGCGGCCGTGGAGGATGAGGAGGTGGTGCGCGTCGCGGCGGAAGGGTTGCGGCGTCTCCGCCTCCAGCTTCGCTTCCACCGCGGCGACGTCCTTGCCGGGCGCGAGGCCGGTGCGGTTCGAGACGCGGAAGACGTGGGTATCGACCGGGAAGGTCTCCGCCCCGAACGCGCAGTTCATCACCACGTTCGCGGTCTTTCGGCCCACGCCGGGCAGCGCCTGCAGCGCGTCCCGGTCCGGGGGGACCTTCCCGCCATGGTGCTCGATCAGCGCCTGAGAGAGGGCGATGACGTTCTTCGCCTTGGTGTTGAACAGGCCGATCGTCTTGATCCGCTCCTTCAGCCCCTCCTCCCCCAGCGCCAGCATCTGCTCCGGCGTCCTCACCGTGGCGAAGAGCTCGCGGGTGGCGAGGTTGACGCCCGCGTCGGTCGCCTGCGCGGAGAGGACCACCGCAACGACCAACGTATAGTCGTTGACATATTCGAGCTCGGTGCGCGGATCGGGCGTGCGGTCGGCAAGGCGCCGGTAGAACTCGGCACGTTCGGCGGCGATCATCGCAGGCCCAGCACGTCCGCCATCGTATAGCGGCCCGGCGGCTTGCCGATCAGCCACCTGGCGGCCTCGATCGCACCGCGGGCGAAGATCGCGCGGCTCTCGGCGCGATGGCCGAGCTCGATCCGCTCCCCCTCTCCGGCGAAGATCACCTGGTGATCGCCCGCGACGCTGCCGCCGCGCAGGGCCGCGAAGCCGATCCGCCCCCCCTCGCGCGGTCCGGTGATGCCGTCGCGGCCGCGCTCGGCCACCGCGTCCAGCTCCACCCCCCGCGCCTCCGCCGCGGCTTCGCCGAGGAGGAGAGCGGTTCCAGAAGGCGCATCGGCCTTCATCCGGTGGTGCATCTCGACGATCTCGATGTCCCAGGCGACGCCGAGGCGCGCGGCCGCCTCGTGCACCAGATGCGCCAGCAGGTTCACGCCCAGCGAGGTGTTCGGGGCGTGGATCACGGCGATCTCCGCAGCCGCCTCGTCGATGAGCCGGTGATAGGCGCCATCGAGGCCGGTGGTGCCGATCAGGATCGGCCTGCCCGCCGCGCGGGCCGCGGCGAGGTGCTCCCCGACCGCCGCAGGCACGGAGAAATCGACGAAGACATCGGGGTCCTGCTCCGCGATAGCGACCTCCGCAGCCTCGGCGGCGACGTTCGCGATCGCCCGCCCCATCCGGCCGCCGGCCCCGAATATCGCAATGCGGATCATGGCACCCTCCAGTCTGCAGGGCACCTAATGGGGGACCGCAATCGGCGCAACCGCAGCACGGGACGGGACGCGGCTCTTCACGAAATACCTTGTTGCTTCAGGACGTTGGCGATAGCCTCTTGGGCGACTCGGGGGAGATCATCATGAAGATTGTGCGTCTGCTTTGCCTCCTGCTTGCGACGGCGGCGCCGGCGGGCGCGCGCGCCGAGTGGCGCGAAGCGGTGACGCGCCACTTCATCGTCTACAGCGAGGACAAGGAGGAGAAGCTGCGGGAGGCGGCGCTCGACCTCGAGAAATACGATTACCTGCTCCGCCTTGCGCTCGACCTTCCACAGGAGAGCAAGACCAAGCTGCGCATCTACCTGCTGCGCGACCAGCGCGAGGTGCAGAGGAGCATGGGCTACGGCGTTGGGGGCGGCGTCGCCGGTTATTATCAGGCGAGCTCCCGCGGGCCGATCGCCGTTGGCGGCAGGGCGGCGACAGGTGAGTCGGTTTACGACCTCTCGAGCCAGGGCGTCCTGTTCCATGAATATGCCCATCACCTGATGCTGCAATATTTCGAAGGCTATTACCCGACCTGGTTCACCGAGGGATTCGCCGAATATTACGGCACCGCCCGCATCCTGGCCGACAACCAGATCGAGGTCGGCCGCCCCGCCAGCCACCGCCTCGTCGGTTTCCGCTGGGAAGGATGGAAGCCGGTGAAAGCCTTGCTCACCGCCCGCACGGCCAAGGACATCGACAACAAATTCTACCTCTTCTACTCGCAGGGATGGCTGCTGGTTCACTATCTCTCGAACAGCGAGAGCCGTGCCGGGCAGCTGCGCAAGTACCTGTCGTTGCTGAACCGCGGTGCCGATTTCGAAGAGGCGATGAACGCTGCGTTCGGCACGGATGCGACCGAGCTCGACAAGGAGCTGCGCGCCTATTCCGCGCGCCGCAAGTTCGACGCCTACCGCGTCTCCTTCGAAAAGCTGGACGTCGGCGGCACGACGATTCGCGCCCTCTCACCCGCGGAGCAGGCGCTGTTCGAGGCGAATTTGATGCTGAGCCGCGGTCTCTTTCGGCGGGAGGCGGCGGAATTCGTCAAGGAGGTGCGCAGGAAGGCGGCGCCGTTCCCGAACGATCCTTACGCGCTCGCGGTTCTGGCGGAGGCGGAACATCTCGCCGGAAACCACGAAGCGGCGATCGCCGCTGCGGACCGATGGCTCGCCGTGCGACCCGGCGAGCCGCGCGCCCTCGCCCGCAAGGCGCTCGCGACGGCGGAAGGCCTCGCAGCCGCTCGCGCCGCCGACGCGAAGGCCTGGGAGGCGCCGCGCGCGTGGCTCGCCGAGGCCCGCAAGGCGGCGCCGGAGGACCCGTTCGTGCTCGAAGCCTATTATGACGTCTACGATGCCCAGGGATCGCTACCACCGGCGCGCGCGCAGAATGCTCTGTACCATGCCATGGAGCTCGTGCCGCAGGACGAGCGGCTCCGGCAGAAGGTGGCTGCGGACTATGAGCGCCGCAACATGATCGAACCCGCCATCGAGGCGCTGCTTCCGGTTGCAGTCGGGGCGCACGACCCCGATGAGGAGAGCGCGGGCGAGAAGAAGAAGCGGGAAAAGGCGGAGGAAAAATGGCGCAGGGCCGGCGAGCACAAGATGGAGAATCCGCGCGAGATGCTGGAGCGGCTGCAGGCCAAGCTGACCGGCGCGGGCCGCGCCCCGGGGACACCGGCTCCGGCCAAGTAGGAAGCCGGTTGTCGGGGTCGCTGCGGCTGCTCGCCGGTCTCTCGCTTGCCTGGGCCGCCGGGGCTGCGGCCGCCCCCGTCGACGATCTCCTCAGCATCGCCGCCCTCCCCCGCCTCAAGCCGTGGCGGGCGGAGGCGGTGACGAGCTACGACCGCACCGGCGGGAATGACGACGGCTTCAACGGGACCTATTCGTTCGTCCGCAAGGAAGCGGAAGGGCTGGTCATCGCAGACCTGAAGGGGCCGGGCGTGGTGACCCGCATCTGGACCCCGACCCCCACCGACGACGCGGTCGAATTCTATTTCGACGGAGAGCGCACGCCGCGGATCCGCACCACCTTCCGAACGCTGTTCACCGGCAAGGACTTCCCGTTCCTTGCCCCCGTCTCCGGCGTCGGCGCGGGCGGCTTCTACACCTATGCGCCCATTCCCTATCGCCGCTCGCTGAAGGTGCTGGTGCGGGGCACGCGGGTCGAATTCTACCAGCTCAATTTTGCGACCTTTCCCAGCGGCACGAACGTGGAGAGCTATTCCGCCTCCTCCGAGGGCTTTCGGACCCGGCTGGAGGCTGCGCGGGCGCTGTTCGCGACCTCGGGAAGCGATATCGCGGCGAGGGGCGCGGGAGACGGATCGGTCGAGTCGCGCCCATTCTCGGGCACCCTCGCCCCCGGCGAGACGCTCACCCTCTTCGAGTCGGACAAGCCCGGACGCATCGTCGGCCTGAAGCTCTCGCCAGCTCGTTCGCTTGCCGGCAAGGAGCGGGATATCCTCCTCAACGTCTATTACGATGGCGATCCGCGCCCCGCCATTTCAGTGCCGGCGGGCGATCTGTTCGGCTACGCCTGGGGCGAGCCGGCGATGGGCTCGCTCCTCGCCGGGACGGCGGGCGACACCAACTATTTCTATTTCCCCATGCCGTACGACCGGTCCGTCCGGGTCGAGCTCACGTCGGAGCGCTCGTCCGGCCCGATTGAGGTAAGAGGCGAGGCCGCCTTCACAGGCGAGGCGCGCCGGCCCGACGAGGGAAAGCTCTACGCCCTCTGGCGCCGGGAGGCCCCCACGACGGCCGGGAAGCCGTTCACCTTCCTCGACACCGGCGGAAGAGGGCACCTCGTGGGCGTCATGCTCCAGGCGCAGGGGACGGAGCCGGGCGCGGTCACGGAGTTCTTCGAAGGCGACGACGTGGCGGTCATTGACGGCAAGCTCGCCGTCCACGGCACCGGCTCGGAGGATTTCTTCAACGGCGGCTGGTACGACGTCCCGGGCCGCTGGGCCGCCCGGGTCTCGCTCCCGGTGAGCGGCGCGCTGGATTTCAAGCGGCATCTCGGCCGAAGCGCCGGCTATCGCTTCTTCCTCGGCGACGCTTATCCCTACCGGCGCAGCATCGTCTCGACCATCGAACACGGGCCGGAGGGGAACAGAGTGCCGGGTGATTACGTCTCGACCACTCTCTTCTATTCGGCCGAGCGTCCGAACGCCGACCTGTCGCTGCCCCCGCTCGCGACGCGCCGAGTGGACGATCCGAAGCGGGTCGTCTTCACCCCCGGCTGGAATACGCCGATCCAGGCTTTCTCCTGGGTCGACGCGTCCCTCGCCAAGGAGGACGAGCCTGTCGACGGCGAGGGCCTGCGCCACCTCGCGATGAAAGCGAAGGGACGCGAGGTGTTCGGCCCGCACTACATTTCCTTCCTGTGCGAGATGCCCACCGACGGCCGCTACCGCGTCTCTATCCAGCCGATCACAGGCCCGGATCAGGCTATCGTCCAGCTGTTCGAAAAGGAAGTCGCCGTCGGCGACCCCGCCGACCTCTACGCGACCGAGCGGCACAAGGGGCCGGAGATCGCACTCGGCGAACTCGACCTCACCGAGGGTGACAATGCGGTGATGCTGAAGCTGGTCGGCAGCAATCCGAAATCATCCGCGATGAACTTCGACCTCTACCGCCTCATCTTCGAGCGAGTGGACTGATCGTGCGGAAGGTGCGCGACATCGTCATCCTCACCGGCGCCGGCATATCGGCGGAGAGTGGCCTTGCAACATTCCGCGGGTCCGACGGACTGTGGGAAGGCCACCGGGTCGAGGACGTCGCCACCCCGGAAGCTTTCCGGCGCGATCCGGACCTGGTCCACGCCTTCTATGATGCGCGCAGGCGGCGACTGAAGGAAGTCGAGCCGAACGCCGCCCACCATGCCCTCGCCCGCCTCGACGCCGGGTGGCCGGGCGAGTTGCTCATCGTGACCCAGAATGTCGACGACCTCCACGAGCGGGCCGGGGCCACGCGCCTCCTCCACATGCACGGCGAGCTCAAATCTGCCTGGTGCCTCGCCTGCGACCAGCGGCGGCCTTGGGAGCGCGACCTCGCCGACCGGCCCCGCTGCCCCGCCTGCGGGCTCCCGGGCTGTTTGCGGCCGGACATCGTCTGGTTCGGCGAGATGCCGTACGAAATGGAGCGCATCGACCGAGCTTTGAGCGGCGCCGACCTGTTCGTGTCGATCGGCACGTCCGGCAACGTCTATCCCGCCGCTGGATTCGTCCAGACCGCCCGCTATTCCGGAGCCCACACGCTGGAGATCAATCTCGAGCCGAGCATGGGCAGCGTCTACTTCCACGAGAGCCGCACCGGATCGGCGAGCAAGCTGGTGCCGAAGTGGGTGGAGGAGGTGCTTGCGAACGCCTAGATCGCTTCGGCCACGACCTCGAAGCGGAACGTGCCGAGAAGGCGATCCCCGGCATAGACATTGATCTGGTGCGGCCCGATCGGGTCTCCCGAGCTGACGCACCAGCTCCGGGTGATCATTCCGTCCGAGAGGTCGTCGTCGAATTCCGAGACAGCGCCGCTCCCATCCTGTTCGACCTTTGCCCGCGCACCGTCGATGCCCCAGTGGGATGCCGGTGCCGGGAGCTTGAAGGCCTCGCGCACCCGCAGGATTCGCGCCTGCGGCTCGACGGCGACAATCCATGCATAGCAACTGGTTTCGGGTCGATGGACGACACGATCGCCGGGTTTGACCTCTGCCCGGCCGCCACGTTCGTCGATGAGCAGGAACTCCGAGCCGACGACCCGCAGGTCACCGGGCGCGTTCGGCTGCAGCGGCGCCGCCAAGGCTGCCAGGCCAATCATCCAGAGCACGATTCCCACCTCCCATTCACCGACCAACCTACTGCGGGAGCTGAAGAAATCAATCGACCCAGTCGAGCCCGATCTCCCGATAGAGGCCGCGATCCTCCTCCCAGCGAGGGTTGACCTTGACGTGGAGGAAGAGATGGACCTTGCGGCCGAGGAGGGCGGAGAGCTGCTCCCGGGCGCGGGCGCCGATCTCCTTGATGCGCGTGCCGCCCTTGCCCAGCACGATCGCCTTCTGGGTGTCGCGGCCGACCAGGATCTGCTGGTGGATAGCGACCGAGCCGTCGCGCCGCTCCTCGAACTTCTCGGTCTCGATCGCGGAGGCGTAGGGGAGCTCGGCGTGAAGCTGGAGATAGAGCTGCTCGCGGGTGATCTCGGCGGCGAGCATCCGGTCCGTGGCATCGGAGACCTGGTCTTCGGGGAAGTGCCAGGGGCCTTGGGGCATCCGCGCGGCGAGGGCCGCCTTGAGATCGGGAATGCCGTCCCCGCTCGCCGCCGAGACCATGAAGATCTCCTCGAAGGCGAGCCGCTCGTTCAGGCGGGCGGCGAGCTCGAGCAAGGCCTCCTTCTTCACCAGGTCCACTTTGTTAAGTACCAGGATTTTCGGCTCTCGCCGCTCCCCCAGCTGGTCCAGCATCGCCTCCAGCCGCTCCGAGAAGCCGCGCTCCGCGTCGATGACGAGGGCGATCAGGTCGGCGTCGGCGGTGCCGCCCCAGGCGGCGGCTACCATGGCCCGGTCGAGGCGGCGCTTGGGCTGGAAGATGCCGGGTGTGTCGAGCAGCAGGATTTGGCTCTCGCCCTCGAGGGCGATGCCCATGATCCGGGTCCGGGTGGTCTGCGCCTTGGCGCTGACGATCGCGACTTTCTGGCCGACGAGGGCATTGACGAGCGTCGACTTGCCCGCATTGGGCGCGCCGACTACCGCGACGAGGCCGCAGCGCGTGGTCATCCGCAGAGCTGCTCGAGCAGCTTGGCGGCGGCGGCGGTCTCAGCTTCCTGCTTCGAAGTCCCCTCCGCGCTGGCCGATCCGACGCCCTTGATCGCGACCTCCACCACGAAGGTCGGTGCATGATGCGGCCCGGAACGGTCGGTCAGTTCGTAGACCGGCGCCTTGCGCTCGTTGGCGGCGGCCCATTCCTGGAGCGCCGACTTCGGGTGCTTGGGCGCCTTGTCGCGGGTGCTGACCCGGTCCGCCAGCGCCCGACGGACGAAGGCGATCGCCTTCTCGATCCCAGCCTCCAGATAGAGCGCGCCGGCGAGGGCCTCGACCACATCGCCGAGCACGTTGTCGCTCTCGAACGCGCCGTCCTCGCGCGCCTGCTTGCCCAGCCGGAGGTGATCGCCGATGCCGAGCTCGCGCGCCACTTCCGCGCACGTCTCGCGCGCCACGAGCGCGTTCAGCCGGCGCGACAGCTTCCCCTCGGGCTCGCCGGGGAAGAGCTCGTACAGCCACTGCGCCACAGCGAGGCCGAGCACGCGGTCGCCGAGGAATTCGAGCCTCTCGTAGCAATCCTCGCCATGGCTCGAATGGGTCAGCGCCCGCTGGAACAGCGCCTCGTCCCGTGGCCGATATTCCAGCGTCGCTTCGAGCCATTTGCGCGTCTGCGGGTCCATCAGTAGGTCTTCCCCACCCGCTCCCACCGCGCGGCCGAGACCCAGGTCCAGGGCTTCAGCCACTCCGCCGACCCATCGGTCGAGAAAAAGGCGATCGCCGCCCGCCCGACCAGATAGTCGCCGGGGAGGATGCCGACGCCCCCTTCCTCGCGCGGGAAGCGGCTGTCGGCGCTGTCGTCGCGATTGTCGCCCATCATAAAATAGTGGCCGCCGGGGATCTTGTAGACGGCCGTGTCGTCCGCCTCCCCCGTCCACTGGTCGAGCACCTCGTAGGACCGGCCGCCGGGCAGCGTCTCGCGAAAGCGCGGGTAGCGGCAGTAGAGCTGCCCCTCCTCCTCCACCGGCGGGCGCTCCGCCGCCCTGGAGACGTAGCGGCACGGGCTGTTCGGCGTCCTCCGCATCAGATAATCGGCGATCCGCACCTTCGGCACCGCCTTGCCGTTGAGGTAGAGCTGGCCGGCGCGCATCTGGACGGTGTCGCCGGGGAGGCCGATCAGCCGCTTCACATAATCGGCGTCGCTCCCCGGATAGCGGAAGACGACCACGTCGCCGCGGTTCGGCTCGCCCGACCATATCCGGCCGCCAAAGGAGGCGAGGCCGAACGGGAAGGAATAACGCGAATAGCCGTAGGGCCATTTCGCGACGAACAGATAGTCGCCGATCATCATCTGCGGCAGCATCGATCCCGAGGGGATGACGAACGGCGCGATGATGAAGGTCCTGAGCGCCACGGCGAAGAGGAAGAGGAGCAGGAGAAAGCGCGTCGTGTCGCCGACGCCGCCTTTCGCCTTTCGCGCCGGTGCGGGACGGACGGGCTCCGTGGCCGGCATCTGCGCTCCAGTCTCGCTCTCCTCCATCGCGCCGCTTTCGCGTGGCGGCGGAGCGGGGTCAAGCGGCGGCTAGGCTTTCGCCGGCCGCCGCCCTAGAGAGGCCGCGCCAAAGGAGGAGACCAGCCGATGCGCGATGCCTGGGCGGCCGTGGAAGAGACCGGAGAGAGCAGCCTCAAGGCGCTGTTCGCCGCCGAGCCGGACCGCCTGCAGCGCCTCGTCCTGGAGGAAGCGGGCATTCGCTTCGATTTTTCCAAGACGCATCTTTCCGTCGCGTCCCTCGCCGCCTTCCAGTCGCTGGCCGAAGCACAGGACCTTGCCGGCGCCCGCGATGCCCTCTTTGCCGGCGGCATCGTCAATCCGACCGAGCGGCGCTCGGCCGAGCACACCGCCGAGCGCGGCCAGGGGGCGCCCGAGAGCGTCGCCCGCGCAGGCGCGCTCCAAGCCCGCATGCGCGCCCTGATCGACGCAATCGAGGCGGAGGCGTTCGGGCCGGTCCGCCACATCCTCCACATCGGCATCGGCGGCTCCGCGCTGGGGCCGGACTTCATCATCGACGCGCTCGGCCGCGATTCCGGCCGCTACGACGCGGCGGTGGTCTCGAACGTCGACGGCGCGGCCCTCGAGGAAGCGGTGGCGGACTTCGACCCGCAGGCGACGCTCGTCGTCGTCGCCTCCAAGACCTTCACCACCCTCGAGACGATGCTCAACGCCCGCTCGGCGCTGGCGTGGCTCGAACATGGCGGGGTCGCGGACCCGTACGGCCGGGTCGTCGCCCTCACCGCGATGCCGGAGCGCGCGGTGGCGTTCGGCGTCGACGAGACCCGCATCCTTCCCTTCTCCGAGAGCGTCGGCGGCCGCTATTCGCTCTGGTCTTCGATCGGCTTTCCCGCCGCCCTCGCGCTCGGCTGGGAGGCCTTCGAGCAACTGCTCGAAGGCGCCGCGGCGATGGACCGGCACTTCCGCCTTGCCCCGCTCGCGCGCAACGCGCCGGTGATCGCCGCTTTCGCGGACCGCTATTACGCGAACGTCCGCGGCTGCCAGACCCGGGCCGTCTTCGCCTATGACGAGCGGCTGCGGCTGCTCGCGCCCTATCTCCAGCAGCTGGAGATGGAATCGAACGGCAAGTCGGTGAAGCTCGACGGCTCGCCCGCCGGACGGGCGACCTCGCTGATCACCTGGGGCGGCGTCGGCACGGACGCGCAGCACGCCGTGTTCCAGCTCCTCCACCAGGGGACGCACCTCGTGCCCGTCGAGTTCGTCGCCGCGATCGAGCCCGGCCACGCCCTCGACGAGGAGCATCACCGCCAGCTGCTGATCAACTGCTTCGCACAGGGGGCGGCGCTGATGGCCGGCAAGCAGGCGGACGATCCGCATCGCTCCTATGCGGGCGACCGGCCCTCGACCACGATCCTCCTCGACCGGGTGGACCCGGCCACGGTGGGCGCGCTGATCGCCTTTTACGAGCACCGCACATTCGCCAACGCAGTCCTGCTCGGCATCAACCCCTTCGACCAGTTCGGAGTCGAGCTCGGCAAGCAGATGGCGAACGCGATCGATAGCGCAAATGCATTGGAGTTCGACCCCTCCACCGAGGCATTGATCGCCCGCGCCCTGGGGGACGAACCGCAATGAGCGATTACGACTACGACCTGTTCGTGATCGGCGCCGGCTCGGGCGGCGTGCGGGCCGCGCGGGTGTCGGCCGCGCACGGCGCCCGGGTGGCGATCGCCGAGGAGCACAAGGTCGGCGGCACCTGCGTCATCCGCGGCTGCGTGCCCAAGAAGCTGCTCGTCTACGGGTCGCACTTCGCCGAGGATATCGCGGACGCGCGGCGGTTCGGCTGGGTCGTGCCGGAGTGCCGGTTCGAGTGGGCGACCTTGCGCGACAACGTTCTCGCCGAGGTGACCCGCCTCGAGGCGGCCTATACCGAGACGCTCGGCAACCATCACGTCGAGGTGCTGAAGGAACGCGCCGTCGTCTCCGGGCCGCACGAGGTCCGGCTCGGCGGCGGACGGACGGTGACCGCCGGCGTGATCCTCGTTGCCACTGGGGCGACGCCGGTGGTGCCGGATTTCCCGGGAAGCGAGCACGGCATCACCTCGAACGAGGCGTTCCACCTCCCCGAGCTGCCGCGGCGGGTCGTCATCGCCGGCGCCGGCTACATCGCCAACGAATTCGCCGGCATCTTCCACAATCTCGGCAGCCACGTGACGCTGGTGAACCGCAGCGACGTCATCCTGCGCGGCTATGACGAGACGATCCGCGACCGCCTGCTTACCATCTCGCTGATGAAAGGTATCGACTTCAAGTTCCACGTCTCCTTCGAGAGCATCGACAAGCGCGAGGACGGCACCCTGCTGGTCAACATGGTGGGGTGCGACGCGATCGAGGCGGATGCGGTGATGTTCGCGATCGGGCGGCGGCCGAACACGGCCGATCTCGGCCTGGAGACCGCCGGCGTCGGCGTCGACGACAAGGGCGCGGTGATGGTGGACGCCGATAACAAATCGAGCTGCGACAGCATCTACGCCGTCGGCGACGTCACCAACCGCGTCCAGCTCACCCCCGTCGCGATTCGCGAGGGGCAGGCTTTCGCGGACACCTTGTTCGGCAACAAGCCGACGCGGGTCGATTATGAGAACATCCCCTCGGCGGTGTTCAGCCATCCGCCCTTGGCCGGCGTTGGCCTCACCGAGGGCGAGGCGCGCAACAAGCTCGGTTCGGTCAAGACCTTCACGTCCGACTTCCGGGCGATGAAGAACGTGCTGGCCGGTCGCAACGAGCGGGCGCTTTACAAGCTGGTGGTTAATTCCGAGACCGACGAAGTCGTCGGCATCCATATGATCGGCCCCGACGCACCCGAAATCCTCCAGGCCGCCGCGATCGCGGTCAAGGCGAAGCTCAGGAAGAGCCAGTTCGACGAAGTCGTGGCGCTCCACCCGACCATGGCCGAAGAGCTGGTGCTGATGAAGTGACCGGCTCCGCCGAGAGGAGGCTCGCGTAGAGCTCCGCATAAGCGCGCGCCTGGCGATCGATGCTGAACGCACCGGCGCGTTCCCGCGCCGCGGCTCCGAGCCGGGCCCGCTTGTATGGGTCCACCGCCAGGCGCTCCAAGGCGTCGGCGATTGCCGCGGGAGAACGCGGCGGCACCAGCAGCGCCGCCCCTTCCGCGACGGCGGGGATGCCGCCGACGCGGGTCGCCACGCAGGGCAGGCCCGCCGCCATGGCCTCCAGCAGGGCGGCTGGGGTTCCCTCGTGATCGGAGCAGAGGAGAAAGGCGTCCAGCCGCTGCAGCAACTCGGCGACGCAGTCGATGCTTCCGAGCATCTCGACGTCGAGGCCCGCAGCGGCACGGGCGACGGCAGCCCGCGCCGGTCCGTCGCCGGCAAGGAGCAGCCGGAAGAAAACCCCCCTTGCCCGTAGCATCCGCATCGCGGCGAGCGCGTCGCAATGCCGTTTCACCGGATGAAGGCGCGCGACAATCCCGATCGTGAACGGCCCCTCGCCCGTCAGGCGTGCCGGGGTGAAATGATCGATATCGACCCCGGTGGGAACAGTCTCGACCCGCCTCAATGCGATCCGCGCGTAGCGGCGGGCGAGGTCGCCGGAGACCGCTGTCACCGCCGAAGCGCCTCGGAGGCCGCGCGCGATCGGGAGCAGCCACCGCCAGCCCGTCCCGAGCGCCACATGCAGCGTCGCGACGTATGGGACTGAAACGCCGCGGGCGAGTGCCGCCGCGACATGGCCCTGCGCGTGCAGCAGATCGATGCGTCTCTCCGCGAGGAGAGCGGTCAGTGCAGCACCGAAGTCGCTCCTGCGCCGGTCGAGGGCGACCACCTGGGTATCGCCGAAGTCGATCCCGGTGCCTTCCGAAGGGCGATCGTAGGTTAGGATCAATGGATCGATCCCATAGGCGGGTGCGGTCCGGCAGAGGTCCGCGACGATCCTTTCCCGGCCACCAACGTCGGTGCTCGGCAGCAGATGGGCGATGCGGAGGGCCACGCCGGCTATCGGGTCAGCCTGTCGCGGGCCTCGCGGCTGTACTTGCGCAGGCTCGGCGCGTGCTTTTCGACCCGGGCGGCGGATTCGCAGTGACAATTGGGGCAGTCGAGCTGGAATGCCCGGCGCGCTGCGTCGTGGTGGCCGGGGGTGTAGAGAATCTCGCTGAGGCGTTTCTCGTGCAGGTTGCCGAGCGGAAACGCCGCGTAGCAGAGCATCACGCTCCCGTCGGCCCCCACCCACAACAGCTTGCGCGCGTCGCAGGGGATTCGCATCTCCTGCTGCCGGATGCCCCAGTCGACGAGCGACGCGAGCGCGGGCGGCGAGCCGGTCAGCAGCTCCGGCCGGGCGTCCTTCAGCGCGAGGATATGGTCGACCACGCGCTGGAGGGTGTCGCGATCCTCGGCGCGGAACTGCAGCGCCCGCTCCGGGCCCTCCTGGAAATAGGGGAGAGAGTAATGGACGACGTCGACCTGGATGCGCGCGTCGAAGCGCTCGGCGAAGCGCCGCACCTCCTCGACCGCCTCCACGCTCGCAGAGCGGCGGGTGAGGAGGAAATTGAGCTGCATCTCGAGCTCGTCCGGCCCGAAGCGGGCGCGGGTATTCTCCAGGCTCTCGATGAGCCGCTGAAACCGCCCCGGACGCTGTACATATTCGTCGAAAGCCCGGCTCTCGCCGTAATATCCGAGAGTGACCTTGCGCAGCCCCGCCTCATGAAGCGCTTCGATCTTGCGGTCGAGGACCAGGCCGTTGGTCGTCATGTAGCATCCGACGCCGAGCTCCCGCGCCGTCGCCACCATCGCCACCACGTCGGGGTGGAGGAGCGGCTCGCCGCCGTAGAGACGGACCGCCGGCACCCGTGCGGCGGCGGCATCCTCCAGAAGGCCCTTCACCAAGGCGAGGGGCAGCTGTGCGCCCGGCATGAAGTCCCGCCCGTAGCGGCACCCTTGGCACCGCAGGTTGCAGTGGGCGGTGATGGCGATGGTGATCTTCTCCGTCCGCGCCCGGATCAGGGATGGCGCGGCTGCGGCCATGCTGGTCAGCAGCCGCTCGCTGCCGCGATAGCCCGCCTTGAGCGCTGGAGCCGTCGCGGGGACGGCCCGCGCGAGCATTCGCGCGGCAGTTTCGATCTTCATGCGTCACCCCTGAACCGAGGCCCTGGTCTACAGAGGGACGTTTAAGGATTGTTTGCTCGCCGCCTTTGCGCTCCAGGGCTTCGACAAGACTGGGTCGGGCGCTAAAGGGGTCTCATGACCGATCCAGCCTACATGCCGGGCTTCGGCAACCATTTCGCCACGGAGGCAGTGGCAGGGGCGCTGCCCGAGGGGCGCAACTCGCCGCAGCGGCCGCCCTTCGGCCTTTATGCCGAGCAGCTCTCCGGCACTGCCTTCACCGCTCCCCGGCACGAGAACCGGCGCTCTTGGCTTTACCGATTGCGGCCGTCGGCCGAGCATCCGCCCTACCAGCCCTACGAGGGGGCGCCGCTGTTCACCGCCACCGCCCTCGCCGATCCGCTGCCGCCCAACCGGCTGCGCTGGGACCCGCTGCCGCTCGAGGGTGACGGGGTGGACCTGATCGACGGCATGGGGACGATGATGGCCAACCGCGGACCGGAGGCGCTCTCCGGCTGCGCCGTCCACGTCTACCGCGGCACCGCCGACATGCGGCACCGCTGCTTCTTCAACGCCGACGGCGAGATGCTCTTCATTCCCGAGCAGGGCCGGCTCGAGCTGCAGACCGAGATGGGGCGGATCGAGGTCGCCCCCGGCGAGGTGGCGCTGGTGCCGCGCGGCGTGCGCTTCCGGGCAATGCTGCCCGACGGGCGCGCCCGCGGCTACATCGCCGAGAATCACGGCGCCCTGTTCCGCCTCCCCGAGCTCGGGCCGATCGGCTCGAACGGCCTCGCCAATCCGCGCGATTTCCTGACCCCGGTGGCGCAATTCGAGGACGCCGAAGGCGAGGTCGAGCTGGTCCAGAAGTATCTCGGGCGGCTGTGGACGACGAGGCTCAACCACAGTCCGCTCGACGTGGTCGCCTGGCACGGCAACCTTGCTCCGTGGAAATACGACCTCGCCCGCTTCAACACGATCGGCACGGTCAGCTTCGACCACCCGGATCCGTCGATCTTCACCGTCCTCACGAGCCCATCCGAGACCGCCGCCCGCGCCAATGCGGATTTCGTCATCTTCCCGCCGCGCTGGATGGTGGCGGAGGACACATTCCGCCCGCCCTGGTTCCACCGCAACGTGATGAGCGAGTGCATGGGGCTGATCCACGGCGCCTACGACGCCAAAGCGGAAGGCTTCGCGCCCGGCGGGCTGTCGCTCCACAATCTGATGTCGGGCCACGGCCCCGACGTCGCGAGCTGGAAGGCGGCGAGCGAGGCCGAGCTCACGCCCCGCAAGATCGAGGACACGCTGGCCTTCATGGTCGAAAGCTGCTGGCCGTTCCGCCCCACCGCCTTCGCGATGGGCACGAAGGCCCTGCAGCAGGACTACGACCAGGCCTGGGGCGGCTTCCCGAAGGCGCGACTGCCCTGAGCTACTGCACCCGCGCCTGCTTCATCCGGTTGCCGTCGGGGAAGATGATGTCGAACGAGGAGACGGTGCCGCCGACGGTCTGGAACTCGACCTTGGCCATCGCCTCGCCGTCGATCGCGAACAGGTTCTGGCCGAGCGGGAGGAGCGTGCGAGGGCGCCCGTCCGGGCCGGCGACGACCAGGCGGCCGTTCTCCAACGTGATCTTGCCGTCGCCGAACCGGCCGGCATAGGCACTGAGCGGGAGCGCCGGCTTCGCCGGGTCGAGCCGCGCGGCGAGCATCGTCGCCAGCCCCTCATAGGCCTGCTTCTCGTACGGCGAGGTGACGGTGGCGGCGATCTTCTTCACCGCTCGCATCTGGGCAACGTCGAGCGCCTTGTCGGGCGCGACGGCGACGGTGGGGGCGATTCCCCTCCCCTCCCAGTCGGCATTGGTCGAGGCGAGCACGGCCCGGCCGACCGAGACGCTGAGCACGAACTGGCTGGCGACCGGGAAGAGGTCGTTGCGGAAGCCGGCGCCGGCGGTGGTCTCGCCGATCAGCTCGCCGAGCTTGTAGCCGGAGACGTGGCCGGCGAACTCCTCCGCCGCCGAGGCCGAGCGCCCGCTGGTCAGCACGTAGAGCGGCTTGCCGGTCATGCGCCCCGCCGGGAGCGAGACAAGGCTCGCCACCTTGTCGACCTTGTCGCGGCCCATGTAGAAGGTGACGAGCGGCTTTTCCGGCTCGACGAAGTGGCTGATCAGATACTGGACCGCTTCCGGGCTGCCGCCGCCATTCTGGCGCAGGTCGATGATCACCGCATCGGCATCCTTCAGGAAGCGCATCGCCGTGTCATAGGCCTCCGCGCTCTTGGGGCCGGTCCAGGCGAAGCCGTCGACGGCGAGGTAGCGGACATTGCCTTCCAGCACCCGCATCTCGCGAAGGCCGTGGTTGCGGACCTGCGCCATCCGGTCGAAGGCCGGCCCTTCGGTGCGGTCGTCGCCTTGGCGGCCCTTCAGCATGCCCGCCTCGCCGGGGCTGAAACGGATGCCGAGATGCTTGTCGTGGGCGACCGCCGCCATGTCCTCGTTGAGGCGCTTCGCGAGCTCGTTGCCGTCGGCGACGTCGTAGCGGCCCGACGCCAGCCCCTTGGCGAGAGCCGCATCGAGCTTGGACCGGACCTCAGGCAGGACGTAATTCTCGGCGATCAGCCGGCGGACCTCGGCGGCGACGGCCTTGCCGTCCACCACAGCCGGCGCGGTCGCGACCGGCGGGGGCTGGGCAGACGCCGCCGCAATCATCGAAGAAGAACCCAGTGCGGCGAGAAGCGCCATCGCGAACATCCTTCCCATTCGATCCTCCATCACCCTGTCGGTGTATTACTTGAGCAACACTCTTATCTGCTGGAGACGCCGCCCTTTTCATGCAAATGTGTGCACCAGCGTGCCAGATTCTGGCAAAGCGAAGGGGGAGTATCGGCGAAATGGGCAAGGGGCTCGACCGGCTCGACCTGAAGCTCCTCGATTGCCTGCAGGAGGACAACCAGCTCACCGCCGATGCGCTGGCCGAGAAGGTCGGTCGCTCGCCCTCGGCGGTCGCCCGGCGGGTGCGGGAGCTCCGGCGCAGCGGCGCGATCGCCCGCGACGTTGCAATCCTTGGCGACGAGGCGGCGGGCCGGCCGCTTTTCGCGCTCGTTCAGGTCCAGCTCGAGCGGCACGACCTCAGCGCCGTCGATTCGCTGCGCCGCCAGCTCGTCGCCTCGCCCAACGTTCAGCTCTGCGTCGAAGTGTCGGGGGCATTCGACATCGTGCTGCTGGTCGTCGCCGCCGATATGGCCGCGTTCAATGCCTTCGTCGACCGGATGCTCGGCAGCGAGCGCGGCGTCCGCCGCTACGAGGCGAGCTTCGTCAAGAAGCGGCTGAAGGCGAGCCTGGCGGTGCCGCTGGCGCAACTCGCCGGCTGACTGGCGGAGGCCCGCCGCCCCGCCTATAGGCCGGTTTATGCGGGGATCGGAAACGAGCGACGTCGTTATTGTCGGCGGGGGGCATAACGGGCTCGTCTGCGCCTGGTACCTCGCCGCCAAGGGCCTCAAGGTCACCGTGCTCGAGCGGCGTCACGTCGTTGGCGGCGCGGCGGTGACCGAGGAATTCCACCCCGGCTTCCGCAATTCCACCGCGAGCTACACGGTCAGCCTGCTCAACCCGCGCGTGATTGAGGACATGCGGCTCTACGACCACGGGCTGAAGGTGGTGCTCCGCAAGATCGACAATTTCCTGCCGACGCTCGGGCCGGACTACCTGCTGTCCGGCGGCGGCGGCCTCACCCGGCGCGAAATCGCGCGCCACTCGCCCAGCGACGCGGAGGGGTACGACGCGTATTCGGCGGCGCTGGAGTCGGTGGTCGCGCTGCTGCGCGACTGGATCCTGCGCGCGCCGCCCAATGCCGGGGGCGGCCTCGCCGACATCTTCGCCGCCCTGCGCCTCGGCAACAGCGTCCGGGGCATGGGCGCGGAGGACCAGCGCCACCTGTTCGACTTCTTCACCAAGTCGGCGGCGGAGATCCTCCAGCGCTATTTCAGCACCGACATCGTCCAGGCCCTGTTCGGCTTCGACGCGGTGGTCGGCAATTACGCCAGCCCGTGGAGCCCCGGCTCGGCCTACGTCCTCCTCCACCATCTGTTCGGAGAGGCGGCGGGCGTCGCCGGCGCCTGGGGCCACGCGATCGGCGGGATGGGCGCGATCACCCAGGCGATGGCGAAGGCGGCGCGGGAAAAGGGCGTCGAGATCGTCCTCGACGCCGCGGTCGAGGAGATCGCGGTCGAGCGCGGCCGCGCGGCCGGCGCCGTCGCCGGCGGGACGCTGTACCGGGCGAGAGCGGTCGCCGCCAACGTCAACCCGCATTACCTGTTCGGCAGCCTCCTTCCCGAAGGCGCGGTCTCGCCGGACATCAGCCGCCGCATGGCCGGGTGGGGCGCGGAATCGGCGACCTTCCGGATGAATGTGGCGCTGTCGGAGCTGCCCCGCTTCACCAGCCTGCCCGCGCCGGGCGACCACCTCACCGCCGGTATCATCGTCGCGCCCTCACTCCATTATATGGACCGGGCCTACACCACGGCGCGCAGCGAAGGGTGGTCGCGCGAGCCGATCGTCGAGATGCTGATCCCCTCGACCCTCGACGACAGCCTCGCGCCGGAGGGGGCGCATGTCGCCAGCCTCTTCTGCCAGCATTTCCCCTACGAGGTAGATGGCGGCTGGGAGGCGCGCGTCGATGAAGCCGCCGACCACATCATCGCCCATGTCGACCGCTACGCGCCCGGCTTCAAAGCCTCGGTGCTGGGGCGGCTGCCGCTCTCGCCCTGGCACCTGGAGCAGCGTTTCGGAGTCCCGCGGGGCGACATCTTCCACGGCAAGATGGGCCTCGACCAGCTCTTCTCCGCCCGCCCGATGCTGGGCCACGCCGACTACCGCATGCCGCTGCCCGGCCTCTACCTCTGCGGCTCCGGCGCGCACCCGGGCGGCGGCGTGACCGGCGCGCCGGGCCACAATGCCGCGCAAGCCATTCTCGCCGACCGCAAGAAGCTGAGGAAAATTGCATGAAGACACGCGCCGCCATCGCCGTCGCACCGAACCAGCCGCTGGAGATACACGAGGTCGACCTCGACGGCCCGCGCGCCGGCGAGGTGCTGGTCGAGATCCTCGCCACCGGCGTCTGCCACACCGACGCCTACACGCTGGAGGGGAAGGATTCGGAAGGCATCTTCCCCTCCATCCTCGGCCATGAGGGCGCGGGTATCGTGCGGGAGGTCGGCGAAGGCGTTACCTCGGTGAGAGTCGGCGACCACGTCATCCCGCTCTACACGCCCGAATGCCGCCAGTGTAAGTCGTGCCTCAGCCGCAAGACGAACCTGTGCACCGCCATCCGCGGCACCCAGGGCAAGGGCGTGATGCCGGACGGCACCAGCCGCTTCCGCCTGGGGAGCGAGACCATCTACCATTATATGGGCTGCTCGACCTTCTCCAACTTCACGGTCATGCCAGAGATCGCGGTGGCGAAGGTCCGCGAGGATGCGCCGTTCGACAAGATCTGCTACATCGGCTGCGGCGTCACCACGGGCGTCGGCGCGGTGATCTGGACCGCGGGCGTGGAGCCGGGCGCCAACGTGGTCGTCTTCGGCCTCGGCGGCATCGGCCTCAACGTCATCCAGGGCGCCAGGCTGGTCGGCGCGAACCGGATCGTCGGCATCGACATCAACCCGGCCAAGCGGGCGATGGCCGAAGCCTTCGGCATGACCGACTTCATCAACCCGGCCGAGATCGGCTTCGACAAGGTCGTGCAGGCGATCCTCGACCTCACCGACGGCGGCGCCGACTACAGCTTCGACTGCACCGGCAACACGGACGTGATGCGCCAGGCGCTGGAATGCTGCCACCGCGGCTGGGGCGTCTCGACGATCATCGGAGTCGCCGAGGCGGGGCGGGAGATTGCTACGAGGCCGTTTCAGCTCGTCACCGGAAGGGTCTGGAAAGGCTCCGCTTTCGGCGGCGCCCGCGGACGCACCGATGTGCCCCGGATCGTCGACTGGTACATGGACGGCAGGATCGAGATCGACCCCCTCATCACCCATACGATGCCGCTCGAGGACATCAACCGCGCGTTCGATTTGATGCACGCGGGCGAGAGCATCCGCAGCGTGGTGGTGTATTGAAGTGTCTCCTGGCGGCGGTCCTTCGATACGGGCATTCGCCAGGCTCAGTCCCTACTCAGGATGAGCGGTAGGGAATGAACGAACCACGCCCCGCTCATCTTGAGTAGCCGGTGAGCGACGACGAACCGGCGTATCGAAGGACCGGCATGACGCTCGAGACCCTCTCCACGGCTAGGAGCTTCGGCGGCACGCAGGGCGTCTACCGCCATGCCAGCCGCGAGACCGGCACCGACATGACCTTCTCGGTCTATCTGCCGCCGCAGGCCGGGGCGGGGGACCGGTTGCCGGTCCTGTGGTATCTGTCGGGCCTGACCTGCACGCACGCGAACGTCACCGAAAAAGGCGGCTTTCAGCGCATCTGCGCCGAGCTCGGCCTCATCTTCGTCGCTCCCGACACGAGCCCGCGGGGTCCGGACGTGCCGGACGAGCCCGATTATGACTTCGGCCAGGGGGCCGGCTTCTACGTCGATGCGAGCGAGGAGCCGTTCTCAAAAAACTACCGCATGTACAGCTATATAGCCGAAGAGCTTCCAAGTCTGCTGGAACAGAATTTCCCGCTCGACCGGGGGCGCCAGGGAATAACGGGCCACTCGATGGGCGGCCACGGCGCGCTCACCCTCGCCCTTCGCAATCCGACCCGCTACCGGAGCGTCTCCGCCTTCGCGCCGATCGTGGCGCCTTCGCAGGTGCCGTGGGGCGAGAAGGCGCTCGGCCGCTACCTCCGCGCGGACCGGCAGGCGTGGCGGCGCCATGATGCGGTGGCGTTGATCGAGGATGGCGCACGTTTTCCGGAAATTCTTGTCGATCAGGGTACTTCCGACAGCTTCCTGGAACGGGAGCTGAAGCCTGATCTGCTCGAACGTGCCTGCCGCGACGCCGGGATCGCCCTCACCCTGCGGATGCAGGAGGGCTACGATCACAGCTATTACTTCATCTCCAGCTTCATCGAGGACCATTTGCGCTGGCACGCGGCGCGGCTGGGCAGTTGATGGCGCTGCCGATGCCCTCGACGCTCCTTCCAACGATCGTCGACGCCGCTCTGGCCGCCGGCGAAGAGATCGAGCGCATCTACGCCCAGGGCTGCGAGGCGGAGGAGAAGAGCGACGGCTCGCCAGTGACGATCGCGGACCGCGCTGCGGAGGCGATCATCCTCGAGCGGCTCGCTGCCGGCTTTCCGGATCTTCCTGTCCTCGCCGAGGAGGAAGCGGCGGAAGGCCGCATCCCGGAGCTGGGCGAGCTGTTCTTCTGCGTCGACCCGCTCGACGGCACCAAAGGGTTCATCCACCGCACCGGCGAGTTCACGGTCAATATCGCCCTGATCGAGCGTGGCGCGCCGGTCGCCGGCGTCGTCTACGCACCCGACCACAAGCGACTCTACTGGGGCGCATGCGGCGAAGGCGCCTTCCGGCGGATCGGCGGCGGCGGAGCGGAAGCGATCCGCACCCGCGCGCCTGAGCCGGGCCGGCTCACCGGCATCGGCAGCCGCAACCATGCGGCGCAGGGCACCGCGGAGCGCAACGCCCGCCTTGGCGTCACCGACTATCTACCGTCCGGGTCATCGCTCAAATTCTGCATGCTCGCGGAGGGGAGCGCCGACGTCTACCCGCGCTACGGGCCGACCGCGGAATGGGACACTGCCGCGGGGCAGGCCGTGCTCGAAGCCGCGGGCGGCCGTGTCCTCGCGCTCGACGAGGAGGACCGGGAAACGCACCCCCTGCGTTACGGCAAGGTGGAGCGGCGCTTCCTCAACCCGCACTTCATCGCCTGGGGACGCTGAGGCCTGCAGGCTCCGCAGTCCGGCCCCTCCCCGGTCCACTCCAGCTATTTCGCGGCGGGACCGAGATCGAGGACGAAGATCGGTCCGATGTCGATCGTCTGCTTCCCCGTCGCGAGGTGGAGCGAGACGTTGACCTCTCCCGGCTTGTAGTCGCGGTCGGCCTTGCCGTGGACTTCGTGGAGCTTCCATTCGGGGCCGATCGTCACCCCCTGCGTCAGAAGGGCGGTGTAGGGCGCGCTCGCCAACTGGATGCCGGCATAGGGGATGCTGGCGGTGGCGGCTCCGCCCTCACCCTTTTCGAGCCGGGCCCAGAAGGCGAGGACGAGCGAGTCGCCCGCCTTGATCGGCTTCTCAATGGGGTTCGACAGCGAGACGGTCCACGGGTTCTCCGACTTGCCGGGGACGTTGATCCTGAGCGCCTTGCCGCCCTGCACCGCCTCGTCCCTCCGGACGCCCGGCTTGGCCTTGAGGCCGTTGACGGTGTGCGCGGACGGCGGCGGCACGTTGACGATCTTGTTCGCCAGATCGTCGGCCCCGGCCTCCTGGGCCGCGGCGGAAGCGGCACCCGCCGCCGCAGCGATGCAACCCATGGCAAGCACCAGCGCCGCCGCAATTGCATTCCCCTTGAGCTTCACAGGCATTCCCCTCCTGTTCGAGACGGTTCAATCAAACATGACCGCGGCGATGGATCAAGGGCCCGGTGAGAACGCATTTCCCCGCGAAGGTCGACCTGATCGAGAGCGTTGCCCGCGCGCCGCGGCCGTCGGAATTCGACAGCGGCGGCCGAATAGTCGGCGATTATCCTCGATAACCCCTCTTTACTTCTCGGGATTTTGGAAGCACTGGAAGGGCGGGGCCAGCGTACCGACGGGCTTTGGGGCGAGGCCCCGGTCCGGCCGCCGGCCGATTTCGCGATGCGAAGAAGAAGAATGAAGGGGAATTTTATGCCGATGAAGCCGCTGACGTCCATGGTCGCCGGGGCCCTGTTGCTGGCCTCGACCGCCACTGCCGCGCAGGCGACCCGGCCCGTCCTCGCGCCGGAGCCCGCCAAGGAAGCCCGGCTGGGCACGAATGGCGAGAGCAAGATGTTCACGCCGGAGATCGACACCGCCATCGGCGTCCTCTTCGGTCTGTTCGTCATCATCATCCTGATCTGGGCGATGAAGGGCGACGGCGACGAGACGCCGATCAGCCCGGGCTGAGCTGCGCCCGCGCATTCGAGCTGACAGGTTCGAGCGGTCCCGCCACGGTGGGGTCGCTCGTTTCCTTTTTGGAGGTGCGTCCGGGCGGCGACCCGCGCCTTGACTAACCGGCCGCCCCCCTTCCAGGGACGCCGCTCGACACCCGAGCGGGAGCAGGACTTATGAAGCTCGACAACAATGTCGCCGCGGTCGTGACCGGCGCCGCCTCCGGCCTGGGCGAAGCGACCGCCCGGGCGCTCGCGGCGCGCGGTGTCCGGGTTGCGGTGTTCGACCGCGATGCCGAGCGGGGCGAGCGCGTCGCCGCGGAGATCGGCGGCGTCTTCGCCCAGGTCGATGTCACTTCGGACGAAGCGGTGGAGGCCGGCTTCGCCCGCGCCCGCGAGGCGCACGGCCAGGAGCGGATCTGCGTCAACTGCGCGGGGATCGCCAACGCCATGAAGACGGTCGGCCGCGACAAGGAGACCGGCAAGCCGAAGCGATACCCGATCCAGCAGTTCGAGCTCGCCGTGCAGATCAACCTGATCGGCAGCTTCCGCGTCCTGGCGGCGTCCGCTTACGGCATGGTCTCGCTCGATCCGCTCGAAGACGGCGAGCGGGGGTTGATCGTCAACACCGCCTCGGTCGCCGCCCAGGACGGACAGATCGGCCAGGCCGCCTACAGCGCGTCGAAGGCCGGCGTCCTCGGCATGGCGCTGCCGATCGCGCGTGACCTGATGAATGAGGGGATCCGGGTCAACACCATCCTCCCGGGCGTGTTCAAGACGCCGATGGTTGGGATGATGCCGCAGAACGTCCAGGACGCCCTCGCCGCCCAGGTTCCATTCCCGAAGCGGCTCGGCCAGCCGGAGGAATATGCCCGGCTCGCCCTGTTCATGGCCGAGAACCCGTATCTCAACGGCGAATATGTCCGCCTGGACGGAGCGATCCGCATGGCGCCGCGCTGAC
>DASVVY010000067.1:0-21312 GCA_036386335.1 Allosphingosinicella sp. | reverse complement strand
ACCTGCGCCTTGATGTCGTCCCGGTCGAGCAGCTGCGCGGCCTTTGCGTCGAGCGTCACGTCGATTCCGAAGCCCTTCGGACCGGCGAGGTCGAAGGCGCCCCGGCCGCTGACGGTGCCGCCGCGCTTCGTAGTCCCGGCGAAGGTGTCGAGGACGAGACGGGAGCCGCCGAAGCGGCCGCCGGCGCGGACATTCTCGATGACCATGCCGGTGACGGCGCTCTCCACCCGCGCGCGCTCCGTGCGGAGCGCGCCGCGGATCTGCGGGTTGGCGAGGGTGCCGCGGGCGTCGGCGGCGACGGCCAAGGGCCCGCTGACGTCGAGCAGCTCGACGCCCGTTAGGCGCCACAGCGTGTCCGCCTGGCCGTTGTAGCGCAGCTGCGCCTGGAGCGGCGCGTTGCTCAGCCGCTGCGCGATGTTGCCACCGCCCGGGATTGGGGCGAGGCGGGCTTGGGCGCGGCCGATCGTCTTGCCCTCGCTGACGATCACGGAACGGAGCCCGGCGGCGCCGCCCTGCAGCCGCGCGGCGACGCCGATGTCGACCGGCCGCGAGGAGAGGACGAGGCCGGAGCGGGTGAGGCCGCGGATGCGCAGATTGGCGGCGCCGCTCGGCTGCCCGCCGGTCGGGAAGCGATAGTTGAGCACGCCCGAGGCGGTGCCGCCGAGGCCCAGCTCCGGCCAGCCGATGTCGAGGACGGAGAGAGGCATCGCCTCCATCCGCGCGTTGAGCTCGCTGTCGGCGCCGCCGAACAGGCCGGAGATCGTGGCGCTGCCCCCCGCGAACCGGAGCGCGGCGGACTGGACCCGCCATGCATCCCCTTCGCGGATGAGGAGCGCGGGCTGGGTAATTTCGATCGGGCGGCGGTCGACCGTGCCGCGGCCGCTGAGACGGATTTGGCCGGGCGCGATGTCGGCGACCGCGTCGAAGGTGAAGCTGCGGCCCCGCGTGCCGGCCATGCGGGCGGTGACTCGGCCGGTGCCGCCCCGCATCTCGCCCGTCGCGTCGAGCCTTGCCAGCGAGAGGCCGCCGCGGCTGAGGCCCCGCGCGGTGAGAGTGCCGCGGAGCGACGTGCCGGCGGGATCGAGGAGGGCGACGCCTTCCAGCCTGCCGGTGCGGATCACGATCGGCGGCGGGCCTGCGAAGCGGGCGTTGTCGGCGGTGAGGTTCGCCTGGATGCGCTGGATGCCATTCCACGGATCGAAGGCGAGGCGCCCGGTGAGGCCGCCGCCGCGCAGGTCCAGGAAGCCGCGGAAGCCGCCCGTCTCCGAGCGCAGCGCGCCGGTCGCTAGCGTGTTCGACACGTTGAGGGCGGCAACCTGGATCAGCGCCGGCTGGCCCCGCGGCAGGAGGATGGCGCCGCGGGTGGTGAACGGGCCCAGGGTCGAGCCGCCCGCCGCCCGGTAGGCGAAGCCGTCCGGCGTCGGATCGAGGTTGAGGAGGACGTTGGCGAGGCCGAGCGCCTTGTTCGGGCTGGCGAGGCGGATCGCCATCTTCGGCCGGTCGATGCGGCCGTCGAGGGCGAGGATGAAGGGGCCGTAGGTGCCCTGGCGGCCGGAGCCTTCGAAGAAGAAGGTGCCGTCGCGGCGCCTGTAGCCGTTGCCGGCGACGCCGATCGCCGGCGCCCGCAGCCGCAGGTTGCGGAAGTGGAGGACGAAATCGTTGCCCCGGACGAGGTCCGCCTCGAGCTGCGGCAGCCCGCCCGCGAGCCCGGCGAGGAAGCGGTTGTCGAAGCGGCGGACCCAGGCGCGGCCTTTTCCAGTGACCAAGGTGCCCTTGCCGCTGGGGTGGCGGACGACCTTAAGCTCGCTCAGCACGTCGACGATGCCGACGCCGGGGATGAAGTAGCGGGCGAGGCCGCCGGAGACGATCACGTCGAAGCGGCCGGTGACGAGATCGACGAACAGGCTGAGCTTGCCCTTGAGCTTGTCCGAGACGAGGGCGAGCTGGTCGCCGCGAAGCTCCTTGCCCGTCACCTTGAGGACGCCTTCGGCGCGAAGGTTCGCGAGGATGCCGCCGGCGACGTCGCCGACGCCGGTCACCCGCCGCGCGGTGAGGACGATCGGCACGCTGACCGGCGGCTTCGAGAAGCGGCCGCGGCCTTCCGCGCGCACATCCTCGAAGCCGGTATTGTCGAAAGCGAGACGCGGCGAGGTCAGGCGGTAGGCGAAGGTCGGGCGGCGGAAGGCGCCGTTGAGGAGGACGGTCAGGCGCACCTTCTCGCCGGTCATGTTCGGGAACATTGCCGGCGGGCGGAGCAGGTCGGCGCCGATCCGGACGTTCCGGAAGGTGCTGCGGGCGAGATCGAGGGTCCCGGCGCTTTCGATGCGGAGCGCGGGCGAGCGGAGCGACAGGCGGCCGTCGAGCTGGCGGTCCTTCAGCGTCGCCCGGCCGTTGATCAGCACGAGCGGCGCGGTCAGCCTCGCCTTCTTGCCGGTCCAGAACTGCGCCGGCGCGGCGCGGCCGCTGACCCCGTAGCGGCCGCTGTTGGCCCGCAGCGTCAGCTCGGCGGTCGGGCGGCCGGAAATGTCGAGGCGCGCGGTCCCGGCCCAGGCGCGCCAGCTGCCGGCGCCTTCGACGGCAAGCGCCAGCGGCCGCTTCGTGCCGACAATGGCGCCCGCCACGCCATTCGCCGGCGCGTCGAGGCGGACGTCGAGATCGAAGCGGTCCCGGTCCGGCTCGGCGTCGAGCAGCAGGGCGAGCTTGTCGCCGCCATCCTTCACCGCGGCGTTCAGGCGGACCAGGGCGCGGCCGCTGCGTATGTCGGCTTCACCGGCCAGGCTGGCGATCCGCTCCCGCCCGGTCACCGTGCGGCCGATGCGCAGCTGCTTCACGTCGAGGCGGCCGATGTGGATGTCGAACCCCGGGAGGACCGGCCCAGGCCTCTCGGAGGGGCGAAGCTTCGGCAGCCGGTGCAGGGTCGCGAGGTTCGAGCGGAGATCGTCGATGATCAGGCGGTTGCCGATCCAACCGAGCGGCTGCCAGTCGACTTCGATGAGGGCGGATTCGGCGAACAGCCCCTGCGGATCGTAGAGCCGCACGTCGCGCAGGCGCGTGTCGTTCCAGATCGAGCCTTCGATGCGTCCGATCCGGATCTTCAGCCCGGAATGCGGCGCCATCGCCGCGATCCTGTCGGCGAGGAAGCGGTGGCCGGGTGCCGTGTCGAGGACGATCGCCGCCGCGGCGAGGAGGATGACGAGGGCGAGGGCGAGGCCGACGACCAGCTTCGCCAGCACGGACACCCAGCGCCGCCGCCGGCGCCGGCGCGGCGCCTCGGCCTGCGCCTCCTCGACCGCGTCGCCGTCGCTCGCCATCAGAATGCCTGGCCGAGCGAGACGTAGACCGCGATCCGGTCCTCGCCGCTGCGCCGGCCGAGGGGAGTACCCACGTCGACCCGGATCGGGCCGAAGCGGGTGTGGTAGCGCACGCCGAGCCCCGCACCCAGGCGCAGGTCCTCGAATCTTGGCAGCGGGGAGGTGGAGACGTTGCCGGCGTCGAGGAAGGGCACGACCGCGAAGTTGCCGAAACGCACTCGCGCTTCGATGGCGAATTCGGTGAGGCTGCGGCCGCCGATCGGATCGTCGAACACCGGATCGAGCGGCCCGAGGCGCTGAAAGGCGAAGCCGCGGACCGAGCCGCCGCCGCCGGCGTAGAAGCGGCGGGACGGCGCGATGCGGTCGCGGCTCGCGCCGACGATGGTGCCGAGGCGGGTGCGGCCGGCGATCACCACCCGGTCGCTGATCGGGTGGTAGGCGCTGGCGTCGAGCTGGACGCGGGCATAGCCGAAGGTGCCGGACTGGAACGACGCTTCCGGCGAGAAGCGGCCGGAGAGGCGGAAGCCGCGGGTCGGGTCGAGGAGGTCGTCGGAGCCGTCGTAGGACAGCATCGCCGGCAGGGCGCCGATGAAGAAGGTGCGGCGGCGGGTGGCGGCGGTCTCGATGTCGACGTCGCGCTCGTCGGTGGCGATCAGCTCGGCGCCGAGCGACCAGGTCCATTTCTTCTGCCAGATGATGTTGGTCTGCCGCTCGACGGCGCCGGCGAGGTAGAAGGTGCGGGCGTCGTAAGCGGCCCGGTCGATGTGGCTGGCGACCGCCTGGACGGTGAGCACCTGGTCGCGGCGGCGGAAGTTGTTGCGGCGGAGGGTGGCGCCGAGCAGCTGCTCGCGCGTGCCGGCGACGCCGCGGAAGGTGACCGCGCCCTCCGGGGGCAGGAGGTTGCGGTGCTGCCAGCTCGCCTCGACGCGTATGCCTTCGCCCGAGCCGTAGCCGGCCGCTCCGGCGACGGTGCGCATCGGCGCCGGCTCGAGCGCGACGGCGAGGTCGACGCTCCTGGCCGTGGCGCCGGGGACCGGGCGGATCGCGACCGAGGAGACGAGGCCGGTCGCGACGAGGGCGCGGCGCAAGTCCTCGACCAGCGGCGCCTCATAGGCTTCGCCGGGGTGGAAGCGGGCGATCTCCTGGATGTGCCTGGCGCTGAACAGCGGCCGCCCCTCTACGACGATGCGGCCGAACTGGCGGGCGCCGTTGGGGTTGACGGGGAGGACGAGGGTGGCGGTATGGGCCTGATGGTCGACGGCGACGTCGAGTTGGCCGACATCGGCAAAGGCGTAGCCGCGCTTGCCGAGTTCGACCCTGAGCGCCGCCTCCCCGGCGGTGACGCGGGCGGCGTCGACCGGATCCTCGCTGCGCACCGCAAACGCCTGGCGGAGCGCCTCGGCGTCGGGGCCGGCACCTTCGAGGCCCGGGAGGCGCACGTCGGCAAAGCGGTAGAGCGGGCCGGGCTCCGCTTCGAGCGTCACCTGGATCGGGCCGCCGCCGGGCGCCGCCTCAACGGTGGTGTTGACCAGGGCATCGTAATAGCCGCGGGAGCGGAGCAGCTCGGCGAGGAGCTCGGCGTCCTCCCGGGCGCGCCGATTGATCTGCGCGGCGTTCGCGGGATCGTCGCGGTTCTGCTGGAGCGTCGAGAGCTCCTGGAATTGCGGGCGGAGCGCGGCTTGGGCTTCCGCATCGACACCGGCGATGCGGACCGAGTAGCTGTGCTCCGCGGCGGCATCGGCCACGGTGGTGTCGGGGGTGGCGGCGCTGACCTCGCCCGTATCCCCCTCCATTTGGGGCCAATCGACGCCGATGTCCGGCATTGGATCGAGCGGCGCCGAGGGGTCGAGCGGCTCGTTCAGTTCCTTGAACGGGTCGCTTTCCTGCGCGTGCGCGGGAGCGGCGGCGGACGTGAAAGCGGCAGCAGCCAGCGCAGCCGCCAGCCCCCGCCCCGCAACAGTTTGGAACATCGCGCGAATTCTAGCGCCCGCCGCCCCTGCGGGCCAGCGCTGATTCGCGCGCGGCTAGTGCACCGTGCCGCTCACGCTCTCGTCGCGCAGCAGCTCGATGATCCGCTCGATCTCGCGCCAGCGGCAGAAGTGGATGAAGTTGCCAAGGTCGCGGCTGCGCCGCGCCCGCTGGGCGGCTTCTGAGGCCGCGAACTCGCCGAACCGGGCGATGAGATCCGACGCTTCGGCGAGCGCGCCGCGGCCCTGGAACTGGAGCTGGTGACTCAAAGCTACCCCCGCTTTCCTCGGCCCCGAGCTCTAGCGGGCGCGGGTTTCCAAAGGACGCACCGCAATGCTCAACGCATCGTTCACCACGGCTGGAAAGCGGGCTGGGGCGGTGCCATGAGGGCGCGCATGGACAGGAGCAAATTCACCCAGGCCGGCGGCTTCATCCTCGCCGCCGCGATCATCGCCGGCACGGTCGCCGGGGTGATGGTCAACCAGCCGAGCATCGGCTTCCTGGTAGGGACCGCCGCCGGGGTGCTGCTCGCTCTCCTGTTCTGGCTCGGCGAGCGGAAGCGCTGACGCTCAGCCGAGGCGACGGCCGACCCAGACTACGCGGCCGAGGACGTCGACGCCGCGCGGGTCGCAGTCGGGCCATGAGGGATAAGCGGGGTTGTCGCTGCGGATCTGAAGGCTGCGGCCGGCCGGATTAAGGGCGATCCGCTTCACCACCAGGCTGTCCTCTACCCGGAGCACGTAGATGCCGTCGCGCAGGCGCGGCGCGGCGTCGCCGCGATCGACCAGGATCTCGTCGCCGTCGGACAGTGTCGGCGACATCGAATCCCCTTCGACGCGGACCATCGAGAGCAATTTGGAATCGCCGACGCCGAGGCGGCGCAGCCAGGCGGGATCGAAGGCGACGCGGCCGAGGCGGCGCTCGGCGGGATCGAGCGCGCCGGGGCCGGCGGAAGCCTCGACGTCGAGGCGCGGCACCGGGATCAGGTCGTCCTCGAGCTCGACCCGCGGGCGGCCGCCGATCAGCGTCTCGTCCACTCCGAAATAGCGGGCGAGGAGGCGGCGGTCGTCCTCGGCGAGGCGGCGTGGGCTGCCGCGCTTGATGTACTGCTGGATGTAGGCGGCGTTGCGGCCGAGCATCTTGGAGAGGCTGGAATAATCCTCACCCCGCTCATGGATCAGCCGGTCGAGCGCCTCGCGTGGGTCGTCTGACATGAAAGCTCCATAGTGGAAGGATTTGTCCTAGACAAGTAGGAAGTTTCCCGTAACTGTGAACAGAACCAGAACACACTGATTCGCGAGGGAGGCTTCGACCTTGGCTCTGCTCTACCGGATAGAATCATACCTCAAACGCAGCGGCAGCTCCGCGACCCGCTTCGGGCGCGAAGCGGCGGGCGATCCGCGCCTGGTCTTCGACATGCGGCGCGGGCGGGCCCCGCGGGACGAGATACGCGGGCGCATCGAAGGCTTTCTCGACAGCAAGCGCGGGCGGGGAGGCAAGACGTGCAGCCGCTGATCAACGACGCGACCACGGCCTTGCTGCGGGCGATCCGCAGCGCCTTCGAGAATTTCGGCGGCTTCGCGCTGGAGGAAATCCGCAGCCGCAGCTGGGCGAGCATCACCTTCTCGGGCGCCCGGCACGAGCTTGCCTTCCGGCTCGAGGGCGAGGGGGCCGAGCTCGCCGCGGAACGCTTCCTCGCACGGCTCAATGCGGCGGAGTTCAGGCTGCGCGGCCACCTCCTCGCCGACATAGCGGTGCTCCAGGAGGAGCGGCGGCGGGACTGGGCCCGCATCCGCCTCGAAGCGCTGACCGTGGAGGACGGCTGATGTCAGCCGGCGCGGGAGGCGACCTTCTGGAGATCGTTGATGGCGCTGCGCAGCCGGTGGCGGACCGGCTCCTGGCCGACGGGAGACGGGGCGGCGGCCGGCTCTTCCGCCTGCTGCGGCAGGGCCTGCTCGCGGCGACCGAGGCCTTTTTCGAGGCGGCGCATCAGCTTGGAAAGGGTCTCGCCCTCGGCCTCTTCGTCCTGCTGCTGCACAATCGGCGGGGCCGGCGGGAAGGATTGGGGCTGGATCGCGTCGAACTGGGTGAGCTCGAGCGGCTCCGGCTCCGGTGCCGTTTCGGCGGCCGTCTCGACCCGCTCGGGCGGCTGCTCGGGCGCGAGGAAGGGCGGCAGCGGCTCGGGCGCGGGTTGCTCGGCGACGGGCTCGTCGGCGGCGATCTCGGTGAATTCTGCGGGCTCACCGAAATCTTCGCGGGCGAGGATCGGGCGGCGTGGCGGAGCATCGGGGTGGCCGTCGGCGCGGCGGACCCGCAGCGGGATCGGCTGCACCACCGGCGCCTCGACCGAGGCGGGCTTGCGGCGGGCGAAGCGGTCGACGTTGGCCATGACGAGGAAGGCGATCGCGAAAGCGATCCCGGACGCCGCCACCATTGCGGCGATGCGCGCGGTGCCGCCGAGCGGCGGCTGGGCGGCGCCTATGATGCTGGGGAGGCCGCTCGTCAGGACGATTTGGGTCAGGCGCCACTCGGGCATGGCGAAGAAGACGAACCCGGCGGAGAGCGCCGCGAAGGCGGCGACCGCGAGGTCGAACTTGCTGGCGCGCTGGGCGCGAAGGATCTGTTTGAAGTTCACGGCGCCTTCCCGGTCAGCCTTTGGTAAGCAGGCATGTAATTGGAAATGTTTGACGCCCAGTTACGATTTCGCTCGACGAAGCGGCGGGCGACGTCGCGGCGGCCGTCCCACTGGGCGCGATTGGCGAACAGTGTGTCGAGCGCGTCGCAGAGCGCCTGCGGGTCGCCGGCCGGAAACAAGGTGCCGGTCACTCCGTCCTCGATCAGCTCGCGGTGGCCGCCGACGTTGGAAGCGACGACGAGCTTGCGCTGCGCCATCGCTTCGAGAGGCTTGAGCGGCGTCACCAGTTCCGTGAGGCGCATCGCCTTGCGCGGGTAGGCGAGGATATCGATCAGCCCGTAATAGCGGTCGACCTCGTGGTGGGGGACGCGGGCCACGAAGTGGATACGCTCGCGCGCCGGCGAGGCTTGCGCCTGCGCCTTCAGCGCCTCCTCCATCGGGCCGCCGCCGACCAGGATGAGGTGCGCCTTCGGGCGCTTTCCCATCAGGAGCGGCATGGCCGCAATCAGGTCGTCGAGGCCTTCGTAATCGTAGAAGGAGCCGATGAACCCGACCACGTCCGCGCCTTCGAGGCCGAGGCGGCGGGCGAGGTTGAGGTCCGGAGCGAGCGGATTGCCGAACAGGCTCATGTCGACGCCGTTCGGGGAGACGATGATCTTGGCGGGCTTGATGCCGCGGGCGACGAGGTCGCGGCGCAGCCCCTCGCAGATGACGGCGACGCTGTCCGCGCGCGAGCAGGCCCAGGTTTCGAGCGCCTTGCTGACGCGGTAGCGGGCGGACCCTTCGCGGCCGGTGCCGTTGCCGACGGCGGCATCTTCCCAGAAGGCGCGGATCTCGTAGAGGAGCGGCAGCCCGCGCCGCTTCGCCACCGGCAGGGCGGCGAGCGCGTTCAGGACGGGAGAGTGGACGTGGAGCTGGTCGGGGCGCCACGCCTCCACCACCTCCTCCAGGCGGCGCTCGAGCGCGCGAACCTCGCGCCATTCGCGCAGCGGCGAGAGCGCGGCGGGCGGCGCGGGGGTGCGGTAGAAGTCGATGCCCTCGATCGTCTCGGGATCGGCCCCGCCCTTGCTGTGGCGGACACCGGTGAGGCAGGCGACGTGGAGGCCCCTCGCCTTCTGGGCGGTGACGATCGCACGGGTGCGGAAGCTGTAGCCGCTGTGGAGCGGCAGGCTGTGGTCGAGCACGTGGAGGATCCGCATGCCCGTCGCTCTGCCACGACAAACTTAACGGCCCGTCAACCGCCCGTGCTTAGAGAGAGACGGGTGAGGAGCCGGGCATGATCGACAATTTCGCGCTCGCGCTGAGCCACGGCCTGCTGCTGCTCGCCGCCTGGCGGCTCGTGTCGCGGCCCGACCTCGACGACGCCGACGCGCCCGCCCCGCCGCCGCCCGAGAAAAAGGCGCGCGGCTTCGCCAGGGGCCCGTCCGGTGCGTGACCTCGGCTTCGTCGTTTACCTGCTGGCGCTGATCGGCCTCGGCTTCCGCCGGCCGTTCCTGTTCGTGCTCGCTTATGCCTATGTCGACATCGTCTCCCCGCAGCACCTCTCCTATTATCTGCTGAACGGCGCGCAGATTTCGATCATCGTCGCCTGCCTCGCCATCGGCGGCTGGCTGATCTCAGACGACAAGAAGGGCTTCACCTTCACCGGCCGGCAGGCGCTGATCGGGATGCTGCTCCTCTATTGCGGCTTCACCACTCTGAACGCCGACTTTCCGAAGGAGGCGCTCGAGAAGTGGGACTGGGTCTGGAAGGCGATGATCTGGGCGATCTTCCTGCCCATGACGCTGAGGACTCGCCTGAGGATCGAGGCCTATATCCTGTTCATGGTGCTCGCCGCCGCCGCGATCATCATCGTTGGCGGGATCAAGACGCTGGCCTCGGGCGGCGGCTACGGCGCGCTCAACCTGATGGTGACCAGCAATACCGGGCTCTACGAGGGGAGCACGATCTCGACCGTTGCGATCGCGATCGTGCCGCTGATCCTCTGGCTCACCCGCTACGGCACCATCTATCCCCGCGACTGGCGGGTGCGGGCCTTCGCCTACAACCTCATCTTTGCCTGCCTGCTGATCCCGGTGGGAACCGAGGCGCGGACCGGGCTGATCTGCATCGGCGTGCTGGCCGTGCTGGTGCTGCGCGACGTCAAGAGGCGCTTCCTCTACATGGGCCTGATCGCCGCCGCCTGCGCCGCCGCCGTGCCGCTCCTGCCGTCGAGCTTCTCGAGCCGGATGGACACGATCTCCAACTACAAGGTGGACAGCTCGGCCACCTCCCGCCTCGCCGTCTGGGCCTGGACATGGGACTATGCGAAGCAGAACCCGCTCGGCGGCGGCTTCGACGCCTACAAGCAGAACGCCCTGATCGTGAAGACCGTCTCCACCCAGGGCGCGGGCACGGTGCAGGTGGTCGACGAGCAGGTGATGGTCGACAAGGGCCGCGCCTATCATTCGAGCTATTTCGAGATGCTGGGCGAGCAGGGCTTTCCGGGACTGTTCCTGTTCCTGCTGATCCACGGCACCGGCCTCATCCGGATGGAGATATTGCGCCGCCGCTACAAGAAGGCGGAGGGCGAGGATGTCTGGATCTCCCCGCTGGCCACGGCGCTGCAGGGGGCGCAGATCATCTACCTGGTCGGCTCGTTGTTCGTCGGCATCGCCTTCCAGCCCTTCGTCTACATGCTGATCGGCGTGCAGATCGGCTTCGACAGTCATGTACGCCGCAGGGCCGCGGCGACGGCCCGGGCGCGGCCGGCGGGAGCGGCCGCCGGGCAGCCTGCGTCCGCGGCTCCGCGCGGCGGCTTCGCCCGCGCCCGCGGAACGATGCGCTAGCCGCCTTCCGTCCGGCGTCCGCCGTCGCCATATCGGGGGCATGGAGGCGGACCTTCAAGCAAAGCTGGAGGAGAAAGCGCGGGAGCTCGGCTTCTGCGCCTTCGGCATCGCGCGGGCGGAGGCGGCGCCGGAGAGCGGCAAGCGGCTGCGGGAATGGCTCGCGGAGGGCTGCCACGGCGAGATGCTGTGGATGGCCGATACGGCGGACCGGCGCGCCTCGCCCGGTGGCCTGTGGCCCGACGTGCGCTCGGTGATATCGCTGGGGATGAGCTATGCGCCCTCCGCCGACCCGCTCGCGCTGGCGGAGCGGCCGGAGCTGGGGCGGATCTCGGTTTACGCGCAGGGCGCCGATTATCACGACGTGGTGAAGAAGGCGCTGAAGGCGCTGGCGCGGTGGCTGGTGGATGCGGCCGGCTGCGAGCTCAAGGTGTTCGTCGACACGGCCCCGGTGATGGAGAAGCCGCTGGCGGAGGCGGCGGGCCTGGGCTGGCAGGGCAAGCACACCAACCTCGTCAGCCGCAAGGACGGCAGCTGGCTGTTCCTGGGCGCGATTTACACGAGTCTGGCGCTGGAGCCCTCCTCCCCCGCTCCGCACCGCGCCCATTGCGGGAGCTGCTCGGCCTGCCTCGACGCCTGCCCCACGGCCGCGTTTCCCGCCCCGTTCCGGCTCGATGCGCGACGCTGCATCTCCTACCTCACCATCGAACATAAAGGCCCGATCCCGCACGAATTCCGGGAAGCGATCGGCAACCGCATCTACGGCTGCGACGACTGCCTCGCCGTCTGCCCGTGGAACCGCTTCGCGGACACCGCCCGGCGCAACCAGGCCTTCGTGCCGCGCGCCGAGCTGGTGACGCCCGCGCTGGCGGACCTGCTCGCCCTCGACGACGCCGCCTTCCGCCAGGTCTTCGCCGGCTCCCCGATCAAGCGGATCGGCCGGGGCCGGATGGTCCGCAACGCCGCCATCGCCGCGGGCAATAGCGGCCGGGGGGAGCTGGTGCCGGTGCTGGAGCGGCTGACGCGAGACGAGGACGAGGTGGTGGCCGAGGCGGCGCAGTGGGCGGTGGTTCAACTCAAATCCTCCCCCGGATATCCGGGGGAAGGGGACCGCGCGGAGCGCGGTGGAGGGGTGCGAGCGTAGCGAGCGTCAGGTTTCGGCGCTACGCGCCGCCCCTCCACCGCCCTGCGGACGGTCCCCTCCCCCGCAAACGGGGGAGGATTTTCTAGCGCTTCTGCTTCTCGGCGTTGAGAGCGGCGACGCAGCTGGCGCGGTCAAGGTCGGTGCCGTCGGGGCGGCGGGCGTCGAGATAGGTGACGATCGGCTCGCCGCCGCCCTTGGCGGGGTAGAGATAGGCGTCGAGCACGCAGATCGGGCTGATGAACTGGAGCTTCCGCCCAGTGCCTTCGCGCACGTCAAGATCCGGGCGGCCGAACTGAGTCTGAAGGTAGGCGGCGGTGCGGCCGACGACCGTCTCGAGCCCGGCCGTGCTGTAGGTGGTGGGCCGTGTCGGCTCGACCGGCTGGGCGGGCGGCACCACGGCGCTTCCGGCGGCGCAGCCGGCGACGAGGAGAAGCGGCGCCAGCGCCTGTATCCTGCGGATCATCGAGCCCCCTTGCGCCGGTGGAAGAGATGCGTCGCGACGATCGCGCCCAGCACCGGCGCCAGCAGATTGGCAAAGGGGATGAGGAAAAGCCACGTGGCGAGAAAGCCGAGCAGCGCGCGGCTGAGGCGGGTCGCCGCAAGCCAGCGGCTGAGCGCCTCGCCTTCGAGGTGCCGCGCCGCCACCATTTCGCCGAGGTCCCGCCCCAAAGCCACGGCGTTGATCGCGAAGAAGAGCAGGAACGGCCCGATCCCGGTGACCAGCAGCACGAAATAGAAAGGCAGCGCGAGCGCGTTCCAGAGGAGGAGCCGGCCGGCCGAAGCGAGCGAGAGCGCCAGGGAGCGGCGGAACGGCAGCGGCGTCCCTCGTGCCTGCGGGTAGTGGCGCGCCTCGACCGCCTCCACCACTTCGTCGGCGAAGACGCCGATGACCGCCATGGCGACGGCGGGGAAAAGCAGCCACAGGCCGAGCAGCCCGAACAGCAGCGCCGCGAAGGCGCCGGAGGCCGGATCGATCACGCAGCTGATGTCGAAGGGTCCGTAGGCGCACGGATCGCGGCCGGTGAGCAGCCACCCGGCGGCGACGGCGAGCGCGGCGAAGATGGCGAGGGTGAGCAGCAGCGACTTCGCCAGCACGCGCCGCACCGCGGGATCCGCGAACTGGCCGAAGATCAGGGGCACGAAGCTCGGCATCGCCGCTCTGCTTCGGCCACGCCGCCGGGGCCGTCAATCGGTTGATCGGCCGCCGGGGCGCGGCTAGGTGGCCCCTTTCCCTCCATCGAAGGACCCGCCGTGACCGATACCCGCCTCGACGTCCTGTGCATCGGCAACGCCATCGTCGACGTCATCTCCGCCGCCGACGACGGCTTCCTGGAGCAGGAGGGGCTGGCAAAGGGCTCGATGCGGCTGATCGACACCGACGAAGCGTCGCGGCTCTACGACCGGATGGGCCCCGGCCGCGAGGTGAGCGGCGGATCGGCGGCGAACACCGCGGCGGGGATAGCGATGCTCGGCGGCCGCGCCGGTTTCATCGGCCGCGTCGCCGACGATCAGCTCGGCGAAGTGTTCGCCCACGACATCCGCTCGATCGGCGTCGAATTCGACACCCCCCCCATATCAGGACAGGCGCCGACGGCGCGCTGCCTGATCCTGGTGACGCCCGACGCGCAACGGACGATGAACACCTTCCTCGGCGCCGCCCAGAGTCTCGATACCGACTCGCTCAGCGACGACCAGGTGCGTGCCGCCGGCATCCTCTATCTCGAAGGCTATCTTTGGGACCCCGAAGTGCCGCGGGCGGCGATGGAGCGGGCGATCGACATCGCGCGCGAGGCCGGCGGCAAGGTCGCCTTCACCCTCTCCGACAGCTTCTGCGTCGAGCGCCACCGCGACGGCTTCAACGCGCTGATCGACAGCGGCCGCGTCGACATCCTCTTCGCCAACGAGGCCGAAATCCTGTCGCTGACCCGGCAGGACCATTTCGACGCGGCGCTGGAGAGCGCCTCGGCGCGGGTGCCGCTGCTGGTCGTGACGCGCAGCGAGAAGGGCGCGGTCGCGGTCGAGAACGGCCGCCGCGCCGAAGTGCCGGCGGAGCCGGTCGAGCGGGTGGTCGACACGACCGGGGCCGGCGACCTGTTCGCCGCCGGCTTCCTCGCCGGGCAGGCGCAGGGCCGGCCGGTGGAGGAGCGGCTGCGGATGGGGGCGATCGCCGCGGCTGAGGTCATCTCCCACTACGGCGCGCGGCCGGAAGCGGACCTCAAGGCGTTGGTCCAGCAGCGGCTGCGGTAAAAAAAAGGGGAGGCCGCAGCCTCCCCTTCGCAACGTCTGCGCCTGAGTGAGCCTCAGGGACGCACCGTAGGCTCCCCGTCCGGCGCCGTCGGCGCGTCTTCCGGGAAGATCGGCAGCTCGCCGTCGGCGGTGACGGTGCGGCCCTTGTGCAGCTGCGAATTGTGCATCCCGTAGACGAAATAGAGGACGATCATCGCCAACGTGTACCAGGCGAAGATGACCAGTACGTAGTTCGGGACGGTGGTGATCAGCCACAGGCACGACGCGATCCCGAGCAGCGGCACGACCGGATAGAGCGGCACGCGATAGCCGCGCGGGATCTCCGGATGGGTCCGGCGCAGCCACATCACCGACAGGCAGACGACGGCGAAGGCGGCAAGGGTCCCCACCGAGGTCATGTCGCCGAGGCTGTTGATGTCGAAGAAGCCCGCTGCCAAGGCGACGATGATGCCGACCAGCATCGTGTTGATCCACGGCGTGCGGAACTTCGGGTGGACCCTAGCGAAGACCCTGGGAAGCAGGCCGTCCCGCGCCATCGTGTAGAAGATCCGGGTCTGGCCGTACATCAGCACCAGGATCACCGAGGTGAGGCCGATGATCGCGCCGATCTTCACCGCCTTCGCGAACCACCCCCACTGCGGGCCGAACGCGTCCACGGCGACTGCGACCGGGTCGGGAACGTTCAACGAGGTATAGGGAACGATCATCGTCAGCACGATCGAAACGAGGATGTAGATCACGGTGCAGGCGACGAGACTGCCGATGATCCCGAACGGCATGTCCTTGCCCGGGTCCTTGGCTTCCTGCCCGGCCGTTGAGACCGCCTCGAAGCCGATGTAGGCGAAGAAGACGATCGAGGCGGCGCGAAGGATTCCGCTCCAGCCGAACTCCCCGTCCTTGCCGGTCGGCTCCGGGATGAACGGGTCCCAGTTCGCAGCATAGGTCGGCAAGTTGCTGAGGATGATGAAGCCGCCGACGAGGATGAAGGCGACCAGCACCGTCACCTTGATCGCCACGATGGCGTTGTTGAACTTCGCCGATTCCGAGACGCCGATGCACAGCAGGCCGGCGAGCGCGGCGCAGACGAGGAAGGCTGGAAGGTTGAACATGTAGACGACGGGCGCGCCGTTGACGAGCACGTCGACCCCGTCCTTCTGCATGTGGTAGCCCGTGGGGCCGGTCAGCGCGGCGGGGATGTGTATCCCGATGTCGCTCAGCAGGCTCACCATGTAGCCCGACCAGCCGACGGCGACGACCGAGGCCGCAAGGCCGTATTCGAGCAGCAGCAGAGCGCCCATGATCCACGCCGCGAACTCGCCGATCGTGGCGTAGCTATAGGTATAGGCGGAGCCGGAAACCGGCAGCGTCGAAGCGAGCTCGGCATAGCAGAGCCCGGCGAAGGCGCAGACGATGCCTGCGATGGCGTAGGCGATGAGGACGGCAGGGCCGGCGTGCAGCGCCGCGGCGTTGCCGGTGCGCACGAAGATGCCGGCGCCGATGATGCAGCCGATGCCGAGGAACACCAGGTTCCAGGCGCCGAGCGAGCGCTTGAGCTCGCTGGTCCGTGTCTCTTCCTGGACCAGCGCGACACTCTTGCGCGCCAGGATCCGCGCAAGGAGACCGTTCGGAGCCGCGGTTGCCATCAAACTATCCCCTTACTGCCGGTCAGGATTTGGCGGAGAACCTAGCCCGTTATCAAGCCCGCGCAACCACTTTCACCGGGCGAGCATGGGACCGAGCCCCCGCCCGCCGAACAGGTGAACGTGGAGGTGCGGCACTTCCTGCCCTCCATGAGCGCCCACATTGGCGAGGAGACGGTAGCCGGGCGCGACGAGCCCGTGCGCGCGGGCGACATGGCCGACGGCGCGGACGAAGCCGCCGATCTCCGCGTCGGAGGCCCGCGCCGAGAAATCGTCCCACGACACGTACGGTCCCTTGGGGATGACGAGGACGTGCACCGGAGCCGCCGGGTTGATGTCGTGGAAAGCGAGCGCGTGCTCGTCCTCGTACACCTTGTTGGAAGGTATCTCCCCGCGCAGGATGCGGGCGAAGATGTTGTTGTCGTCGTAGGGCGCGGTCGCGTCGATCGGCATCGGCTCAGCCTTCCTCCTTCTCCCCGCCCTCCGGCCCCCAGAACACGACCCAGGTGGCGAAATCGTCGCTGAAGGTCTCGAACCGGTGCTCGGCGCCCGCCTCGACGAAGATCACGTCGCCGGCCTGGACGGGGCGGGTCTCGCCGCTTTTCGAGAAGGTGCCGGTGCCGCGAAGCACGATGTAGAGCTCGTCCTGCGTGTGCACGCCCTGCGTATCGCGACCTTGCGGGGCGAACAGCTCGACCAGCATCGTGCCGTGCCGCAGCCCCGTCCAGAACGGCTTGCCGTCGCTGCCGAGCTTCGCTTCGAACTCCTCGAGGGGCACCAGCCATCGGGCCATGCTTCGCCTCCGCTTGCGTCCCGCAAGCGCCTAGCCGCCACCATTACGGAAGCGCAAGTGCTTGACCGGGGGCCGGGCGGCGCTACCAGAGTCGGCTATGAGCGAGCAGACGCCCGACAGCCTGATTCCCTACGACGAGATCGTCCAGGAGGCGTTGCGGGCGGTGGTCGGGCGGGTGCTCGGCGAGGTCGAGACGACCGGCCGGCTGCCCGGCGACCATCATTTCTACATCACCTTCAAGACCGGCGCCCCGGGCGTGGACATCCCCCGGCACCTGGTCGAGCGCTTCCCGGACGAGATGACGATCGTCATCCAGAACCGCTTCTGGGACTTGAAGGTCGGGGACGACGGGTTCGAGGTGGGCCTCAGCTTCAACCAGGCCCCGGCGCGGCTCGTCATCCCCTTCTCGGCGATCACCGGGTTCGTCGATCCCGCGGTCAATTTCGCGCTCCAGTTCCAGGCGCAGGTCGACGAGGCCGCGCCGCAGGAGCATGAGGCCGCGGAGAACGACTCCCCCGCCGTCACCGCCGAGGACGGCTCCAACGTCGTCTCGGTGGATTTCAGCCGCAAGAAGTGACGGTACGGAATTCCTCCCCTGCCTTTGCAGGGGAGGGGGACCATGCGCAGCATGGTGGAGGGGCGGCGCGAACCGCCGAAGCTGCACGCTCGCTCCGCTCGGCCCCTCCACCGCACTTCGTGCGGTCCCCCTCCCCCGGAAATCCGGGGGAGGAATTGGATGTTGCCTCGAAGCGCTGACCATGGAGCGCAATCCGCGCCCGGCCATTGTCGAACCTCTCCGCTTACCGTAACCCGCCCCGCGAGAGCGAACGGAGTTGCTTCCATGACCACGCGCAGCGAGACCGACAGCTTCGGCCCGATCGACGTGCCCGGCGATGCCTATTGGGGCGCGCAGACGCAGCGGTCGATCCAGAATTTCCCGTTCGGCCCGCGCGAGACGATGCCAGTGGAGGTCGTCCACGCTCTGGGATTCGTCAAGCAGGCGGCGGCGCGGGTGAATGCGCGGATCGGCGGCCTCGACGCCGAAATCGCGGAGGCGGTCCAGCAGGCGGCCGGCGAGGTCGCGGGCGGAATGCACGACGACCAGTTCCCGCTCGTCATCTGGCAGACCGGTTCGGGCACGCAGTCCAACATGAACGCCAACGAGGTGATCGCCGGCCGCGCCAACGAGATCCTGACCGGCTCCCGCGGCGGCAAGAGCCCCGTTCACCCGAACGACCACGTCAACAAGGGCCAGTCGTCGAACGACAGCTTCCCGACCGCGATGCACATCGCGGCGGCGCGAGCGGTGGAAGGGCGGCTGATCCCGGCGCTGCAGGGCATGCACCGGCGACTGGCCGCACACGCCGCAGCGTGGGACCATATCGTCAAGATCGGCCGCACCCACCTCCAGGACGCGACGCCGTTGACCCTGGGGCAGGAATTCTCCGGCTATGCGGCGCAGATCGAGGCGGCGATCGAGCGGGTCCGCTCGGTCCAGCCGCGGGTGCTGCAGCTCGCCCAGGGCGGCACCGCCGTCGGCACGGGGCTCAACGCGCCGGCGGACTTCGCCGAGGCCTTCGCGGAGCAGGTGGCGCGGCTCACCCGCCTCCCCTTCACCTCGGCGCCGAACAAGTTCGAGGCGCTCGCCGCCCACGACACTCTGGTCGAGCTGTCGGGCGTGCTGAACGTCATCGCGGTGGCGCTGACCAAGATCGCCAACGACATCCGCCTCCTCGGCTCCGGCCCACGCTGCGGCCTCGGCGAGCTCAAGCTGCCGGAGAACGAGCCGGGCAGCTCGATCATGCCGGGAAAGGTCAATCCGACCCAGGCCGAGATGCTGACGATGGTCGCGGCGCAGGTGATGGGGAACCACGTCGCGGTGACCGTCGGCGGCCTGCAGGGGCATCTCGAGCTCAACGTCTTCAAGCCGGTGATCATCGCCAACGTGCTGCGCTCGATCGACCTCCTGTCGACCGGCATGGAGAGCTTCGCGGAGCGGACCCTCGACGGGCTTGAAGCCGACGAGACCCGGATCGCCGACCTGATGAGCCGCTCGCTGATGCTGGTGACCGCGCTGGCGCCGGAGATCGGCTACGACAATGCCGCCGCCATCGCCAAGCACGCCCACAAGAAGGGCCTCACCCTCAAGGAAGCAGGGCTCGAGATGGGGCTGGTCGATGCGGAGACGTTCGACCGGGTGGTCCGGCCGGAGAATATGCTCGGGCGCTAAGCCTCGCCCTCGGCGCCCTCGCCGAGGTGGGGGATCGGAGCTTCGATCGTGCAGGCGAGGCCGTCAGGCCGGAACTCGATGGTGGCGGTGCCGCCCAGGTCCGCGGCCAGCCCACGCTCGATCATCCGCGTTCCGAAGCCGCGGCGTTGCGGCACCGTCACCGGCGGCCCGCCTTGCTCCTCCCAGAGGAGCTGCATCCGCTCCTCGCCCGCTTCACCGGTCACGTCCCAGCGGATCGCGACCGACCCGCCTTCGCTGGAGAGGGCGCCATATTTGACCGCGTTGGTGCACAGCTCGTGGATCGCCATGGCGACCGAGACGGCGGTGCGCGGGCGCAGCCGCAGGTCGGGACCGTCGATCTGGAATCGCTCGCGCGCGGCCCCGCAGCCGAGCCCGGCCTTTTCGATGACCTGACGAAGCGAAGCCGATTCCCAATGCTCGGTGGTGAGGAGATCGTGGGCGACGGCGAGCGCGGTAAGGCGGCTCTCGAAGGCGCGGCGGACCTCCTCGTCGCTGCGGCGGAGCGTCTGCGCGGCGATGCTCTGGACGATCGTCAGCGTGTTCTTCACCCGGTGGTTGAGCTCGTTGACGAGGAGGCGCAGATGCCCCTCGGTCCGGCGGCGCTCGATGACGCGACCGAGCTGCTCGCCGACGGTGCGGACCGTCAGCAGGAGCTCGGGATCGGGCGGCGCGGCGCTCCGACTGAAGAATTCCAGGACGGCGAGGATGCGGCCCTCGCTCTTGATCGGGAAGCCAAAGGCCGCCTCGAAGCCGAGGCCCTTGCGCGCGAAATGGGGATGGGTTTCGGCCTCGCCGATCCAGGCCGGCTCACCGGTCTCGAGGATCAGGCCCGGCAGGCCGACGCCGGGGACGAAGCGTACCGCCGCGGTGGCCTGCCTGAGCGGGGCCGCCTCCCCTGGCTCCGCCTCGTGCCAGACGGCGGTCGAGACCAACTCGTTCGCGCGCCCGCTACGCATGACGAAGGCATGGCCGACGGGCCACCCGGTCAGGTTGCAGATCGCCTCCAGGCAGGTGCGAAGAGCCTCCTCGAACGAATCGGTCTCCGCCGCCACGCGCGTGACGTTGAACAGCATCTCGGTCTCGAGCGCCTGCCGCCGCAGCCGCGCCTCGGCCTCGCGGCGGGCGCTGATGTCGCGCAGGAAGCCGAGGAACAGGGCCTCGTCCGGGTGGCCGGCTAGCGTAATCGAGAGCTCGACCGGGAATTCGCGACCGTCCTTGTGGAGAGCGGTGATCTCGATCCGGTGGTTGAGCACCCGCTCCTCGCCGGTGCGGTTGTAGCGGTCGAGCCCCTGGCAGTGGCGCTCCCGATATTGCTCGGGGATGATGAGGTCGGCCATCAACCGGCCGACCGCCTCCGCCCCGCTCCATCCGAAAGTCCGCTCCGCGACCTCGTTCCAGCCCGCGACCATGCCCTCGCGCGTCATCACCACGACGGCATCAAGGGCCGTGTCGAGCACCGGGCGAAGTGCCTCGATTGCCGCCGTTTTTCTCCGGTCGATCCGCATTGCCCCGGGTTAGGCCGCAAAGCATTGGGCGTCGATAGCCGAATTGCCGGCGCGGCTTGCCCTGGCCGCGCGAATGCGCAATCGAGCGGCCTTTCGGGCGGTATGGGAGGAGCGAAGATGGCGAAGATGTTGCGCACCGTGCTGGCGGTGATCGCCCTGCTCCTCCCTGCCCTCGCCTCCGCCGCCGAGCTGCCGCGCATCGAGAGCCGCGGCGGCAAGCACGCCTTGATCGTCGACGGCGCCCCCTTCCTGATGCTGGCGGGCCAGGCGCACAACAGCTCCAACTACCCGGCCGTCCTGCCCAAGGTTTGGCCGGTGATGAAGCAGCTCCACGCCAATACGCTGGAGATTCCGGTCGCCTGGGAGCAGATCGAGCCCATCGAGGGGCGGTTCGACTTCTCCTATCTCGACACGCTGCTGCGCGAGGCGCGGGCGAACGACCTGCGCCTCGTCCTCCTCTGGTTCGGAACCTGGAAGAACACTGGCCCCGCCTACACGCCGGAGTGGGTGAAGAGCGACACCCGCCGCTTTCCGCGGATGAGGATGCCGGACGGCAAGAGCCACTATGTCCTCTCGCCCCACGGCCGGGCGACGCTCGAGGCCGACAGGAAGGCGTTCGCGCGGCTGATGCAGCACCTGCGCGACAACGACGCGCAGAACACCGTCATCATGGTCCAGCCGCAGAACGAAATGGGCAGCTACGGCCTCACCCGCGACCACGCGCCCGAGGCGGAGCGGCTGTTCCGCGGGCAGGTGCCGACCGAGCTCGGGAAGCTCAAAGGGAAACGCGGGACATGGACCGAGGTGTTCGGCGAGTTCGCCGAGCAAGCCTTCACCAGCTGGCACATGGCTCGCTACACCGACGAGATCGCGGCGGCGGGCAAGGCGGTGAAGGCGCTGCCGATGTACTGCAACGCTTCGCTCGCCGACCCGTTCGACGCCAAGGCCGCGATCGGCACCGCGACCGGCGGGCCGCAGTGGAACATGATCGAC
>DASVVY010000066.1:0-18042 GCA_036386335.1 Allosphingosinicella sp. | reverse complement strand
TCCTCGCCGATCCTCGTCTGGCTGAAGGTGAGCGGCGACAGCTTCCTGCCGAAGAACGCGGTGGCGGCTTCGGGCGCCGAGCGGGTGACGAGCCCCACCGAAGGCGCGTGAAGTGGCGCGGTTCGACCGCACCCCCGATGCCGAAGGGCCACTGGTCCAGGGTTTCACCGGCGGCGGCTTCTCCGTCGACGGCAAGGTCTACCGCGCGCTCCAGCTGAGCCCTGTCCGTGCGGAGGAATGGGACGCGCCCCCGGTCGCGCAGCTTTCGGTACCCGACTTCGAGGCGCTGATAGCGCTCGATCCGCCGCCCGAATTCGTGCTGCTCGGCACCGGCCCCAGCCTGCGCTTCCCGCCGCGGGCGCTCACCGCCGCGCTGGAGGCGCGGGGGATCGGCATCGAGGTGATGGACAGCCGCGCCGCCGCCCGCACGTGGAGCCTGCTCCGCAGCGAGGAACGCTGGATCGTCGCGGCTTTAATGCCGCTTGGCTGAGATCCGGGACAGGTGGTCGAGCAATTCGGCCGCGTTCCTCTCCCAGCTGAACCGCTCCGCCGCCCGGCGCACCGCATCCTGCGCCGGCGGCTCGGCCAGCATCGCCCGCGCCGCCGCCGCGATCGCGCCCGCGTCGCGCGCGACGATCCGCCCTGCCTCCGGCCGATCCAGCACCTCGCGCGCACCCCCCACGTCGGTGATGAGGATCGGAGTCCCGCATGCCAGCGCCTCGACCCAGACATTGGCGAGGCCCTCCCGCTCCGACGGCAGCACCATCAGGTCGGCCGCGCCGAGCAGCGACGGCAACTCGCCGTGCGGGCGGCTGCCGAGGAACCGGACGCGGGGGCCCAGCGCCGCCGCCTGCGCCTCCAGCGCCGCCCGCTCCGGGCCGTCGCCGACGAGGAGCAGCGTGGCGCCCGGAATCTCCCGCAGGGCGGCGATGGCGAGGGTCTGCCCCTTGAGCGGGATCAGCGCGCCGGCGCAGACGATCAGCGGTCCTTCCACATCGAGCGCGCCCTTGCCGACGGCACGGTCCAGCGGGCGGAAACCGTCAAGATCGACTCCCGTATAATGCACCCGGATCTTGTCCTCGGGCATGCCGAGCGCTGCCATGTCGCGCTTGAGCACCTCGCTCACCGCAAGGAGCCCGCCCGCTTCGTGCGACGCCTCGACCATCTGGCGCAGGACCTTAGGTCTCACCCCCCAGTAATGGATGTCGCTGCCCCGCGCCTTGATCGAGAAGGGTATTCCCGTCGCCCGCGCCAGGTGCATTGCGGCTACCCCGTCCGGCCAGAAGAATTCGGCATCGATCACCTCCGGCGCGATCTCCCGGACCAGCGGAAGCGCCGCCCGTGCCAGCGCCTGCGCCGCCTTGGCCTCCCCGAGTCTCGGCAACACCCGGAAGCGCGGCAGGTGGACGCTCATGCCTTTCCACCTCTCCCGCTCCGGAAGGGCTGCCCTGGCGGCATAATGCGGGTGGAGCGACAGCGGCCAAAGCGGGCGCCCGACGCCGCTCACCACCTCCACCGCGGCGAGCGTGGCCAATCCCAGTGTCTGCCGCTCGACGAATACGCCGAAGCTCGGCCGCCCCGCGTCCGGAAAAAGCGTCGAGAGCGTCAGCACGCGCAGCATCGCCGTCCCCTTAGCCCGCAAGCATTAAACCGCCGTTCATCGCGGCTGCGCTGAAACCCGCCTATCCGCTTGGCCTTGCTCCAACCCTTCGCTAAGAAGCCGTCCATGCTCCGCAAATTCAACCGCCCCGTCGCCGCGCTGCTCGTGCTCGCCCTCGTCCTGCCGCTGGGTGCCTGCGCCAACCGGGGCAAGGGCACCAAGGCCGACACCCAATATGTCGCCCGTGACGTCAACACCCTCTACACCCTCGCCAAGGACCGGCTCGACCGGGGGGATTACCCGACCGCCGCCGCCATCTTCGACGAGGTCGAACGCCAGCATCCTTATTCGATCTGGGCCCGCCGCGCCCAGCTGATGAGCGCGTTCAGCTATTACGCCGCGAGGAACTATACCAAGTCGATCGAGTCCGCGCGCCGCTTCCTGTCGATCCACCCGGGCAACCGCGATGCGCCTTACGCGCAATATCTGGTCGGCCTCAGCTATTACGAGCAGATCGAGGACGTCACACGCGACCAGAGCATCACCCGCCAGGCGCTCGACACGCTCGGGGAGCTCGTCCGCCGCTACCCGAACACCCGCTACGCCGCCGACGCGCGGCTCAAGATCGACCTCGTTCGCGACCACCTCGCCGGCAAGGAGATGGAGATCGGCCGCTTCTACCAGCGGCGCAGCCAGTGGCTCGCCTCCGTCAACCGCTTCCGCACCGTGATCGACGAATATCAGACGACCAGCCACACGCCCGAGGCGCTGATGCGCCTCACCGAATCCTACCTGGCCCTCGGCATCCCGGAGGAGGCGCGGCGGTCGGCGGCGGTGCTCGGTGCCAACTTCCCGAACACCAAATGGTACCAGCGCGCCTACAACCTCGTGCAGAAGCACGCCCCGGCCGCAGCGCCGTCCGCGCCGGCCGCTTGATCTTCTGATTCCCGCGGTGGCAAGGTCCGGCACATGCTGACGGGCCTCTCCATCCGCGATGTTGTGCTCATCGAGAGCCTCGACCTCGAGTTCGGCCCGGGCCTGGGCGTCCTCACCGGCGAGACGGGCGCGGGCAAGTCTATCCTCCTCGACGCCCTCGGTCTCGCGCTCGGCGCCCGCGCCGACAGCGGCCTCGTCCGCCAGGGGCAGGCGCAGGCGGTGGTCACCGTCAGCTTCGATCTTCCCGCCGCCCATCCCGGCCGCGCGCTGCTCGGCGAGAACGGCCTCGACGGCGAGCCGGGCGAGCCGCTCGTCATCCGCCGCATCGTCAAGGCGGACGGCGGCAGCCGCGCGCTGGTGAACGACCAGTCCGCCTCAGTGGCTTTGCTGCGCGACCTCGGGGCGACGCTGGTCGAGATTCACGGCCAGCACGACGACCGCGGCCTGCTCAACCCCCGCGGTCACCGCGCCTTGCTCGACGCCTTCGGCGCCATCGACACGGCGGAGGCAGAACGTGCCTTCCGCACGTGGGGCGAGGCCGAGGCGGCGATCGCCCGCGCGCGGGACGAGAGCAGAGCGGCGGAGCGCGATCGTGAATGGCTCGAGCACGCCGTCGCCGAGCTCACCCAGCTGGCGCCGCAGCCCGGCGAGGAGGAGGATCTCGCGGCGCTTCGCGCCTCGATGCAGAAGGGGGCGCGTCTCGCCGAGGATATCGCCGCGCTCGGCCAGCTGCTCGACGGGTCCGAAGGCGGGCTGTCGCTGCTCCGGCAGGCCGCGCGCCGCCTGGATCGCATCGCCGGCGAGCACGACAAGCTCGGCGAGGCTCTTGCGGCGCTCGACCGGGCGCTGATCGAGGCTTCCGACGCCGAGGATCGGTTGACCGAGGCGTCCGACGCTCTGGCCTACGATCCGGCGCGTCTCGAGCAGGCCGAGACCCGCCTCTTCGAGATCCGCGCCGCCGCCCGCAAGCACCGGGTCGAGGCGGACGCCCTGCCGGCGCTTGCCCAGGAGCTGGCGGCGAGGCTTGCCGCGATCGAGGCCGGAACCCGCAATCTCGCCGCGCTGGAGCGGGCGGTGGCGGAGAGCCGCGGCGCCTATGAGGAGGCTGCGGCCCGCCTCACCGCGTCCCGCCGTTCCGCCGCCACCCGCCTCGACGTCGCCGTCGCCCGCGAGCTAGCGCCGCTGAAGCTCGATGCGGCCAAATTCCGTACGGTGGTCGAGCCGCTCGCCGAGGGCCAGTGGACCGCCCGCGGCCGCGACCGCGTGGAGTTCGAAGTCTCGACCAACCCCGGCGCTCCGTTCGCGCCGCTGACCCGCATCGCCAGCGGCGGGGAGCTCAGCCGCTTCATCCTCGCGCTCAAAGTCGCCCTGGCAGAGCGCGGCGGCGCGGGTACGATGATCTTCGACGAGATCGACCGCGGCGTCGGCGGCGCCGTCGCCAGCGCCGTCGGCGAACGCCTCCACCGCCTCGCGGAGAATGCCCAGCTCCTCGTCGTCACCCACAGCCCCCAGGTGGCCGCCCGCGGCAGCACCCACCTCCTCATCGAGAAGAGCCACGCCGGCCTCGTCACCCGGACCAGCGTCCAGACCCTCGACGAGGCACGCCGGCGCGAGGAGATCGCCCGAATGCTGTCCGGCGCCCAGGTGACGGACGAGGCGCGGGCGCAGGCGTCGCGCCTGCTGGAGGCGGCGTGATGCGATCGTTCCCACTGCTGCTCGCCCTCACGCTCGCCCTCGCCTGCGCCCCGGCTACGGCCGCTGAAATCCCGGACTCCTGCAGCCTGAACGCTCTGGCGGCGAACCCTTCATCTTGCGATGCGGAGATCGACAGGGCCTCGGATTCGCAAAAGCCCCTGTTGCTGCAGCGCCGCGCGTACATGCTCAACGAGAAAGGCCGCATCCAAGAGGCCTTGCGCGATCTCGACTCCGCCCTGAACCTCGACCCCGATCTGCCCGATGCTTTGCACGAGCGCGCCTACACGCGCGCCGAAACAGGCGATCTCGCCGGAGCCCTTCTCGACTCCAATCGCGAAGTGGCGCTTCGGCCGGACCACCCGGAAGCCTATGATGAACGCGCGTTCATTCGTCGGTCCCAAGGTGACCTGAGAGGCGCCTATGAAGACCGGGCCCGCGCGCTGGCGCTGACGCCCGACAGCATCGGCCGAATGACCTCCAAGGCCGATGCCGCCTTGTGGATCGGCCGGTTCGATGAAGCCGCCGCACAGGCCGAGGCCGCTCTGCGCCTGGCGCGGGACAAAGGCGACGATGCTGACGTCCGGGAGGCGGAGGCCCAGCGGGAGGTCGTCTCTCTGTGGCGCACCCCGTCCGGCGCCTCGCCGGGAAAGCGCTGCGCGAATGGGTTCAATACCGCCAAGGTCGAGGAGCCGAAGCTGATAGGCGATTGTACGGCAGCCTTCTTTCAGAGCAGCGATCGCGCGAAGAAGGCCGAGTACCTCACCTATCGCTCTGTCATGTGGCCTGTTGTCCGCCAGGGCCGCGGGCGGATGCTTGCCGATGCCGAGGTGGCGGTTTCCCTCGACTCCGCGAACCCCGATCTGCACGTCAACGTCGGTGGCGCCTATAACGGCGTCGGCCGCTTCCGCGCCGCGCTGAGAGCGTTTGACCGCGCACTGACGATGAGGGAAAGCTTCGCGGGCCTCGCCGGCAGGGCGACAGCTCGGTACGCCTTGGAGGACGCTCGAGGGGCGTTTGCCGACGCTAAACGGTCCTTCGAGATCCGGCCGAACACGATCGCCCTGACAGTCCTGGGGCACCTGTCTCACGACCGCGGCGACGACAAATCGGCGAAGCTCTACTGGATGGGCGCCTATCATCTCGGCAGCCGCGACGACGGGCTCATCGCCAGCCTCAAATCGATCGGCGTCGGCCACCCCGAACGGGAGGCGCGGGCGAGGTGACCGCTGCCGCTTCAGACACGAAAGCCGCCGCGGAGCTCGAAAGGCTCGCTGCCGAGATCGCGCGGCACAATCGCCTCTACCATGGCGAGGACTCGCCGGAGATTTCCGACGCGGATTATGACGCGCTGGTGCGTCGCAATGCGGAGCTGGAGGCGCGGTTTCCACACTTGGTGCGTGAGGACAGCCCGTCCCGGCAAGTCGGGGCGGTGCCGGAGGGGCCGCTTGCGAAGGTGCGGCACGCGCTGCCGATGCTCAGCCTCGACAATGCCTTTTCGGACGAGGAGGTGGCGGATTTCGTGGCGCGGGTGCGGCGCTTCCTGAAGCTTGCGGAGGATGAGGAGGTGGCGCTCACCGCCGAGCCGAAGATCGACGGGCTGTCCTGCTCGCTGCGCTACGAGCGCGGGGCGCTCGTCCTCGCCGCCACCCGCGGCGACGGGACGACCGGTGAGGACGTGACGCCGAATGCACGCACGATCTCCGACGTCCCCGAGCGGCTGAAGGGCGCCGCGCCAGAGGTCTTCGAGGTTCGCGGCGAGGTCTATATGTCGAAGGCCGATTTCGCCGCGCTCAACGAGCGGCAGGCGGCAAGCGGGGGCAAAATCTTCGCCAATCCGCGCAACGCGGCCGCGGGGTCCTTGCGCCAGAAGGATCCGGCGATCACCGCCGCGCGGCCGCTGCGCTTCTATGCCCACGGTTGGGGCGAGGCCTCCCAGCTGCCGGCGGAGACCCAGATCGGCGTCATGCGCGCGGTCGAGGCGTGGGGCATCCCCCTCTCCGCGGACCTCGAACGCTTCACCGAACTCGAGACGCTGCTCGCTTTCTATCGGGGTATCGAGGCGAAGCGGGCGGACCTCGGCTTCGACATCGACGGCGTCGTCTACAAGGTCGACCGGCTCGACTGGCAGCGCCGGCTCGGCCAGGTTGCCCGCGCGCCGCGCTGGGCGCTCGCCCACAAATTCCCGGCGGAGCGGGCGGAGACCAACCTCGAGGCGATCGACATCCAGGTTGGACGCACCGGCAAGCTGACGCCGGTCGCCCGCCTCACGCCGGTGAGCGTCGGCGGAGTCACCGTCACCAACGCGACCCTCCACAATGCCGACGAGATCGCGCGGCTCGGGGTGCGGGTGCGCGACCGGATCCTCATCCAGCGCGCGGGGGACGTCATCCCGCAGGTGCTCGAGAACCTCACGCCGGAGGCGGATCGTCCCGCCTACGTCTTTCCGGAGCGCTGCCCCGAATGCGGATCGGAGGCGGTTCGCGAGGAGGGGGAGGTCGACATACGCTGCACCGGCGGCCTGATCTGCCCGGCCCAGCGGGTCGAGCGGCTCCGTCACTTCGTCTCCCGCCACGCGCTCGACATCGAGGGGCTCGGCATCGTCCACATCGAGAGCTTCTTTCGCGACGGGCTCCTGCAGTCGCCGGCCGACATCTTCCGGCTGACGAAGGAGCAACTCCTCGGCCGGGAGCGGTGGGCGGAGGTCTCGGCCGCGAACCTCATCGCCGCGATCGATGCCAAGCGCCGCCCGCCGCTCGACCGCTTCCTCTACGCGCTCGGCATCCGCCACGTCGGCGAGGTGACGGCGCGAGACCTCGCCCGCCGCTATCGCAGCTGGGAGGTTTTCCACGGGGCGATCGACCGTGCCATCGCCGCCCGCGCCGGGGTGGTGCAGGCGCTCGGTGAGACCGACGAGAAGTTCCGCAAACGCCGCAACGAGGCGGCGGCGGCGGTTGTCGAGACATCGGGCATTGGCGGCGAGGTGGCGGGCGCGCTGTGCGACTTCTTCGAGGAGCCGCACAACCAGGAGGTGCTGGCGGAGCTGCACGAGGCCGGCGTTCGGCCGGAGGACGTGGTTTGGGAGACGAAGGAGTCGCCGGTCTCCGGCAAGACTTTGGTCTTCACCGGCAGCCTGGAGACGCTGTCGCGCGACGAGGCCAAGGCGCAGGCGGAGAAGCTCGGCGCGAAGGTGGCGGGCTCGGTCTCGGCGAAGACCGACATGGTGATCGCCGGCCCCGGCGCCGGTTCGAAGCTCAAGAAGGCGCAGGAGCTCGGCATCGAGGTGATCGACGAAGCTGCCTGGAACGCCCTCGTCACGGCCGCGGGCTAGGCGGCGGCGGGCCGGCCCCCGCGCCGCTGCGCCATCGCCCGCGCTCGCCGCCGGGCGCGCAGCCACATCAGGACCCCGGTGACGGCGAGCAGGGCCGGGATGAGGCCGCCGGCGAGGATGATCGCCTGCCAGAGGGCGCCCATGCCGGTGCCGTCGTGGATGCGGCGCATCAGCCGGGCGACGGTCTCGGGCTGCGGGGGCTTGGGCGGGGTCGCCGCGGCGGTGGCGTCGTCCACCGTGACCTCTGCGGCGCCGCCGGGGCGCCTGTAGCTTACCTTCCACCGCGCATCCTTGTCGGTCGGCCAGGCGAGCAGGGTCGGCGGGCCGGCTGCGTGGGGCTGCGCGGCGGCCAGGACCTGATCCGGGCTCAGCTGTGTCTGCGCAAGCGGGGCGGCGGCCATCCGGCGGAGGCGCTCGGCGGGGCTGGGGCCAGCCGGATCGCCCGAGATCTGGGCGAAAAAGGCAGGGAAGGATATCCAGGCGCCGGTCAGCGACAGGACAGCGAGCGGCAGCGCGATCCAGAAGCCGCCCTGGTGATGGAGGTTCGCGCTGGTGGCGGGTTGGCGGTGCCAGCGCAGGCCCCGCCGGACCCCGCCCTTGAGCGGCCACCACAGCCATAACCCCGTCAGCGAGGAGAGCAGCATCGCCACGCCGATCCAGCCGACCACCTGCCGCCCCACGCCTGGCACCATCAGGCTGCCGTGGAGGACGTGCATGACGTGCACTGCGCCCTCGTTGCTGGCGCTGCGGTCGAGCAGGCGCGTGGACGCAGGGTCCAGGTAGAGGATCGTGCGCACCGGCCGTCCGCCGCCCGCAGGCGCCGGCCGCGCCAGCGTCGCCACCACCGGACCGATCACACCAGGGTAGCCGAGGCTGGCGAGGGTCTCGCCAGGCCCGGCAAGGCTCCTCGCGGCGGCGGCATAAGCCGAGGCGGGAAGGGACGGCCGCGCGTCGCTGTGCCGCTCGGGGTTGAGCGCCGCGTCGAGCGCGTCGTGCCAGACCAGCGCCGCGCCGGTGAGCGAAATGGGGATGATCAGTACGGCGAGGGTGAGGCCGAGCCACTTATGGAGCTGGAACCAGGTCCGGCGGAGCCGCTGCTTGGTGGTGCGCATCAGGCGCGGCTAGAGATGCTGCGAACGATTCTCAATAAGAGAATTGTCTCAGGCAGGTGGGGCGCCGCTCGCCGCGAAGGCGATCTTGAGCACGGAGAAGATGGCGAGGGCGGCGGCGGCGACGACGAAGAAGTTGAGCAGCACGACCGCGAACAGCTTGTTGCCCTCCTCGTGGACATAATCCTCGATGACCACCTGGAGGCCGAGCTTCAGGTGCCAGAAGGTCGCGACGATGAGGAGCAGCATCGGCACCGCCGAGAGCGGGGCGGAGAGCCAGGCGGTGACGGTGCGGTGGGAGAGATCGGGGAGCGCGAGCAGCGACACGATCAGCCAGGCGAAGAGGATAAGCGTCGCGACCGAGGTCATCCGCTCGATCCACCAGTGGCGGGCGCCGTGGCGGGCGGAGCCGAGGCCGCGCACGCGCGCAATCGGCGTTTCCATCCGCATCATTTCACCAGCACGATGAAAGCCCAGAACAGGGCCGTGAGGAGGAGCGGGCCGGCGAGCGTGGCGAGCGCCCAGACCTTGTTCTTCGAGATCTCGAACCCTGCGCCGATGTCCATGACGAGGTGGCGCAGGCCGGAGAGGGTGTGCTGGAAGAAGGCCCAGGTGAGGCCCACGCCGATCAGGATGCCCAGCGGGCTCTTGGCCCAGCCGGTGAAGCTCTCATAGGCTTCCGGGCCGGTCGCGGCGGCGGCGAGCCACCAGACGAAGGCGATCGCCCCGAGCGTCGCGAGGCCGGATCCGGTCACGCGGTGCAGGATCGAGACCAGCATGTGCGGGCCCCACTTCCAGACGGTGAGGTGCGGCGCGAGCGGTCGGTTGGGATTGCGGTGCATGCGGCGGCGGCTCCGGCGGGGACGAGGCGCTTTTAGGCCGCACGCGGGAGGTTGCAAGGGGGCGGTGACGGCGCGGCGCCGCGGCTGTAGAGCCTCGGCGATGAATCGGGCGGGCGGCGGAAGAGGGGGCGCGGCGGGGGTGAGCCCCGCGCTGGCGGCGGCGTTCCTGCTCGCGGCGCTCACCCTGTGGATCGCGCCGAACGGCTTCGGCGGCGGCGCCCTCGACGACCAGCGATACCTGGAGGCTGCGCGCGCCTGGGTCTCCGCGCCGCCGCTCGTCGCCGAAACGCACTGGGAGCTGCGCCACACCCTGACGCTGCCGCTCGCCGCATGGTTCGCCATCGCGGGGGAGTCGCTCGCGCCGTTCCACCTCCTTCCGGCGTTCGCCTGGCTGCTCCTCCTCGGCATCAGCATGGCTGGGCTGGCGCGGTTCGCGGGGGAAGCCCCGGCGATCGTCTTCGCCGGCCTCTTCGCGACCACCCAGCTCTTCCACCAGTTCGGCACGCGCTTCTATCCTGAGATATTCGAGCTGCTGTTCGTCGCCGCGTCGTTGTGGAGCTTCTATCTCGGCGCGCAGGCGGAAGCCGGGCGGCGATGGCTCGTGGGGGCGGGGGTGGCCGCGGCCCTCGCCATGCTGACGCGGGAGACGAGCTGGTACCTCCCGCTCCTCTATGCGGGGCTATTCGTCACCGGAAGGCCAGTGCCGCGGGCGAAGCTGCTGTGGGTGGCGGTGGGCGCGGTGCCGCTGCTCGCGGCCGAGACGCTCTGGCTCTGGGCGGCGACCGGCGATCCGCTGCACCGCGCCCATGTCGCGCTCAACCACGTCAAGGTGCCGACCGACCAGATGGAGGGGCTGGTCTACGAGGGCGCGGGCGGAGTGCTGTTCAACCCCGAGATCGGCGCGAGGTGGAAGGACGTCGGCACCTTCGACGTACACTGGACCGTGAACCCGCTCCTCAACCTGTTCGCCGACATACGCTACGGGCTGCTCTTCTGGCTGGTCGGTGGCCTCTGGATCGTGGGGCGGGGCGAGCGGCGGGAGGCGGCCTTGCCGCTCGGAGCCATCCTCGCGGTGGGGCTCCTCTCCTTCGCCTTTGCGAATTACGTGCTGATGCTGCCGCAGCGGACCCGCTATTACGGCTTCCTCGCCTATGCGGCGACGATTGACGGCGCGATCCTCGCGGATCGGGTGCTGCTGAAACGCGGGCGGCGAAAGCTGTTCGGCCTTGCCGCGGCCGTTCAGCTCGTCGCCGGTTTCCTGCTCGTCTCCACCTTGCGGCGCGACGAGGCGCTGGCCGACGTGGCGGTGCCGCTCATCGCCTCTGTCCGCGAGCCGGTCTATGCCGACGCCGCGACGCTGGCCCAGCTCAGCTTTCCCCTCGATATCGCCGATCAGCGGCACAAGGTGATTGCCGGCGCCGCGCCTCCCGGCGCGCTCGCGCTCCAGGTCCTGAAGGGCGGGCACGGCGCCGCTCCGGCCGAGGTCTGCTGCTGGCGGCAGGAGGCGGCAGCCGCCGCTCCGGCTCCATTGCCGGCCAAAGTCGGGCGTCTGCTCGGCCTCGTGCCTGCGAACAAGCCGCCCGCGCTGAGCGTCCGGTTGGTTCGGCGGGTGGGAATGCAGCATCGCGAGTAGCCGAGGCCCCCGGCGAAAGAACGAAATTTGTGCACGGGCCGGGAACCCATTCCGCGAACGGCCGTTCTAGCAGTCCCCCCCCAGGTGATCAGCCCCTCCCCCCCCCCGCTGATCACCACCCAGCCCCGGCCCTGAAAAGGGCTGGGGCTTTTCATGTGGGCCTTGGTTTTCCCCCTGCCGGTCTGCGTCCCTCTCACCTGCGGTCGAGCGGTGCTGCGGCGCGCCGCACGGCGCACGTCGTTTCGGCCCGAAGTCCGCGCACGGTGTTTAGACAAGGCACCCGCGTGAGAAGGGACCGAGATGAGTAGCTTTTTGTTCAACCGCCGCCCCACCCCCGAGAGCCAGCCGGAGCCCACCCGAGAGCCCGGCAGCGCTGCCGCCCTCGCAGCACTCGCGCAGGCTCAATCGATTACGGCATCGGCGATCTTCGCCATGCTGGTCAGCAAGGGCATCCTCTCCCCCCAGGAGGCGGCGCAATATATGAGCGAGCTCGCATCCGTCCTCGAACGCGATGTCGGCGGCCCGACAGGCGCCGAGGCGGGCAAGACGCTCGCATCCTACGCGCAGGCGCTCGTCGCGGCTGGATGCTGACCGCCGCTGGGATCGATCCCGCGCCGAAACGAGTGCGGCGTGAGCCGTGCCGAATGATCGAATGCGCCGGCCGCACGTTCTTCTCAACCGCCGAAGTTGAGTTTCGCCGCGTCCGGCAAGCTCTCTCGGCGGCCGGCGGGGGCGTCCTGAAGCCGGCTGATCATCGGAGGAGGCTCACATGCTCTCTCGGCGGCTTCTCGCGCTCGCTCTTCCCCTGCTGCTCCCAGTCGCTGCCTGTTCCGGCGGCGACGAGGGCTCGAAGGGGAAGGGCGGCCAAATCCAGCTCCTCAACGTCTCCTACGATCCGACTCGCGAGCTCTACCGCGACATCAACGCCGCCTTCGCGCGGCAATGGCAGGAGAAGACCGGGCAGCGGGTGACCTTCCGGATGAGCCACGGCGGCTCGGGAAAGCAGTCGCGCGCGGTGATCGACGGGCTCGAGGCGGACGTCGTGACCCTTGCCCTCGGCTACGACGTCGATGCGATCGCCGAAAAGACCAAGCGCCTGCCGGCCGACTGGCAGACCCGCCTCCCGAACAACAGCGCGCCCTACACCTCGACGATCGTCTTCCTCGTCCGCGCCGGGAATCCGAAGCGGATCCGCGACTGGAGCGACCTGGTTCGCCCGGACGTGAAGGTGATCACGCCCAACCCGAAGACCAGCGGCGGCGCCCGCTGGAACTTCCTCGCCGCCTGGGGCTACGGCCGGAAGGCCGGAGGCTCCGACGCGGCGGCGGAGGATTTCGTCCGGCGCCTGTTCCGCAATGTGCCGGTCCTCGACAGCGGGGCGCGCGGCGCCACCACCACCTTCGTCGAGCGGGGGCTCGGGGACGTGCTGCTCGCTTGGGAAAACGAGGCGCTGCTCGCACAGAGGGAGCTCGGGCCGGGCAAGTTCGAGATCGTCGCCCCCTCCATCTCGATCCTCGCCGAGCCGCCGGTGGCGGTGGTGGAGGGGAATGCGGTGAAGCACGGGTCCATGCAGGTTGCGCAGGCCTATCTGAACTTCCTCTACACGCCCGAAGCGCAGCGGATCATCGCCCGCCAGTTCTACCGGCCCCGCGACGCGCAGGCGGCCGGCGCCGGAGCGGCGGCCTTTCCGCAGATCCCGATGCTGACCATCGACAAGGATTTCGGCGGCTGGCGCGCCGCCCAGGCGCGCTTCTTCGCCGACGGCGGCGTGTTCGACAGAATGGCGAAGGACAACCGGGCGCGCCCGCGCTGACCCGTGTGCACGCTTGACGTTCCCATATTTGGGATCAAATAAGTCTTGTTCCCACCATTGGGTACATGCTAGGAGGAGGCATGTATGTGGTGGGAGCGACGCTGCTGAGCGACTTTTGGACGACGCACCCGCGCTCCCACGGCGAGCTGGCGGCCCTGCATGCGCTGCTCGCCGCGACGCCCGCGGACGGGCTCTCCGCCGCGCTGGGCAGGATCGCGGCGCTGGATAGCGCCGGCGCCACCGTCGAGCTTCGGACCGCGCGAGTGCGGGTCGAGATCAGCCCAGCCGCCGGTGTTGCGCGCTACGCGAGCATCGAGGCCATCGAGGAGGAATCCCCATGAAGCCGGTCCGCACGCCCGAAGACCACGCGAAGCTGCTCGAGGAGATCGCCGCCTTGATGGGTGCGGCGCCCGGAACGCTGGAGGCGGACCGGCTCGAGGTGCTGGCCGTGCTCGCCTCCGAATATGAGCGGCGCACCATCCCTACGGAGCCCGACCCGGTCGAGGTGCTCGGCCTGGCGATGCGCGGCAGGGGCCTGTCGCAGGCGGCGCTCTCCGACGTGCTCGGCTCCCGTGCCCGCGCCTCCGAGGTGCTGTCGCGCAGGCGCAGCCTCTCGGCCGAGATGGTCGAGCGGGTGTCGAGCGCCTGGTCGATCCCGCGGCGGCTGCTGGCGGGCCAGCCGCTGTCCCAGACGCGGCGCCGCGGCCTCGGGACTGCGAGCCGGGTCCTGCTGCCGGCGTTCCTTCTCCTCAGCGCCGCGGCGGCTTCGCCCTTCGCGCTCTACGGCGGCAGCCTCCCCGACCTCGCACCGCTGGTCGCCGAGGGGGCGCAAGCGCGCGGCGCCGCCGACCTCCCGCCGCACGTCTTGCAGGCATTCATCGCCGGCGAGGACCGGCGCTACTTGTCCCACGACGGCTACGATCCCGCGGCGATAGCGCGTGCGATCGGCCAGACCGCCGCCCGCGGCGGCGAAAAGCCATCGGGCGGAGCGACGATCACCCAGCAGCTGATCAAGGTCACGGTGCTCGCCGGCGAGCCGCGCTCCGTCCGGCGCAAGGTGCGCGAGATCCTCCTGTCCCGCCGCCTGGAGGCGAAGCTCGACAAGGACCAGATCCTCCAGCTGTACCTCCGGCACGTCTATATGGGCGGCGGCACCTTCGGCGTGGATGCGGCGGCGCGGCGCTATTTCGATCGGGCCGCGCGCGAGCTGACGGTGGGGCAGGCCGCCTATCTCGCCGCCCTCGTCGATGCACCGGACGCCCGCCGGTTCGACCGCGCCGGCAATCGCCCTGAGTCCCTTGCTGCGAGGGGCAAGGTGCTGGACCGCATGGCCCGTGCGGGATTCCTCACCCCCGCGCTCGCCCGTGCGGCCGCTCAGGAGAAGCTCTGGAACTGAGGCGGGGTCGCCGCCACAGCGGCCGTCCGCCTGAGTGACGTACTCAGTCAGTGTGATCGGCAATTTCGGTTGGCGTTGCGCAGCAATGGCAGCCACGCCACGCCCGCTCCCAGTACCGCACCGCCTGCGCGATCTCCGGGGCCTGTTCTGCTTTCCGGAGACTGCCTTGCTCGACGCCGACACTCTGTTCGAGCTGGGCCGAGCGCCCACCGCGGAACTCGATTACCTGTCGGGAGAGATCCCGATCCTCTACGTCGACGGCATCTATCGCGATCCGGAACGGGTCCGCCGCGAAGCCCTGGCGCTGCCGTTCGAGCCGGCACCGGCCATGTACCCGGGGCGCGTCGCGCGCGTTGCGCCTGACGACGCGTCGTTGACCGCGTTCCTGCGCAACATCCTGGCTTTGGTGACCCGCCATTATTTACCCCACGTGCGCCTGCCTCCGGACGGCCGCCGGCCCGGCGCGATCAAGGGCATCGACACCGATTTCGCGATCACCGACCAACGCCCTGAGACGCTCCACGCCGAGCAGCGCCGGCCGCATGTCGATGCGGTGCCGGTCTTCGGCCTCATCTACCTCAACGAGGTGGAGAGGGGCGGGACGCTGTTCTTCCGGCCGGAGCAGGGCACGCGTGCGGCCGCGCGAGACGGCTATCCGGCCGCCGCGCCGGGAGGGGCGGGGTCGCTCGGCCGGATCGAGGGCCGCTTCAACCGCCTCGCCATCTATCCCGGCTTCATTCCCCATTCCGGCGAAATTGCGGGCGAATGGATCCACGGCGAGGAGCGCCTGTCAGAGCCGCGGCTGACCCAGCGGCTGATGTTCTTCCTCTGAGCGAGCCACTTGGGCGAACCTTCGTGAATATTTCACCCGAACCCGCCCTTGCCGGACAGCGTTTCGCGGGGGCATCTATGTTGCAGTGCAGCGTGAGGTGCGGAGGAGGTCATGCTCCAGTCGTTCCGGATCAGCGGGGAGCCCGCCGAGACCGCGGAGCCCGTGGTGCGGCGCCGCCGCGGCGACGGGTGGCTCGGCTGCTCGCCGGGACGCCCATGGGGCGTCCATGCCGCGCTGTCGGACGATCGCCTCTGCCCCCGCTGCGGCTGGACGGCGAACAGGAAAGGCGGAAATGCTGACAATTCAACAGGATCAGGCCGAGACGCTGATCGAAGCGGCGATCGCAGCCAAGGTGCTGCTGTCGGCCACCTACAATCGCGGCCAGTCGGTGCTCGCCCCCCATTCGCTGTTCACGCGTCACGGTGAGCTCTACCTGCGGGCGGTGACCGTCGAACGGGACGGACGGCGGCCGAAGGAACTCAAGCTCGGCACGTTCAAGCTGGCCGGTCTTTCCGATCTGCAGCGGACGCGGCGGCTGTTCTCCCGCCCGGCGGTGTTCGCCGGGCTCGAGCCGGAACTCGTGCACGGGTAGCCGGGGCCGCGCCGGCGGCCCTTTCCCTCTCCCGCCGCCGCGCCTATTCGGGCGGCATGACCCAGCGCAACATCCTCGTGACCGGCACCAGCCGCGGCATCGGCAAAGCAATCGTGGCGGCGCTCGAGGGGCACAAGCTGGCCGGACATTCGAGCGCTGGCGGCGCGGGCCGCATCGCCGCCGATCTGGACCGGCCCGGTGCTGCCGAGACGATCTGGAACGAGGCGCTGGAGCGACTCGGGGGGCGCATCGACGTGCTCGTCAACAATGCAGGCATCTTCGAAGCCAATCCGATCGAGCGCGACGCGGAAGCCTGGGCGGCGGGTTGGGAGCGGACCATGCGGGTCAACCTCACCGCCGCGGCCGAGCTCTGCCGTTTCGCGGTGCGCCACTTCCTGGATCAGGGCGGCGGCCGGATCGTCAACGTGTCCAGCCGCGCCGGCTATCGCGGCGACAGCCCGCAGCACTGGCATTACGCGGCCTCAAAGGCGGGCATGATCGGAATGACCAAGTCGATTGCGCGCGCTTATGCGGCGCAGAACATACTTGCCTTCACCGTCTGCCCGGGCTTCACCGGATCGGAGATGGCTGAGGAGTATCTCGCCACCCGCGGCGGGGCCCAGATCCTGAGCGACATCCCGCTCGGCCGCATCGCCGCCGCCGAGGAGGTGGCCGAGGTGGTCCGCTGGTTGGCCCTCGATGCCCCCGCGTCCGCGACCGGCTCGGCCGTCGACGTCAACGGCGCGAGCTATGTCCGCTGAATCCAGCTCGCGGCTGCCGCGCGCCCATTGGGTGGTCTGGCTTCTTGCGGCCGTGGGTCTGATCGGCATCGTCGCTACTCTCAGCCTCGCCGCATTCCTCCTTGCCGGCGAACCTCGCTACCAACCGGCCAAGGTCGCCGGCGCGAAGGAGGAGATCACCTTCACTGTCGATTCGCCCCGTGAGCTGCCGGGGACGAACCTGATCCAGCTCGACGTCAATGCGTCGCAGGGGCTGGGTGGCTCCAGTGCCTATTCGAGAGGAGGTGACGACCGCCGCAACATCCTGCTCATCGACAGGACGAGCGGGGCGAGCCGGCGTATCCTTCCCGACAACGAGCGGCACATCGATACGGCTCGCTTCCTGCCCGCCGGCGCCGAAGCGGCGAACCGCGGCGCCAACGGCGCGGGACTTGACGGGACGGCCGCCGCAGGCGGCGAGGAACCGCCGGCAGCTTATTACCTGCTTGCCGTCGACCAGCGCGGGCAGCCGGAGCGGAAGGACGTGCTCGTCGGCACTCTCGCCGACGCCCGGCAGGGATGGGTCATGCGCGGCATCGACGGGATCGACACGGTCTGGATGCACAGCCCCACCCAGATCGGGCTGCTCGTGCGGGAGAGGCTCGGCCTCTATTACCGCATCGTCGATATCCCCGCTCTGAAGGTCGTCCAGTCCCGGCGGATCGAGATCGGCTGATGGCCGTCAGCTGGAAGGTGAGCCTCCCCTGCACCAAGGCGGAGGCGGAGGCGCTCGCCGGGGATTTCACGCCGCTCGCCGCGCTCGACGAGCCGCCGGTGCTGATGACGAGCGAGGCCGACCCCGCGCAGCCCGATGCATGGCGGCTCGACGCCTATTTCGCGGAAGAGCCGTCGACGGGAATGGTGGAGATGGTGAAGGGCCTGGTGCCGAGCGCCGCCGGTGCCGAGGCGGCGGTAGAACGGGTCGAGGAAGCGGACTGGGTGACGGTGAGCCAGCAGGGTCTGGAGCCGATCCGCGCCGGGCGCTTCTTCGTCCACACGCCGATGCACCGGGACTCCGTGCCGCCCGATGCGGTGGCGCTGGAGATCGATGCCGGACGCGCTTTCGGCACCGGGCAGCACGAGACGACGAGCGGCTGCCTGATCGCGCTCAGCGGCCTCAGGGACGCGGAACTGCGCTTCTCGAACGTCCTCGATCTCGGCACCGGCACCGGGCTGCTCGCCTTCGCGGCGCTGGAGCTGTGGCCGGCGGCGCGGGCTACGGCCTCCGACATCGATCCCGTCGCGATCGACGTGGCGCAGGAGAATGCGGCGGTGAACGGGGTTCCGGTCGGCCGGGCCCGGGGGCAGCTGGAGCTGGTCGTCGCCGACGGCCTCGGCCATGCCGCGCTTAAGGCGCGAGGCCCCTACGACCTCGTCATCGCCAACATCCTGGCGGGGCCGCTGATCGAGCTCGCGCCGTCCGTGGCGGGGGCGATGCAGGCGGGCGGCCGCCTGCTCCTCGCCGGCCTGCTCGAGGGGCAGGCGGA
>DASVVY010000065.1:0-16325 GCA_036386335.1 Allosphingosinicella sp. | reverse complement strand
CGGCCGGATTGTCCGCCCAGGCGACGAGCGCGGCGATGTCGTCGGTGGTGACGGTCTTCCCGTCCTCGAAGCGCAGCAGATTCTCGAGCAGCACCTTCATCGAGAAGGGAAGCCGCGACACGTCGCCGAGCGCCGCGGCGGCCTTGTCCAGGCTGTAATAATGGTAGGTCTTCGAGCCGACCTGGAGTTCGGTGCGGGTGTTGAGGGTGTCGTGGCCGACCGAGGTCATCGAGGCGCCTTTCGAGTGCTGGACAGGAGCGGTTTTGCGCGTAGTCCGGAAACGGTCCTATTTTGGCGGGCGCTCTAGCAACGCACATTGGGGGTGGGAAGGGTCCGGCCTTCTGCCTTCCGTCGGCGCGGCGGAGGCTGGGGTGACGGGTGGGGTTCGCGCGGAGGCGCGGAGGTCGCGGAGACGCGGAGGGTGAGGGAAGTCTCACATCCTTCGTCATGCCGGACTTGATCCGGCATCCATCTCGTCTCTCGGATGGTGCGCTCGGCAGGTGGACCCCGGATCGAGTCCGGGGTGACGGGTGGGGTTCGCGCCAGGCGCCGACCGCTATGGGTTCGGATAGGCCGAACTTTAGCCTTATGCTAAAGGACCGGAAATGACCCTTCCCGGCCACCCCCGCATCGCCGTCGATCCCGCCATCTGCGGCGGCCGGCCGACCGTGGCGGGAACGCGCGTGCGCGTCTCCGACGTGCTCGAGATGCTGGCCGGCGGCGCCACCGAGGCGGAGATCGTCGCCGACTTCCCCTACCTCACGGCTGAAGACGTGCGCGCCTGCCTCGCCTACGCTGCCGCATCCGCGGGGCATCCGATCGTCCTTCCCGACGCGGCGGAATGAAGTTCCTCGTCGACGCGCAGCTGCCCCCGGAGCTCTGCCGGTGGCTGGAGGCGCGCGGGCACGAGGCGGTGCACGTCTTCGATCTCGGCATGGCGGGGGCTTCCGACGCCGACGTGGCGGGGCGGGCGGAGGCGGATGGGGCGGTGCTGGTCAGCAAGGACGAGGACTTCCTGCTGCTGCGCCTTCCCGATCGTTTCACCTTCCTCTGGCTGCGCTGCGGCAACGCGAGCAACCGGCGACTGGCGGTTTGGCTGGAGGAGAGGTGGGAGCAGGTGGAGGGACTGCTGCAGTCGGGAGAGCGGCTGATCGAGGTTCAGTAGAGGAGGTGGGCGTAGTCGCCGAAGTGGGCGACGGCCTTCGTCGAGGGCGTAATAGTGGTAGGTCATGGAGCTGAGGTGGAGTTCGATGCGGGTCCGGAGGGTGTTGTGGCCGACCGATGTCATGGGCTCTCGCCTCTACGTACTACTTAGTGGGCGGATTGGAGCCCAGTGGCGGTTGCGCGGGTTCTAGCAGGTTGGCGAGTTGGGAAGCCAGCCCCCACCGCCGCCGCAGCTCCTCCAGCGCCGTCCCCTCGATCCCCGCCGCTTCCCCCTTCACGACGGGAGAATCGAGGCGCACAATCGGTGCATGATCCGCCGCCGCGCCTCGGCCTTTTGGGGCCTCCTCCTCGCCTTGCTGCTGACGAGCGCGGATGCGAAGCCGGGGCAGGGCGCCGGGCCGCAGCCTGCGAGGGCCGCCGCGGAACGTCCGGCCCCGGCAGCGGAGGGACGCGCTTCGTCGGCGCTTCCGGGAGGCGCGCTCGACGACGATTGCTCGCACGTGGCGGACGGGCTCGGCGGGCCGGGATACCAGTTCATCGACACCTGCCCCGGCACGTCCCGCTCCCCGGACGGGCGCTTCGCCGTCGTTCAGAAAGGCACCGGGGATCGCGACGAGCAGGCCGATGTGTTCCTCAGCGACGGCAAGGGCGACCTGCTCGACGAGATACCCAATCTTGCCGACCACATGCCGTTCGTCCTCTTCTGGTCGTCGCGCTCCGACTGGTTCTTCGTCAACCACTATCTCGGATCGAGCCAGGACCGGCTGCGGGTGTTCGAGATCGTCAACGGGACGGCGATCGAGCGTTCCGCGGTGTTCGCCGAGGCGACGCGGGAGATGGTGCGCCGCTTCCCCTGCCTCGGCCGCGGCGCCTCCGTCGTCGCGTCCGGCTGGCGGTGGAGCCGTGACGGCCGGCGGATCGCGATGATCGTCTACGCCCGACCGGATGCGTGCGGCCACGAAGACGAGCACGGGAATTGGAGGACGGGGCCGGGCTGGGACCCGCTGTGGATGATCGGTGACGCGGAGACGGGGCGGATCGATCCCGCTTCGGTGCGGGTCCGGCGGAACGGGCTGGGGCCGATGCCAAAGGACGGGCCCTACCCGCGGCTGTAGGGAATGGGGACAGTTGCCAGTAACTGTCCCCGCCGATCCAAAAGCTATCCTTACTCTACGCCCCGCCGCCGCCTCAGCTCGTCGAGGGCCAGGCGCATGCGGTGCTCTATCTCCGCGCCTTTGGGGTTGGTGCTGTTCGGGCGGTGGATGAGCTTGCCCCAGGCGAGGATGCGGCGGAGCTGGGCGTCGGTCAGCGTCTCCGGGCGCTCGAGGAGGGGGTCGCTCCAGAAGGTGCGGTGGTGGAGGGCGGCCACGGCCAGCGCGATCCCGCCGAGCCGTTACCAGTCGCGGCCTCACGGCGGGGCCGCTCTCGTTGCATCTGCAAGATAGCCGCGCCCGCGCGACGCGCGCATCACTCGAAGACGCGGGCCGCCTGACGGTCCTCGTCCACGTTCAACCTCGGTCCGCGCCACGGCAGCAGCCGCAGCAGTGCGAGCGCAGCGATCTGGATGATGGCGATCACCCCCGCGAACAGCACGCTGCCGAGGAGGGCCCCGGCCAGCACCCCCACCGAGAGTTCGAGCGGCCTTTGCGAGATCCGCAGCCACTGGAGAAGCGTGACGAGGAGGAAGATGGCGACGGCGGTGAACGGCGCCAGCAGGAGGACGATCTTGACCTGGGAGGCAAAGGAGATGTGACGGAAGCGGATGATGTAAGGGCTCCTTCGAGGGGGTGCGGCTCAGACCGCGCCGGTGACGCGGGCGGCCTGGAGGGTGTCGGTGGACTGGCGGAAGGAGACGGCCTTGCCGCCCCGCACCCGCCAGAGGTGGACCATCTCGGCATCGAGCGCGCGGCCGGTGGCGCGGTAGGTGCCGCGGTAGCGGCCGAGGACGACGATTGCCTCGCCCGCGTCGAGATATTCCTCGGGCAGAGCGGCGAAGCCTTCCCACTCGCCGGCGAGGCGGGCGAAGACGCCGGAGACGACGGCGTCGTGGCCGACATAGGGGTTCCCGTCGGCATAGGGGAAGCTCTCCGCCTCGTTCCAGACCATGTCGGGGCTCATCCGGGCGAGGACGCCGGCGACGTCGCCGGCCGCGAAGCATTCGTAGAGGCCGCGGATCAGGTCGAGATTGGCGGACATGGCGGTTCCCCCGTTGCGGGGCGGCATGATGCCTCAGCCGGCGACGGCCCACAACTGCCGTGCCGGGGTGCGGACGGCGGCCCGCGCGCTCAGGCGCGAGCGGCCTTGCGGGCGGCGGGGCGGGGGAGGGGGGTGACGTTGGCGGCGTCGCGCAGCGCCTCGATGTCCTCCGCCTCGAGCTCCTCGATGCCGGCAATCTCGTCGCGCGCCTCGCGGGTGGCGATGATCAGCTCGTCGAGCTTGGCGTGGACCGCGAGGTCGCGTCGATGCGCCTCGGCCTCGCGCACCTCCTGGCGGTTGAGCACCATCTGGGTGAGGGTGATGGCGAGGATCGAGAGGCCCGCGGTGAGCAGGTCGACGCCCCACCCGACGCCGAACCAGCCGGCGCAGAAGAGGAGCAGGCCCACCTGCGAATACGGGTGGGCGGCGAGGGCGGAAGTCTTGTCGGACATCCAGCAGCCGATCCGCTCGAGGCGGCTGCGCCGAATAAGCTCGGTCATACGCTTTACACTCCCCGACGGGGGCAACCGGCTATTAACTCAGGTTAAGAGAGTTGGTTCCGCTTCACGCGGATAAGCCGGAAGGCGCCATCGACGGCGGCCTCGGCGGCGAGGCCGATGGCGAGGCCGGCGCCGACGTCGGTCGGGTAGTGGGCGCAGCGCGGGATCTGGGCGAGGGCAAGGACCGCGCCGGCGGCCGACGCGGGGGCCGAATGCTCCGGATATTCGCGGGCGAAGGCGCGGGCGACGGCGGCGGCGCCGGCGGCGTGGCCCGAGGGGAAGCTCGTCTCCTCCTTCTCCTCGGAGCGGCCGGGGGCGAGGCGGTGGTCGGTGCTGGGCTCGCCGTCGAGCGAGCGGGGGCGGGTCCGGTCGATGCGGTGCTTGACGAAATCCTTGCCCCAGGTGGCGAGGGTGTGGGCAGCGAGCATGCGCACGCCCGCCCTGAGCAGGCGGCGGTCGCGGGCAAGGACGCCGGCGCCGATCAGCGCCGCGCAGAGCACCCGCATTTGCGGCTGGTCGCCCATATCGGCGAGGCGCTCGAACAGCGGGAAGTCGGCATAGGGCTGGACAGCCTGAACGGTGCGGGCGTCCGCCTCGAGCAGGGCGCCGGCGGCGTCGTCAAGCTTCGGCATAAGCGGCGGCAAGGGGCGAGGTGCCGTAGCGCGCGAGGAGGTCGCGCGGCCCGTCGTAGAGGGCGGCCGCACCCTCGGCGAGCAGCGCCTCGTCCGGGAAGCCGCCGGAGCGGAAGCCGACGGTAGCGACGCCGAGCTTCGCGGCCGCTTTGACGTCCCACGGCGAATCGCCGACGACCACCGCCTCCGCCGCCGCCGCACCGGCCTTTTCGAGGGCGGCGGCGAAGATGTCCGGACACGGCTTCGAATGCTCGACATCGTCCTTCGAGGTGGAGGCGTAGACGAGGTCGGCGCAGGCGATGAGGCTCAGGTGGTAAGCGACTTCCTTTGCCTCGGACGAGGAGGCGAGAACGATTCGGATGCCGTCGGCGTAGATCCGCTCGAACAGGTCGCGCACGCCGGGGAAGGGAACAGCGCGGGCGAGATAGTCGCGCCTGAACAGGGCGGAGCGATGCTCCTCCATCGCCTTGCGCTCCGATTCGCCGAGGGACGGAGCCAGGGTCGGCAGCAAATTGTCGCCGCCCTTGCCGATCTGCCAGGCGATGTCGGGGAGCGGGATGTCGATTCCGAAGGCGAGGAAGGTCTCGCGCCAGGCTGCGGCGTGGAGGCGGTTGGTGTCGACGAGGGTGCCGTCGACGTCGAACAGGATTGCGCGGGGGCGGCGGGGCTCGGTCATCCGGCCCAGAACGACTCGGGGGTGCGGAATATCCCGCAGAAGCGGCCTTATCCAGCTTGGCCGCGCGCAGGTTATGCTATGTTAGTAACGATCCGGCGGCGGCAAGGGTTTGTTGAGCGGCGGCGGCGGCGGATATGAAAAACCCCGGCGGGGCCGGGGTTTTTCGTTGGAGGCGTTCAGCCCTTGGTGCCCGCGCTGCCCCAACCGGATCCCCAGACCCAGTCCCAGAAGCCGCGTACGGGTTGAGTGTTCTTCTGCACAGCTTTCCCCTTTTCTACCACGAGGAGGCGCCGCGACGGCGTTCCCTCGAATTGGGGAAAGTAAACACCTTCTTAATGATTAGCAAGCAGTTAACGTTGCCTAAGCGGCCCGCGACACGCCTCCGTTCACGAGAAGACGCATCAACTCCTTGAAAGTCATTGGTTTTGCGAGGTAGAAGCCCTGCGCGATATCGCAGCCCATCGCGGCGAGCGTTTCAAGAGTGGACAGGTCTTCCACGCCTTCGGCAACCACTTTCTGGCCGAGTGAGTGGGCGAGCTGGATCGTCGAGTTGACCATCAGCTTGTCGCTGTTGCTCTTGCCGATCGACTGGACGAAGCTCTTGTCCACCTTGATCTCGGTCGCGGGAATCCGCTTCACATAGTCCAGCGTCGAGAGGCCCGTGCCGTAATCGTCGATAGAGATGCGGACGCCGCGCTCCCTCAGATTGTGGAGGGCGCCCAGGTCCGCTGCGCCGGTGGCCAGCGCCGCCGTCTCGGTGACCTCCAGCGTCAGATGGTGTCCGGAGAGGCCGAATCGGGTGAGGAGATCGACCACGATCGCCTCCAGCGGGAAACGCCCGAGGAGCTTGGGCGAGAGGTTCACGGAGATGTTGAAGTCGATGCCGCGGCGATTGAGCAGGGCCGCCGCGCGGATCGCCCGTTCGAGGACGAATTCGGTGAGCTTCTCGATTCGCCCGTTCTGCTCGGCGGCGGGGACGAACTCCATCGGGCTGATCGGGCCCTTCTGCGGGTGGGTCCAGCGCACCAAAGCCTCGGCGCCGACGATGCTGCGATCGGCAAGGTCGAACTTGGGCTGATAGGCGACCCAGAGATCGCCGGCATCGATCGCCGAGTCGAGCTGGCTGAGGATCGAGAGCTTCCACTTGGCGGCTTCCGGCTCGGCCGGGTCGTACCGCTTCCAGCGCAGCGATTCGCGCGCGGCCTCGTCGGCGGCGACGAGGGCGCCGCCGAGGCGGCTGGCGGGCGAGCGGCCGCTTCCCGTCTCCACGCCGAAGGTGATGGCAAGGTCGAAGCGGTTGCCGTTGACGGTGACGGGGCTACGGAAGAGGCCGTGGAGGGCGCTGAGATGCGCTTCGAGCTGGGGCTCGATCTCGCGGTCCGCGAGCCAGGCGAAGATGCCTTCGTCCCCCTGGTACAGCGTCAGCGCGGAGGCGCCGACGGTCAGCCGGCTGACGATCTGCTCGACCAGCGTCCGTTCGTCCGCGGCGGGCAGGGCGGCGCAGATCTGCGCGTAATTCTGAACGCGCGCGGCCACCATGATCTGGGTCCCCGCGCTCTCGTCTTCGCGCAGGGCGCTGAGGTTGGGGAGGCCGGTCGCCGCGTTGATGCGCGAACGGTCGCGGTAGGAGCGGCGGAACGCCTGCCAGGCCTGCGCCACGCCGGCGACGATGAGGAGGAACAGCGCCGGCACGATCTCCGGATTGAGGCTGTGCGCCTCGAGCGCGATCGGCGCAAACAGGAGCGCGGCGACGGCCCCTGTCCAGAGCGCCACGGCATAGCGGGAGCGGCGTGAGAAGAGGCAGCTGCCCGCGACGGCGATGGCGAAGGCCAGCGGCAGGAACCAGCCGAGATCGGCGGGCCGGCCCGCCTTGAGGGTCTCGGCAGCGAGAATGTGAAGGTAGACGCCCGGCATGCGCCCGCGCCCCGGCACGAAATAGATGTCGCCGAGCTGCAGCGAGGTGGTGCCGATCACCACGTCCTTGCCGCGGAACACGCTGGCCGGGACTCGCCCGGCGATGACGTCTGCGGCGCTGACGACGCGGATGCTGCGAGGATCGATCGAATAGTCGATGGTGAACATCTCGCCGGTGTCGCCCGACGCGCGCGCGAGGGAGGATGCGAAGGAAGGATAGGCCTTGCCGCCGTAGGACAAGGCGTACGGAATTTTCCAGACGACGCCCTGCACGGTGTAGGGGACGTTGATGTTGGCGAGCTTCGCGCTGTCGCGAAACCTCGCCGCCGGGAAATTGTCGGTGCGCTCGCCGGTGACGGGATCGATGACGAAGCGAAGCGCCAGCGTCGCCCTGCCGCCCATGCGGTCGAGCGCCGCGTCGAGCGCTCCGTCGTCGGCGGGCTCGGTGGTGGAGGAGAAGTCGATGTCGAAGAAGACGCGGGCGACGCCGAGCGTGCGCAGATTGTCGACCAGCTGGCCCTGATGGCGGCGCGGCCACGGCCACTTGTCGACAGCGTCGAGGCTGCGGTCGTCATAGGCGACCAGGACGATGTCCCCGGTGGCCTGGCTGTGGCGGGCGTGGTTGCGCAGCGCGCGCAGATTGTCGTCCAGCGGTGCGCCGAGCTCGAGGGCTCCGAAGACCAGCCCGGCAAGGGTCACCCAGAAGAGCAGCCGGAGGCGCGAATGCCCCCACAGCTTCTTCAGCCTGCCCTGTGTGCCTGGAACGACGGTCATCAGACCGGTCATGGCAGCTAATGGTTAACGAACCGGCAAAGTCGCGGACGCGCGCCTACGGTGCGCCGGCTCGTCCGCTCAGATGGCGTCGAGCGCCTGGGCGAAATCGGCGATGAGGTCGTCCGGATCCTCGACGCCGATCGAGATGCGCACCAGATTGTCGGTGATGCCGAGCGCGCGCTTGCGCTCCTCCGGGACCGACAGGTGGGTCATGCCGGCGGGGTGGCTGGCGAGCGTCTCCGTGCCCCCGAGGCTGACGGCGAGGTGGGCGATGCTCAGCGCGTCGAGAAAGGCGAACGCCTCCGCCTCGCCGCCCTTCAAATAGAGGGAGAAGGTCGAGCCGGCGCCGGTGCAGTGGCGGCGGTAGATGTCCGCCTGGCGGGCGTCGCTGCCATCCTCGAGGAAGCCGAGATAGCCGACGCTCTCCACCTTATCATGGTCGCGGAAGAAGGCGCAGACCCTGGCGGCGTTCTCGCCGGCCCTGGTCATTCGGAGCTCGAGCGTCTCGAGGCTGCGGAGCAGCATCCAGGCGGTGTTCGGATCGGTGATGGTGCCGATGGTGTTGCGCATCATCCGGATCGGGTCGACCAGCGCCTTGGCGCCGACCACGCCGCCAGCGACGAGGTCGCTGTGGCCGCCGGCATATTTGGTGAGCGAGTAGACGGAGAGGTCGGCGCCGTGGCGCAGCGGCTGCTGCCACAGCGGGCCGAGGAAGGTGTTGTCGATGGCGATCGGCGGCTTCTCGTCCGGGAACAGCGCGTCGCGGACCGCCGCCACCGCCTCGACGTCGACGAGGGCGTTGGTCGGGTTGGCGGGGCTTTCGAGGTAGATGAGCGGCACGCGGCCCATCTCCTTCGCGCGTCGCATCACCGCCTCGATCTCCCCGGCGGTCGCGCCGGCGGGGAAATCGAGCCACTTGACGCCGAAACGGCCGAGGATGCGGCCGATGAGGGTTTCGGTCGCGGCGTAGAGCGGGCCGGAGTGAACGACGACGTCGCCCGGCTGCACGAAGGTCAGGAACAGGGTGGCGATCGCCGACATGCCGGAGGAGAAGGTGAGGGCCTCTTCGGCGTCTTCCCAGATGCCGAGCCGATCCTCCAGTATCTCCTGGTTAGGCCCGTTGAATCGGGAATAGACGAGCCCCTCCGCGCCGCCGGGGCGTTTGCCCGTGACGCCTTCGAAGTGGCGCTTGCCGGCGGCCGCGCTCTCGAAGACGAAGGTGGAGGTCAGGAAGATCGGCGGCTTCAGTGCCCCTTCGGAGAGGGCGGGATCGTAGCCGTGGCCCATCATCAGGGTGGCGGGCTTCAGCTTCCGTCCGCCGACGTCGAGCACGTCCGGCTTGGGGCGGCGCCGCGGGGCGGCGCCGGTGAGGTCCGATTCGTCTTCGTCGCGCATGTTCTGAGCCTTTCAGCTAGCTCCCTCGGTTCGCCCCAGGCGAAGTCGAGAGACCCATTCGAGCGTAGCGAGAACCTTGCCTCGGCTGCGCTCGGCGGGGTGTCTCCACTTCGCTCGACACGAACGGATGCGGTGCACTCGTTGCGGACGCCCTAGCCGAGAAGTGGGGCGATGAGCCAGACCACGGCGACCATCAGCGGCACGCCGAGCAGATCGAGCAGCAGCCCGGCCTTCAGCATCCGCGGCAGGGCGATGTGGCCGGTGGCCCAGGCGATGGCGTTGGGGCCCGTGCCCGACGGCAGCATGAAGCCCCAGCTCGCCGCCCAGGCGGCGGGAAGCGCGAGCAGGATGGGATCGATGCCGGTGGCGGCGATGACGCCCGCGACGACCGGGATGATGCCGCTCGCGGTGGCGACGTTCGACGCGAACTCGGTGATGACGATGACGATCGCAACCAGCGCCAGCGCGACCAGCAGCGGATGGACGTGGCGGAGCGGCTGCAACGCGGCGCCGAGCCACTGGGCGAGCCCTGATTCGCCGATCCCGGCGGCGAGCGCGAGGCCGCCGCCAAACATCATGATCACGCCCCACGGCGCGCGGTTCGCCTCTTCCCAGTTGAGGATGGCCCGGCCGGTGCCGTCGGGGAGGACGAAGAGGAGGAGAGCGCCGGCGACCGCGATAGTGCCGTCGGTTAGGGAATCCTTCGGCAGCAGCGGCGTAATGAAGGGCAGCGCGACCCAGGCCGCGACGACCGCGGCAATCAGAGGGACGAGGCGCTTCTCGGCGGTCGACCAGGGCGCCGCGTCGCCGATGCCGGCGCGGGCGGCGGCGGGATCGAAGTCCGTCGGCTGCACGCGCTGGACCTTCATCAGCACCAGCCAGCACAGCGGTATGCCGATTATCACCAGCGGCATGCCGTAGATGGCCCAGGTCAGGAAATCGATCCTGAGGCCGGTGGTGCGCTCGACGATGCCGGCGGCGATCGCATTGGTGGGGGAGCCGACGAGGGTGCCGAGACCACCGATCGACGCTGCGAAGGCAATGCCCATGGCGAGCGCGCCCGAAAAGCCGCCGGTCTCCCCCGGCTCGATCTTCGCCGCCTTGAGGACGGCGACGGCGATCGGCATCATGATCAGAGTCGTCGCGGTGTTGGAGACGATCAAGCTCAGGATCGCGGTCGCGGTCATGAAGGCGAGGAGCATCGCCGCCGGCGAGCCGCCGCCGCGCGCGACGATGGCAAGGGCGAGGCGGCGGTGGAGGCCGGTGCGCTCAATCGCCAGGGCGATGATCGCGCCGCCCAGGACCAGGAACAGGATCGGCGAGTAATACGAGGCCGCCGCCGCATTGGCGTCCATGATCCCGAACAGCGGAAAGGCGAGGAAGGGGATGAGGGCGGTGGCGGTGAGCGGCAGCGCCTGCGTCATCCACCACGTCGCCATCAGCACCACGATCGCAGTCGTCTGCCAGGCCGGGAGGGGCATTGCGGCCGGCGGCGGCACGAGCAGCATCGCGGCGAACGCCGCCAGTCCGCCCCACAGGCCCCAGCGTTCGGCCATTCCTGCTGCCCCTCCCCGTCTGCAGCGCGGTGATGGCACGCGGTGGGGAGAGGCGCCAGAGTGGAGGGGCGGCGGCCTGGTCGTCGGTGAGTAGTCTAAGGGAGAGCTATGAGGCTGATCTGCCGGCCGTAGGTGGGCTCGCCTCGATGGGTGGCGCGGCGATAGCTGAAGAAGCGGTCGGGCTGCGAGTAGGTGTCCTCGCCGTGCGCCTCGATGCGGGTGAGGCCGCTGGCGGCGAGGCGGGAGACGACATAGCCTTCGAGATCGAACTGGTGGTGGCCGGCGCGGCCCAGGGCGAAGAAGCGCTCATTCTCCGGGTCCGCCTCGGCAAAGCGGCGGAGGAAGGCTTCGTCGACTTCGTAGGACTTGCGAGCGATGCAGGGCCCGACGGCGGCGGCGATGCGGGCGCGGGAGGCGCCGCGCCGCTCCATCTCCCGCACGGTGGCTTCGACGACGCCGCTGAAGGCCCCCTTCCACCCCGCGTGGGCGGCGGCGACGACGCCCGCCTCCGCATCCGCGAACAGCACCGGCGCGCAGTCGGCGGTGAGGATGCCGAGCGCGAGGCCGGGGTGATCCGCGACCATGGCGTCGGCGTGCGGGCGCCCGTCGTCGGGAAAAGGCTCGGTGACGGTGAGCGCATCGGCCGAATGGACCTGGTGGAGCGTGACCAGCCGGGCGCCGGGCGCCACCGCCTCCACGGCGCGGCGGCGGTTCTCGTGGATCGCGTCGCGGGCGTCGTCGGAGCCGAGGCCGACGTTGAGGCCGGCGCAGACCCCTTCCGAGACGCCGCCGCGGCGGCCGAGGAAGCCGTGGGGAACGCCCGCGAGGGCGACCGCGCTTATCGCCTCGACATTCATTGCGCGGGCTCCAGCGACAGGCGCATGATCTCGTCCTCGTCGGCCTGGTCGCCGACCATGAAGGCGTAGGGCGCGAAGAAGACGAAGCCGTAGCGCTCGTAGAAGCGGCGCGCGCGGCCGTTCTGCGACCACACGGAGAGGTAGAGCTCCTCGGCGCCGCGGGCGCGGGCGCGCTCGAGGAGCCAGGCGGTGAGCGCGTCGGCGATGCCGCGGCCCTGCCAGGGCTTGAGCAGGTAGAGCTGCTTCAGCTCCAGCGCGGGGCGGACAGGATCGACGGGAAGGCCGATGGGCCCGAGCTTGGCGAAGCCGACCGGAGCCCCTTCGGCCTCGGCGAAGCGGACTTCGTAGCGTGCGTCGGCGAGCTCGTCGCGGAAGCCTTCCTCGGTGAGCTGAGCGAGGAACGCGTCGAGGTCGCGGCGGCCGTAGAGGTGGCCGAAGGTCTCGACGAAAGCGCGGCGGTGGAGGTCGGCGAGAACCGCCGCGTCGTCCGGCCGTGCGTTGCGATAGCTGACGGTCATGGCAGCCCCGCCGGTGCTGGCCAATCGGGCGAGAGGAGGGCGAGAACCCGGAAGAGGGTCCCCATTTCCGAAGGATCCACCAGCCTCCTCCGCGCCGCCGCCAGCTCGTCGGCGCGGCCCGGCGCGGCGTGGGCGAGAGCTTCGGTCCGCGCGTCGATGCCGAGGGCGGTGAGGAACTGCCCTTGGCCGACCGGCCCGTGAACCCGCGCTTCCGCGTCCCTGGCGGCGGCGGCGAGGGCCTCGAAGTCGACATGGACGGTCAGGTCCCGCTCCCCCGGCTCCATCCATGGGTCTGCATAATCATGCAGCGCCACCGCCTGCAGCGTCTCGCCTGCGGAGGTGCGGTCGTGACCGTAATCGACGATCAGCGCCGCGCCGCCCCGCATATGCATGCAGTGGGCGAGCTGGCGCACGATCGCGAGCGAGGCCGGGGACGTCTCTAGCACCGTGCCCGCCGGCGCCGCGCGGATGTGCTCGGGAATAGCGCTGGCGGGGACGGGCGGTCCGGCGGCAGGGACGAAGCCGTTTTCCGTCGAGGCTACCAGCCGCTCGCGCCATCCGCTGCCGGTTGCGAGGAGCTGTCGGGCAGGGAGAGCATCGAAGAATTCGTTGGCGACGACGAGCAGCGGTCCGCCGCTGGGAAGCGAGGCGATGTCGTCGTGCCATTCGGCGTGCGGCACCCGCTCCGCCTGCGCGCGGCGGAGGACGGGGCTGGTCTCGACGAAGTGAACGGGCGGCTCCAGCCCGGCGGCGCGCATCGCGCGGAGCGCGTCCGCCGCGAGCGTGCCGCGGCCGGGGCCGAGCTCGACATAAGCGACGTTTTCCGGGCGGCCGGCGCGGTCCCACAGGTCGGCCAGCCAGAGGCCGACCAATTCTCCGAACATCTGGCTGATCTCCGGCGCGGTGGTGAAGTCCCCCGCGACGCCGAGCGGGTCGCGGGTGGCGTAATAATGGGCGTTCGCCTCAGCCATGTAATGGGCGACGCAGATCGGTCCGCTGGTGGCGATCACGCGCCGGAGGCGTTCGGCCAGGCTTTGGCTCGGCATGAGCATCTCCCGCGGGAGGGACAGCGTCAGGCGACGCTCTCGGTTCCCGACGTCCCCTCGACCCGCTGCCGCCGGCTTTTGGCGGTCGCGATTAGGAAGGCGCCGCCGAGGATCATCGGGACGGTCAGCCACTGGCCCATGCTGAGGCCGGTCTGCGCGGCGAGCCAGGTCAGCTGCTCGTCGGGCTGGCGGAAGAATTCTACCGTGAAGCGGCACAGGCCGTAGCCGAGGAGGAAGGTGCCGACGAGCTTGCCCGGCTGGTATCGCGCCTCCGTCTTCCAGAACAGGAACCAGAGGACGAGAAAGAGGAGGATACCCTCCAGCGCCGCTTCGTAGAGCTGGCTCGGGTGGCGCGGCGGGCCGAGCAGGCAATGCACGCGGTCCATATTCTCGCAGAAGCGCACCGCCCACGGCACGTCGGCGGGACCGCGGCCCCACAATTCCCCGTTCACGAAATTGGCGAGGCGGCCGAAGAACAGGCCGAAGGGGACGCAGCAGGCGACGTAATCGTGGACGCGCAGCCAGTTGAGGCCGTGCTTGCGCGCCATCCACATGATGCCGAGGCTGGTGCCGATGACGCCGCCGTGGAACGACATGCCACCGTCCCAGAGCTGAACGATCTCGAGCGGGTTCGCGAGATAATAGCCAGGCTTGTAGAAGAGGACGTAACCCAGGCGGCCGCCGAGGATGATGCCCAGCGTCGCGTAGAACACCATGTCGTCCGCGTGGCGCCGGGCCAACGGCGCGCCCGGGCGGGCGATCAGCTTCAGGAGGTACCACCAGCCGATCAGGATCCCGGCGAGGTAGGCGAGCGAATACCAGCGGATCTTGAACCAGCCATATTCGAACAGGATGGGGCTGAGTCCGAGCCTGTTGAACTGGATCGCGTCGGCGCTAACCGACAAAGATGTAAGTAAGGCGTGCGTCAAGGCTTCCCCTCCGGCGTCATGCCCTATTAAGTGGACGGAGAGGAAAGGCAAAGGCCGAGGAGAGGTGATGCCGAGCGAGCTCGACCGCAAGTTCGACGCGGTGCTGGCCGAGGTCAGCGGTCCGGGCGGCCTCATCGCCTTCGGTGAGGACCGCGAGGGGCGTGCGGTCGTCACCAACCTTCCGCCGACCCTTCCCGGCCTGTTCGACGCTTTCTGCGCGCTCCACGCCAACACGGAAGCAGTCGTTGCCGGCGATGAGCGGCTGAACTTCGCTGAGCTCAATGCGCGGGCCGACGCGGTGGCGCGGGCGCTCGCCGGCGGGTTCGGCATCCGCAAGGGCGATCGGGTGGCGATCGCGATGCGCAACTGCCCGAGCTGGATCGTGAGCTACATGGGCGCGGTCAAGACCGGCGCGGTGGCGACCCTGATCAACGGCTGGTGGCAGCCGGACGAGCTCCGCCACGCCCTCGGCCTCACCGAGCCTTCGCTCGTCCTCTGCGACGATCCGCGCGGGCGGCGGGTGGAGGCGACGCGGCATCCGTTCCGCACGGTGGTGCTCGATGTCGAACGCCCGCTGGACGAGGCGCTCCAGCCGCTGCTCGCCGCCGGCGGGGCGGACGCGGAGCTGCCGACGGTCGGAGAGGAGGATGACGCGACCATCCTCTTCACCTCCGGCTCGACCGGATCGTCGAAGGGCGCCGTCTCCACCCACCGTGCCGTTACGACCGGCGCCTATACCTATGCGGCAAGCCTGATCACGCTGCGCCGCATCCTGGAGAGCGAGGGCCGGCCGCCGGGGCCGCCGCGCACGCTGGTCAGCGTCCCGCTGTTCCACGTCACCGGCGAGGTGCCGGTGATGCTGAACAGCTTCGTCATCGGCCGTGGCATGGTGCTGATGCCTCGCTGGGATGCGGGCGAGGCGCTCCGTCTCATCGAGAAGGAGCGGATCACCTATTTCGTCGGCGTGCCGACGATGAGCCTCGAGCTGATGCATCACCCGGACCACGACCGCTACGACCTCTCTTCGCTGACCGACATCGCCGCAGGCGGCGCGCCGCGGCCGGTGGCGCACGTCAAGCGGCTGCAGGAGACGTTCCGCGGCGCCCAGCCGGCGCTCGGCTACGGCCTCACCGAGACGAACGCGGTCGGCTGCGGCAATATCTGGCAGAATTACGCTGCCAAGCCCGCCTCCACCGGGAGGCCGCACCGCCCGATGGTCGAGCTGGCAATTCTGGGGGACGGCGACCGCCACCTCCGCGTGGGCGAGACGGGTGAGATCGCGATCCGCTCGGCGGCCAACATACGCGGCTACTGGCGCGACCCGGCGGCGACTGCCGCGGCCTGCACCTCCGACGGCTACATCCGCACCGGCGACGTCGGCTATCTCGACGAGGACGATTATCTTTTCATCGTCGACCGCAAGAAGGAGATCATCATCCGCGGCGGCGAGAATATCAGCGCCGCCGAGGTCGAGGCGGCGATCTATGCGCACGAAGCGGTGTCGGAAGCGGCGGTCTTCGGAGTCGCCGACGACCGCCTGGGCGAGGTCCCCGCGGCGGCGGTGTGGTGCGAGGAGGGCGATCTGAAGCGAGATGAGCTGCTCGACTTCCTGCGCGTGCGCCTCGCCCGCTTCAAGCTTCCCGCGCACGTCTGGATGGTCGCGGAGCCGCTGCCGAAGCTCGGCACCGGGAAGATCGACAAGCGGGCGCTGAGGGAACGGCACGCACCGCCCATCGCCTGACATCAGCGCGCCCGCCGTCGCCAGGCGACTAGCCGTGCCGCTCTAGACGCTTACGGGCAGGCGATGACGTGCTCGACGGCGGGAGCGAGAACGACGTCCTCTACGGCGAGCTCGGCAACGACTTCATGATGGGCGGCAAGGGCGACGACATCTACTACGTCGACAGCAGCGGCGACACGGTGCTCGAAGGCGCCGACGCGGGCTATGACCGCGTGTTCGCGTCGGCGAGCTTCAGCATTGCCGGCCAGCATGTCGAGGAGCTGTGGCTGACCGGCACGGCTTCGATCGACTTCTATTTCGACACCGCCCTCAGCGCGACGAAGAACGTCGACAGGATCGACTCGTTCTCGGTCGCCGAGGACACGATCATGCTCGACCGGACGGTGTTCACCGGCGTCGGCGCGAACGGCACGCTGTCTTCGTCCGC
>DASVVY010000064.1:0-8499 GCA_036386335.1 Allosphingosinicella sp. | reverse complement strand
GGCGCCCGAATTCGCCGGCCACCTCAGCGCGGACGCCAATTTCTACCGCACGCTCTGGCATGAGGTCGGTCACTATCTCGGCCCGGACGTGACCAGGGACGGGCGGACGCTCGACGAGGCGCTCGGCGCCGACGCGAACCTGATCGAGGAGATGAAGGCGGACCTGGTGTCCCTCTTCGTGGCGAAGGAGCTGCGCAAGCGGGCCTATTACAGCGAGGAGCAGCTCCGCTCGCTCTACGCGTCGGGCGTGCTGCGCATGCTGCAGAACAACCGGCCGCGGCGCGAGCAGCCGTACAACATGATGCAGCTGATGCAGTGGAACTGGTTCCTCGACCGCGGCGCGTTGCGGTTCGACCCCGCGACCGTGAAGCTCGCCATCGACTATGGCAAATATCACGAGACGGTGCGGGACCTGCTGAAGCAGGTCCTCGCCATCCAGGAGAATGGCGACCGCGCCGCGGCGGGCGCCTTCATCGAACGCTGGGGCCGCTGGGACGACAATCTCCACGGTCGCATCGCCGCGAACATCCGCGGCCAGCAGCGCTACCGCTACCGCCTGTTCGAATATGAGGTGATGGGCGCCGACCAGCACTGAGGCGGTTGCAAGGCGGGGGCCGCCGGCCCATCTCGGCCGCCATGTCGAACCCGCCCCTCAAGGCCGTCATCGTCCCGGTGACGCCGCTCCAGCAGAATTGCACGCTCCTCTGGTGCACCAAGACGATGCGCGGCGCTTTCACGGATCCCGGCGGCGACCTCGACCGCCTGGAGGCCGCGGCGACGGCGCAAGGGGTGACGGTGGAGAAGATCCTCCTCACCCACGGTCATATCGACCATTGCGGATCGGCGCGGATCCTCGCCGACGAGCTTGGCGTGCCGATCGAGGGGCCGCACGAGGACGACCGCTTCTGGATCGCCCGGCTCGAGGATGACGGCCGCAGCTACGGGATCACCGGCAAGGTGTTCGAGCCGGAGCGCTGGCTGGAGAATGGCGACACGGTGAGCGTCGGCGAGCTGGTGTTCGACGTCTATCACTGCCCCGGCCACACGCCGGGGCACGTCGTCTTCCACCATCCCGCCTCGAAGCTCGCCATTGTCGGCGACGTCCTCTTCCGCGGCTCCATCGGGCGGACCGACTTCCCGATGGGCAACCACCAGGACCTGATCGACGCGATCACCGGCAAGCTCTGGCCGCTGGGCGGCGACACCACCTTCGTCCCCGGCCACGGCCCGGTCAGCACCTTCGCGGCGGAGCGGCGCTCCAACCCGTTCGTCGGCGATCAGGTGCTGGCGCGGGCTTAGCGGGAGAGGAGCTCGGCCGACGCGTAGTGGATGGTCGGCCCCTTCGCCCGGTCCAGATAGGGGATGGCGAGAGCGTAGGCGGCGAGGCCGGCGAGGACGAGCCAAGTGACGAGGATGCCCACCATGCGGAGCGGGTTGGGGGCGGGGCGGTCCATGCCGAAGGGGTGGACGAGGCGGCCGAGGACATAGGCGATGGTTACCCACCACAGCCATTGCTGCGATCCGCGGGCGAGCTCGATGACCGCGAGGAGGATGAGGAAGAAGGGGGTATATTCGACGAAATTGGCCTGCGCGCGCATCCGGCAGGCGACGCGCTCGTTGCCGGCATCGCCGACCGACACCTTGTGGCGCACGCGCAGCTGGCTGACGCGGACGCCGAGCCAGATGTTGATCAGCACCGCGGCGCCGGCGGCGGTGAGCGTGATCGGAAGCGTCGTCATCTGCGGTGTCCCCTCATTCAACAGGCGAGCTGCGTCCAGCGGGTGGGTGCCCCCCGGCGACAGCTCCCGTGGCCGGAGCTTATCAGGCCTTGCGCCTTTTGTAAGATGCGCGGACCGTCACCGGCACGCCCGCATGGCCGCCGATGGGCCGCTGTGGTAGCGAATCGCTGGCGAGGGGAAGCTTTCATGCCGATCATAAACGGAATGCTGCTGGCGATCGCGTCGTTGGCGTCGGCGCAGGCTGCGGCGCCGGAGACGCCGCCGCCGGGCGCCGGCTCCGCCCACAGCGGGAGCGGAGGCTCGAGCCATGGCGACATGGCGGCCCCCCAGGTGCCGACGCTGCTCGAAGGCTACGGCGCCGGCGGCTTTCCGATCACCGCGCGGGCGAGCCGCGCCCAGGCCTTTTTCGACAACGGGATGCAGCTCGCGCATGCCTTTGCCCACAAGGCGGCCATCGAGGCGATGGCGGAAGCGGTGCGCCTCGATCCCGGCTGCGCAATGTGCCTGTGGGGGCAGGCCTGGGCCTCGGGGCCCACGATCAACTACGCAAAGACCAGCGCCGAGATCGCCCCGCTGGCAGCGCTCGCCGACCGGGCTGCGGCGCTCGCCGCCCGCTCGGGCACCGAGCGCGAGCGGGAGCTCATCCGCGCCCTCCAGCAGCGGTACCGCAACGGCGGCGGGAAGCGCGGCGATCGGGCCTTTGCGAAATCGATGGCGGCGCTGGCGGCCCGCCATCCCGAAGACAAGGAGATCGCGACGATCGCCGCGGACGCATCGCTGATCGCCATGGGCGACACCCCCAAGGAGCAGGCGCGGAATGCCGCCAAGGCGATCCCGCTGCTCGAGGGCGCGCTGAAGCGCGACCCCGATTACACCCCGGCCATCCATTTCTACATCCACGCAACGGAGATGGCCGGAGCGCCTGCGAAGGCGGAGCCCTATGCGAACCGCCTCGCTGCGCTGGCGCCGAGGGCGAGCCACCTCGTGCACATGCCGAGTCACACCTATTACTGGGTCGGGCGCTATCAGGACGCCGCGGACGCCAACATGCGGGCGGTCGAGCTCGGCATCGAGAATGCGAAGCGCCTCGGGCTGCCCCCGCCGGACGGAGTCTGGGGACTTCCCTACCACGCCCACAACGTCACCTTCGGCCTTGGCGGCGCGCTGATGGCGGGCGACTCGAAGACGGCGCTCGCGCTCGCCCGGCCACTCGTCGCCCGCGCGCAGTCGAGCGAAACGGCCACTCCCTTCCAGCAGCTGATGGCGGCGAGCGGCTATGCGGGGATGGCCCTGTTCACCGATCCCGCCGAGGTGCTGGCGCTGCCGGCGCCGAAGGGGCCCTTCCTGCTGGCGGCCTGGCATTATGCGCGCGGCGAGGCTTTTGCGCGGAAGGGCGATGCGGCGGGGGTGCGGGCGGAGGCGAAGGCGATCCGGGGCGTCCCAGGCGCGCACGGCAAGGAGGACGGGTCGCTCCAGGCCCAGCAGATGACCGCCATCGCCCGCGACGTCCTCAATGGCCGGGCGGCGATGATGGAGCAGCGCCACGCCGAGGCGGCGGCGGCTTTCCGCGCCGGTGCGAAGCTCCAGGAGAATGACGACTTCGCGTCGATCGCGGATCCGCCGGCCTGGTACTATCCCGTCCGCCGGGACCTCGCCGCGGCGCTGCTGGCCGGAAAGGATGTCGAAGGCGCGCGGCGCGAAGCCCAAGCTGCGCTGCGCTACCGGGCGAAGGATCCGGGAAGCCTCGCGATCCTGGAGAAGATCGGCGGACGGGGGGCCGCGCCCTAACCCGGCGAGTGCTCTCGCCCGCGGCCTTGCAACCGCGGCCGAAATCGGTATAGGCGGCTCCGCTCACGCGCGAGCATCCCCGGCCGCCATGGCCCGCGGCCGACCAAGCCGTTGACCATTGGCCCAGCGCTCGCCACATCGCGAACCTATTGAATTGGAACAGGTGCCAGGATGGCCGTCCCGAAGAGAAAAACCTCGCCGTCGAAGCGCAACATGCGCCGCAGCCATCACGCGCTGAAGCCGGTCAATTACCAGGAATGCCCGAATTGCGGCGAGCTGCGGCTGCCGCACAATCTGTGCGCCGGCTGCGGCCATTATAACGGGCGTGAAATCCGGCCGGTCGAGGCGTAAGGCAAGAGCTCCGCACGAGCTTACAGGAGACACGGCCGGTGGGCAGCGCGCCACGTATCGCAATCGACGCGATGGGTGGCGACATCGGCCCCGAGGTGATGGTCGCCGGCGCCGCGCTCGCCTATCGCCGCCGCACCGACCTCTCCTTCCTGCTGTTCGGCGATGAAGCGCGGGTCCAGCCCGAGCTGGCCAAGCATGCCGACCTCGCGTCGGTCACCCAGATCGTCCACTGCGCGGAGATCATCACCGCCGAGGACAAGCCGACCCAGGCGATCCGGCGCGCCAAGACGACCTCCATGGGTCGCGCCATCGCCGCCGTGAAGAGCGGCGAGGCCAATGCCGCTGTCTCTGCGGGCAATACGGGCGCGCTGATGGCGATGTCGAAGCTGGCGCTGCGGACCATGCCCGGCATCGACCGCCCCGCCCTCGCCGCCCTGCTGCCGACCTTGGGCGAGAACGACCTCGTCATGCTCGACCTCGGCGCCAACACCGAATCGGACGCACGCAACCTCGTCCAGTTCGCGGTGATGGGCGCCGCCTACGCCCGGGTGGTGCTCGACCTCGAGCGGCCGCGGGTGCAGCTGCTCAACATCGGCACCGAGGAATTGAAGGGCACCGATGAATTGAAGGACGCCGCCGCGGTGCTGCGCGACGCCGACTATCTCGGCATGCGCTTCGACGGCTTCATCGAGGGCGACAAGCTGTCGCGCGGCGAGGTCGATGTCGTGGTGACGGACGGATTTTCCGGCAACATCGCTCTCAAGTCGCTCGAGGGGACGGCGCGGTTCGTCACCGACCTCCTCCGCCGCGCCTTCACCAGCTCGCTGCGCTCGAAGATCGGCTTCCTGATCTCGCGGCCGGCGACCGAGCTGCTGCGCCATCATCTCGACCCGAACAACCATAATGGCGCAGTCTTTCTCGGCCTCAACGGCCTCGTCGTGAAGAGCCACGGCAGCGCGAACGACAAGGGCGTCGCCAACGCGATCCGGGTCGCCGCGCGAATGGTGCGCCAGGACCTGACCCGGAAGATCGTCGAGGACCTCGACAATATCGCCGCCCACCGCGCGCAGGTCGCGGCGCAGTGAGCCGGCGCTCGGTCATCGTCGGCACGGGATCGGCGCTGCCGCCGCGGCGGGTGACCAACGCCGAGCTCGCCGAGCGGGTCGAGACGACGCACGAGTGGATCGTCGAGCGCACCGGCATCGAGGCGCGCCACATCGCCGCCGACGGCGAGACCACCGCCACCCTCGCCACCGAAGCGGCGGCGAAGGCGCTCGAATCGGCGGGGGTGCCGGCGGAGAAGGTGGGGCTGATCGTCCTCGCCACCGCCACCCCGGACCAGACCTTCCCGGCGAGCGCGACCCGGGTGCAGACCGCGCTCGGCATCAACGACTGCATCGCCTTCGACGTGGCGGCGGTCTGCACCGGGTTTCTCTACGCCCTCTCGGTCGCCGACAACATGCTGAAGGGCGGCATGACCGACTACGCGCTCGTCATCGGCTCCGAGACGTTCAGCCGCATCCTCGACTGGGAGGACCGGACGACCTGCGTCCTGTTCGGGGACGGCGCCGGCGCGATCCTCCTCCAGGCGCAGGACGTTCAGGATCGCGGCATCCTCGCCACCAAGCTTCACGCCGACGGGCGGCACAACGATTTGCTCTATGTCGACGGCGGCGTCTCGACGACCGGCACCATCGGCAAGCTCAGGATGAAGGGCAAGGAGGTGTTCCGCCACGCGGTCACCAACCTCGCCGACGTGCTTACCGAGACGCTGGAGGCCGCCGGCCATGAGGCGGGAGAGGTGGACTGGGTGGTGCCGCACCAGGCGAACAAGCGGATCCTCGATGCGACCGCAAAGAAATTGGGGCTCGATCCGGCGCGGGTGGTGGTGACGGTCGACCAGCACGCCAACACCTCTGCCGCCTCGGTGCCGCTGGCGCTCGACACGGCGGTCAAGGACGGGCGGATCAAGCCCGGAAACCTCATCGTCCTCGAGGCGATGGGCGGCGGATTCACCTGGGGCGCGGCGGTCGTCCGCTATTAGAATCGCCACGGCGGCGACGCGATTTGCACAGGGAGGCAAGCTGGACTATGCTCGCGAGTCAGGACCTTGGGGGAGGGGAGTGCAACAATGGCTGACGCCGGTATCATCAGGCGGACGAGCGCGGGGACGCTCACACGCGCCGACCTAGCAGATGTCGTGCATCGCGAGATCGGGCTCTCGCGCGCCGAATCGGCGGGCATCGTCGAGCGCATCCTGCACCACATGTGCCACGCGCTCTCCGAAGGGCAGAACGTGAAGATCTCGGGATTCGGGAGCTTCATCCTGCGCGACAAGGGCGAGCGGGTCGGGCGGAATCCGAAGACCGGCGTCGAGGTGCCGATCGCGCCGCGCCGCGTCCTCACGTTCCGCGCCAGCCAGATCATGCGCGAGCGTATCGCCGAGGGCGACTGACCCCCGCAATGGCCGAAGCGAGCGCCAAGAGCGAGCAGGCCTTCCGGACCATCGGCGAGCTTGCCGCCGATCTCGGCATCCCGCAGCACATCCTGCGCTATTGGGAGACGCGGTTCCCGCAACTGCGGCCGCTGCAGCGCGCCGGCAACCGCCGCTATTACCGCCCCGCCGACGTCGCGCTCGCCCACCGCATCCACGCACTACTGAACCGCGACGGCTACACCATCCGGGGCGTCCAGCAGCTCCTCGCCGGCGGGGGTCGGGAGGCGGAGAAAGCCGAGGCGCCGCATCCGGCGGCCGCCGCTCCCGAGCCGGCGACGCAGGCCGCGGTTCCGGTCGAGGAGCTCCGCGCGCTCCGGCAGTTGCTCGCTGAGGCGCTGCAGGACGCGGCTGCGTAGGGCTTTGACGGTCGTCACCCTCGACTGATCCGGGGTCCATCTCCTTCTTCGGGCGTAAAGGTGGATGCCCGATCAAGTCCGGCATGACGGTACTGGGCAGAGCAGAGCGCCTCCGACTCCAGCCCCTCAATCCTCCGGGCCGAGCTCCGGGTCGAGGTCGCGGGGGCGGATGAAGCGGGTGAGGGCGCCGATGCCCGGCGCCACCTCGCTCCAACGCGTTACGGGAAGCGCGATCTCGGCGAGGGAGCCGGTCGGGTATTTGATGGCGATCTCGCGGCCCAGCGGGTGGCCGTCGGCGGGGGCTAGGGTGAGGGCCAGCGTCTCCATCCCGGGATTGTGGCCGGCGAGGAGGAGGCGGTCGGCGCCGTCGTCGGCGGCGCGCACGACGTCGAGCAGGGTGGTGAGGCTGGCGAGGTAGATACGTTCGTCATAGGCAGACTCCAGCGGGCCGAGCTCGGCCGCGACTTCCTCCAGCGTCTCGACGACGCGGCGGGCGGGGGAGGCGAGGACGCGGTCGAAGGCGAGGCCAAGCGCCTTCATCTCGCGAGCCACGGTGCGGGCCGCGCGACGGCCGCGCGGGTTGAGCGGCCGGTCGAAATCGCGCGTCACCTCGTCGTCCCAGGCCGACTTGGCGTGGCGCAGCAGCGTCAGCGTCTTCATTCGGCCTCGTCTGCCGTCCTCTCCAGCGACGCCTGATGCCCGAAAGCCCGCCCGGTTGAAAGCCGCTGGCGCACGCGCTCCGCCGCTTCCTGTAACGTGACGCGGCGCACCGGCACGCCAGGCGGGAAGGCGGAGAGGAGGCGGGACGGTGTGGCGGCGGAGAGCAGGACGAACATGCCGCGGTCGCCCTGCCGCCGGATAAGCCGCCCAAACGCCTGGGCGAGGCGGGCGCGGACCACGCGGTCGTCATAGGCCGAGCCGCCGCCCGCCGCACGCCGCGCTGCGTGGAGCACGGTCGGCCGCGGCCAGGGCACGCCTTCGATGACGACGAGGCGGAGCGATTCGCCGGGGACGTCGACACCGTCCCGTAGCGCATCGGTGCCGAGCAGGGAGGCGCGAGGATCGTCCCGGAAGATATCGACAAGGGTGCCGGTGTCGATCGGGTCGACGTGCTGGGCGTAGAGCGGCAGGCCGGCGCGGGCGAGGCGATCGGCAATGCGCGCGTGGACGGCCTTGAGGCGCTGGATGGCGGTGAACAGGCCGAGCGTGCCGCCACCGGCCGCCTCGATCAGCCGCGAATAGGCGCCGGCGAGCTGGGCGACGTCGCCGCGCTTGACGTCGGTGACGACCAGCACCTCGCTGCTCGCGGCATAATCGAACGGGCTCTCCGCCTCGAAGCGGCGGGCGGCGCCGGGGAGGTGGCAGGCGCCGGTGCGCGCCTCGGCCGCGTCCCAGGTCTCGGCGCCGCGCAGGGTCGCGGAGGTGACGAGGACGCTGTGGGCGGGCTTCAGCACCGCCTCGGCGAGCGGGCGGGTGGGATCGAGCCAGTGGCGGCGCAGACCGATATCATATTCGCGGCCGTCGACGCGCTCGACGGCCATCCAGTCAACGAAGTCCGGGTCGGCGGGGCCGCCGATGCGGGCGACGAGGGCGACCCAGGCGGCGATCGTCTGGGTGCGCCAGGAAAGGCCGCCGATGGCGCCTTCGATACGGGCGCGCGCCTGGGCATCCAGCCAGTCGGGGGCGTCCTCCAGCACCGCCTCGAGCCGCCTGGCGAGCGCCATCAGCGGCCGCATCAGCAGCTCCAGCGCCTCGACGGCGGGCGCCG
>DASVVY010000063.1:0-4820 GCA_036386335.1 Allosphingosinicella sp. | reverse complement strand
TCGAGGATGCGCGGCGGCGCCTCGCGAACGCCCTCGGATGGCACGGAAAGGTGGTCTTCACCTCGGGCGCGAGCGAGGCGATCGAGATCGTCATGCAGCGCGCGGCTGCGGGCGAACGCTTCGCCTCCACCACCGAGCATCCCGCCGTCCTCCGCTGCACCGCGGCGGGCAACATGATGCCGGTGCGCACCGACGGGACGCTGGAAATTGACGACCTAAACCGGCTCCTCACCGCATCCGAGCGCCCCCTGATCGCCGTGCAGCAGGTCAATAGCGAGACTGGGGTCATTCAGCCGACAGGGCGGATCGCCGAGCAGGTGCGGGCTGCGGGGGGGCTGCTCCTCTGCGATTGCGCGCAGGGCGCCGGCAAGCTGCCGCTCCCGGAGGCCGACTTCGTCGTCGTGGCCGCCCACAAGCTCGGGGGGCCGCCGGGGGTGGGTGCCCTGCTCGTCCGCGACGGGTCGAGCCTGGCGGCGGTCGGCGGGCAGGAGGGCGGCTATCGACCGGGCACGCCCGCACTCCCCCTCATCATGGGGTTCGCCGCGGCCGCCGAAGCGAACCGTTCGTGGTTCACCCACGCTGCGGACCTGCGGGTGAGGCTGGAACAAAGCATCTCCGAATCGGGCGGTGAGACCATCGCCGCCGCCGCGCCGCGCGTGCCGACGATCGGCGCCTATCGCCTGCCCGGCGTATCGGCGGCGGCGCAGCTGATGCACCTCGATCTCGCCGGCATCGCCGTCTCCGCCGGCAGCGCCTGCTCGTCGGGGAGCGTCAAGACTTCTCACGTGCTGCTGGCCATGGGGATGGAGGAGAGGGCGGCCTCCGAGGTCATCCGCGTCAGCTTCGGCTGGAGCACGACGGCGGCGGACGTCGACGCCTTCCTCGATCAGTACCGACTCCTCGCCGGGAGGCGACGCGCTGCATGACCGCGCCCATTTACCTCGACTACCAGGCGACGACGCCGCTCGCGCCCGAGGTGGCGGAGGCCATGCGCCCGTGGATCGAGACCAACTTTGCCAACCCGCACAGCCCGCACCGCGTCGGCCGGGAGGCCGCCGCCGCCGTCGAGGTGGCGCGCACGCGCGTCGCCACTGCGCTCGGCGCGGAAGGAGCGGGAGGCCGCGTCTACTTCACCTCCGGCGCCACGGAGGCGGCCAATTGGGCGCTGAAGGGCGCGGCCGCCCGGCTGCCCGAGGATCGGCGAAGGATCGTCACGCTGGCGACCGAACATGCCTGTGTCGTGGACACAGTCGAGTGGCTGGCGGGGCAGGGGTTCGAGACCGAGGTGCTGCCGGTCGGTGCCGACGGCATCGTTGACCTCGATCTTCTTCGGGAGAGGGTCGACGGCCGCACCGGGCTTGTCGCCGCGATGCTCGTCAACAACGAGATCGGCGTCATCCAGCCCGCGGCTGAAATCGGCGGGATCGCGCGCGCGGCCGGCGCACTCTTCTTGTGCGACGCCGTCCAGGGGCTCGGCCGCGTGCCGATCCCACTCGAAGGGTGCGACATGGTCGCCGTCTCCGCGCACAAGGTGCACGGCCCCAAGGGGATCGGGGCGCTGTGGGTTTGCAAGGGCGTGGCGCTCGATCCGCTGCTCCACGGCGGCGGCCAGGAGGGGGGCATCCGCTCCGGGACGCTGTCGCCGGCGCTCTGCGTCGGCTTCGGCGAGGCGGCGCGGCTGCTGGTGGGACGGAGGGAGGAGGATGCGGCGCACGCCGATCGCCTCTGGGCCACCGCGCGCCGCCTGCTGCCCGATTGGCTTCTCAACGGAGCAGAGGAGCGACGATACCGCGGCAACCTCAACATCCGCCGCGACGGCCTCGATGCGGCCCGGCTCATCTCCGACGTGCGGCAGGTCGCCTTCTCCGCCGGCTCCGCCTGTGCGAGCGGATCGGGGCGGACGAGCCACGTCCTCTCGGCGCTCGGTCTTTCGCCGCGGGAATCGCGCTCGAGCATTCGCCTCGGCTTCGGCCGCTACACGAACGAGGAGGAGTTGATTCGGGCACTCGGTCTCATCGGCGAAGCGGCGGATCGGCAGCGGGGCTGGGCCGCGTGACGCTCGTCCGCTTCGTCTCCGCCGACGGGCGCAACGTTCGCGAGGTGATGGCGGCCCCCGGCGAGCGCCTCCTCGATGTCGCCCAGGCGAACGGGCAGCCGCTCGAGGGCACGTGCGAGGGGCAGATGGCCTGCTCGACCTGCCACGTCATCGTCGATGCCGAGGATTTCGCGAAGCTCCCGCCGGCGAGCGAGGAGGAGGAGGATCTGCTCGACCTCGCGGCCAATGTCGGCCGTACTTCCCGCCTCGCCTGCCAGATTTTCTTGGAGGAGCGGCTAGAATTACTGACGGTGCGCATGCCGGGCGCTTCGCACAATATGCAGGGGAGATGATCGACCGCCGCACCTTCCTCGCCGCCTCCTCCGCCGCCATCGTCGGCTGCTCCGCGCCTCCGCCCCAGGCCGTTCCGGAGGAAAATACCGACCCCCGCTTCGAGGTGATCCGGGCGACGCTCGGGTCCGGCGGGCGCCTTGGCGTGGCGGCGATCGACACCGGCTCGGCCGCGGTGATCGGGATCGACGCCCACAGCCGCTATGCGATGGCTTCGACGTTCAAGCTTCCGCTGGCCGCGGCGGTGCTGGCACAGGCGGATCGCGGCGTCCTCCGGCTGGGGGACGAGCTGAAGTTCGATCCCGGCAAGCCGCTCGACAATTCCCCTGTGACGCAGCAGAATTTGTCCCGCGGCCGCCTGTCCATCGAGGCGCTCTGCGCCGCGATCGTCCAGCAAAGCGACAACAGCGCCGCGAACCTGCTCTTGCGCAGGATCGGCGGCCCTGAGGCGCTAACGGCCCAGCTTCGCGCCTGGGGCGACGCGGAGACGCGGATTGACCGCGAGGAGATGGCGCTCAACAGCAACCTGTCGGGCGACCCCCGCGACACCACCACGCCAGCCGCCATGGCAGGGGTGGTGCGCAGGATGGTTCTCGGCGAGGTCCTCAGCCCAGCCGCGCGCGAGCGCCTGGTCCGCTGGCTGCGCACCTCCGTTCCCGGCCCGGACCGTCTCCCCGCCGGCCTCCCCGAGGGCTGGCGAGTGGGGCATAAAACCGGGACCGGCGCGAACGGCGCCCTTAACGACGTCGCCGTCGCGTGGCGGCCGCGGGGCGCGCCGATCGTCATCGCCTGCTACCAGAGCGGAGGGACTGCCGAGCGGAAGGTCCGTGCAGCCGCCCATGCCTCCGTCGCACGTCTCGTTGCGGAGACCTTCGCCTGAGTCGCGGCTTGCGCGGGAAAGGCCGATCGCCCATATGCGGCGCGGGAGTCGGGCGGACGGCGCTCTCGCCAACCCGGTCAGGTCCGGAAGGAAGCAGCCGTAACGAGTTCAAGTGCCGGGTCGTCCCGGCTCCCACCCAGCCGCCTCACGCCGGCGGCGCGATCAGCCCCCTGCAGAAATCGTCGAGCGCCTGTGGATAGAGCCTGTGCTCCTCGTCGAGCACCCGCTCGGCCAGGGTCTCCGGCGTGTCGCGGGGGCGGATGCGGACCTTCGCCTGCGCAAGGACCGGGCCATCGTCGAGCTCCTCGGTGACGATGTGGACGGAGCAGCCGGCGAACTGGTCCGCGGCGGCGATCGCGCGGGCGTGGGTGTCGAGGCCTTTGTAGAGGGGCAGCAGCGACGGGTGGATGTTGAGGATCCGGCCCTCCCAACCGCGGATGAACTCGCCGGAGAGGAGGCGCATGTAGCCGGCGAGGGCGACCACCTGGACGCCGTGACGGCGCAGCTCGGCGTCGACGAGCCGGTCGAATTCGGCGCGGTCCAGGCCCTTGTGGCTGTGCGCCCAGGTCGGGATGCCGAGCCGCTTCGCGACGACGAGGCCGCGCGCATCGGGCACGTTCGAGGCCACAATCGCGAGGTCGTAGGACCGCTCCTCTCGACGTTTGTACTCGGACATGGCGATCATGTTAGAGCCGCGCCCCGAGATGAGGACGCCGACCCGGACCCGCTCAGCCATTGTGCGTGGCCGACCACGCGCCGCGGGCGGACCAGGTACCGGAAGAGCCGGAGACGGTGCAGCCGCGCCGGCCTCGCTCCACGTGGCCGATGCGGAAGACGGTTTCTCCAGCGTCGGCAAGAGCTTGCGAGACGTCACTCACATCTCTTTCGCGGACGATCAGGGCCATGCCGACACCGCAGTTGAAGGTCCGCGCCATCTCCGCCGGCTCGATATTCCCCTGCGCCTGGAGAAAGGCCATCAGCCGGGGCTGCGGCCAGGCATCTGCGTCGACCACTGCATGCAGGTCTTCCGGCAGCACGCGGGGGATGTTCTCCAGCAGGCCGCCGCCGGTGATGTGGGCGAGCGCCGCGATGCGGCCGCTGCGTACCAGTGGCAGCAGCGACTTGACGTAGATACGGGTCGGCTCGAGCAAAGCCTCGCCCAGGATCGACTCCTGGTCGAACAGCGCGGGGCGGTCGAGCTTCCAGCCCTTGTCGGCGGCGAGGCGGCGGACGAGGGAGAAGCCGTTCGAGTGCACGCCCGACGAGGCGAGGCCGAGGATGACGTCGCCCGCTTCGACGCGGGAGCCCGTCAGCGCCTCGTCGCGCTCGACGGCGCCGACGCAGAAGCCGGCAAGGTCGTAATCGCCCTCCGCGTACATCCCAGGCATTTCGGCCGTCTCGCCGCCGATCAGGGCGCAGCCGGCGTCGCGGCAGCCGGCGGCGATGCTGGCGACGACGCGCTCGGCGATGCCGCCCTCGAGCCGCCCCGTGGCGAAATAGTCGAGGAAGAAGAGCGGTTCGGCCCCCTGCACGATGAGGTCGTTGACGCACATG
>DASVVY010000062.1:0-5050 GCA_036386335.1 Allosphingosinicella sp. | reverse complement strand
GCAGTCAACCTGCCGCCGGTCGGCCGCACCCTCGTGGTGCTCGCGCTGCCTGTGCCGCTGCTCCTCGCCTTGTGGCGCCTGCTGCCGCGGGAGGGCCGCCGCCTTGCCGCCGCGCCGCTTGCCCTTGCTGCCGCCTTCGCCACGGCCGCGGCGTACGTGCTCTTCAAGCAGATCTTCTCGCTCGACAGCGACGCCGACTTCGTCCGCTGGGGCATGGCCGAACGCACCCTCCTCACCCAGGCGCTGTTCGCCGCCGGCTGGGCGATCTGCACCGGGCGCGTGCCGATCCCCGGCATCGGGCGGCACCAGCGCTGGCTGGCCGGCGTGACGCTGACCGGGATCGCCGCGGCACGGCTGCTGTGGTTCGACATGCTGATCCACGATCCGGTGCTGGTGGACCAGTGGGTCGGGACCTGGCCCGTGTTCAACCTGATCGTCCCCGCCTATCTGCTCAGCGCATTCTGGCTCTACCTCGCCCGCCGCGGCGCGGATGACGAGGCGCGATCCGGCCTCTGGCTGGTCCTGTTCCTCGCCGCGCTGGTGATGGGCACGATGCTGCTGGTGCGGCAGGCCTTTCACGGCACGATCCTCACCGCGCCGAACATTTTTTCGGCCGAATCCTACGGCTATTCGCTGGCCGCGCTCGCGCTGTCGATCGCGCTGCTCCTCGCCGGGATTCGGCTGCCCGACAAGGCGCTGCGCCTCGCCGGGCTGCTCCTCCTCACCGTCACCATTGCCAAGGTGTTCCTGATCGACGCGGCGGTGCTGACGGGCGTGCTGCGCATCCTCTCCTTCCTCGGCCTCGGCATCGCCCTGATTGGCATCGGCAAGCTCTACACCACCGTGCTGAACGCCCAAGCCGGAGCGCGGCGGGGCGGATGACGCGGCCGAGGCGACCCGCGGCCCCGGCGCCCCCTCTTGCCGACGCTCGTGGCGCGATGCGCCTGAAACTGGAGGGGTCCGCGCCCGTCGCGGATATGCCGGCCTCCGATCCGTTCCACCAGGGCCGTCCAGCCGCGCGGGCACGCCGATGAGCGAGCGCATCTTGCGGCGGAAAAGGCGCTATCGCGTCTCCGGGGAGAATGATCGCGGGGACATGTTCAGCTATCACACCGACGATCGGGAGTGCGCAGCCTATATGGAGCGGATCATGGCCGAGGTGCTCCACAAGGTGGATGTGGTCGAGAGCAGGACCGATTAGGGGCCCGTTCCCCGGTTTGCTTAGCGCGAGCGAGCAACCGCTTGCGTTCGCTTCGAAAACGCAACATCATTGCATCTTCTGCCGAGGCGAGCTTCCGCTCGCGAGTCGCTGAGCCCGTTTTGTGTTCAGAAGGCGATAAAAACGCCGACGGCGTGAGAGGAGGCAGCCATGGAAACCCTCGAAGGCGAAGAGAGCATCGAGTTGAAGTCGGTTTCCGTGATCGGGGCGAACATCAGCATCACGGGCAACATCGAAGCGATGGGGGATGCGAATCTGGCTGATCTGCAGCTTGAAGGGCAGGTGAAGGGCGACGTGCGCTGCGCCACGCTCATCCTCACCGGCTCGAGCGTGGTCACCGGGAACATCCAGGCCGATCGCGTACGCGTCTCGGGCATCGTGGAGGGCGACATCCAGACGGCCGATCTGGCCGTCGAAGGCACCGGTCGGGTCCATGGAGACGTTGTGTACGAGAGGATCCGGATCGCGGCCGGGGCGGTCGTTCACGGGACGATGAAGTGGAGAGGCGGCGGAGTTGCCGAGACGTCCCGGCTGAAGCTTGTCGAAGCGGACACGCCGAAATCGATCCGCATCGAGTAGTCCAGGCACGCCCAGCGCCTGCGGCGCTCCTCGGCCCGACCCAATGACAAGAAATGGTCGGGGCGACTGGATTCGAACCAGCGACCCCCACACCCCCAGTGTGATGCGCTACCAGGCTGCGCTACGCCCCGACCGGAACCGGGCGCGCCGCCAAAGCGGGCGCCGGAGGCAGCGCATCTAGGCCGCGGCGGGGCCGAAGGCAAGGCGCTCTCGCCCGTCTGGGCGCGCCTTGCTTGCGCTTGGGCCTAACCCCATGTTAGTCGCGCGCCGCGTCCGCCGGTGCTGTTTTCCGGGGCCTCTCCCTCTTCAGGTAGTCTCAATGTTCGCAACCCCTGCTTATGCCCAGTCCGGCGCCGCCTCGTCCGCGGGGGCCGGTTTCATGGTGCAGATGTTCCCCCTCCTCGCCATCTTCGTCATCTTCTACTTCCTCCTGCTGCGGCCGCAGCAGCGGCGGATGAAGCAGCATCGGGAGATGCTCGGGGCGGTGAAGAAGAACGACGTGGCGGTGACCAGCGGCGGCCTCATCGGCAAGGTGAGCAAGGTCGACGAGACCGAGATCGAGCTCGAAATCGCGCAGGGCGTGCGGGTGAAGGTGCTCAAGACGATGCTGAGCGAAGTGCGCCCGCACGGCGTCAAGCCGGCGAACGACTGACGCCATGCTCGATTTTCCGCGCTGGAAGGTCTGGGGGATCGTCCTCATCTGCCTCGTCGGAGTGGCGCTCGCCATCCCGAGCCTGTTCCCTGAATCCCAGGTCGCCAAGTGGCCCGCCGCCGTGCCGAGCGCGCGGATCAACCTCGGGCTCGACCTTGCGGGCGGCAGCCACCTCCTGCTGGAAGCGGACACCAGCCAGGTCGCCAAGCAGCGGCTCGAGCAGATGGAGGAGACGATCCGCGTCGGGCTGAGGCGCGAATCGCCGCCGATCGAGATCGGCGACATCTCCAGCGCCGGCAACCGCCTCACCTTCATGGTGCGCGACCCGTCGAAGGTCGATGCGGCGGTCGAGTTCGCGCGCAAGCAGACGCAGCCGGTCGGCCTCGGCCCGCGAGACTGGGACGTCAGCGTCATCGACCAGAATCGGGTGGTGATGACCCCCACCCAGGCCGGCCTCGCCAACGCTCTCGACAGCGCGATGAAGACGGCGCGCGAGATCGTCTACAACCGCGTCGATCCCGACGGCACCAAGGAAGTGACCATCATTCGTCAGGGCCAGCGCCGGATTCTCGTCCAGGTGCCGGGCCTTCAGGACCCGGAAGGCCTGAAGCAGCTGCTCGGCAAGACCGCGCGGCTGGAATTCAAGCTGGTCGATCTCAACGCGGATCCCGCCCAGCTGCAGCAGGGCCGCGCGCCGGTCGGGAGCCAGGTCCTGCCGGTGCTCGGCGGCGGCCGCATGGCGGTGAAGCGCCGCGCGATGGTCAGCGGCGAGCAGCTGATCGACGCGAAGCAGGATTTCGACCAGAACGGCCGCGCCGTCGTCAGCATCACCTTCGACAGCCGCGGCGCCCGCTCCTTCGCGCGCGTCACCCGCGAGAATGTCAACAAGCCCTTCGCGATCATCCTCGACGACGTCATCCTCTCGGCCCCGAACATCAACGAGCCGATCCTCGGAGGCGGCGCGTCCATCTCGGGCGGGTTCACCGTCGAGAGCGCCAACGAGCTCGCCATCCAGCTCCGCTCGGGCACGTTGCCGGTTGATCTAAGGGTGATCGAGGAGCGCACCGTCGGCCCCGAAGTCGGCGAGGTTTCCATCCGGGAGGGCACCAAAGCCAGCATCGTCGCCACGCTGGCGGTGATCCTGTTCATGCTCGTCACCTACGGCCGCTTCGGCGTGTACGCGACGGTTGCGCTCGTGCTCAACGCGCTGCTGATCCTCGGCATCATGGCGATGTTCAACGCGACGCTGACGCTGCCCGGCATCGCCGGCTTCGTCCTCACGATCGGCGCCGCGGTCGACGCCAACGTGCTGATCAACGAGCGCATTCGCGAGGAATTGCGGCGGGGCAGGCGCGTGCTCGACGCGCTGGAGTCCGGCTATCGCGAAGCGAGCACCGCAATCTTCGACGCCAACATCACCAACGTCATCGCCGCCGTGCTGATGTTCTACTTCGGCTCCGGACCGATCCGCGGCTTCGCGGTGGTGCTGATGATCGGCATCATCACGTCCGTATTCACCGCGGTGAACGTCACGCGCATGCTGGTCGCCCTCTGGGCCCGCAAGAAGCGGCCGCGCGAACTCCATATCTGAGGAACGGCACATGCGCCTCCTGAAGCTCGTACCCGACAACACCAACATCGATTTCATGCGCTGGCGCAACGTCGCGCTGGTGCTGTCGATCATCGTCACGGTGGCGTCGATCGTCCTCGTCGTCGTTCGCGGGCTCAACCTCGGCGTCGACTTCGTCGGGGGGCAGCAGATCCGTGTCACCTTCGCGCAGGCCGCGCCGGTCCAGGAGATTCGGGAGACGGTCGCCTCGCTCGACGTCGGCGACGCCACCATCCAGACCTTCGGGGATCCCAAGACGATCAGCATGCGCATGGGGCTGCCGCAGGGCGGCGAGGAAGCCGCTAACAAGGTAGCCACCAAAGTCAGGACGGCGATCTCGGCCAAGCACCCGGATGCCAAATTCGCGGTCGACACCGTCTCCGGCAAGGTGTCGAACGAGCTCTACCGGTCGGGCGCAATCTCGATCGCGCTCGCGATGCTCGGCATCGCCATCTACATCTGGCTGCGATTCGAGTGGCAGTTCGGCGTCGGGGCCCTCGTCACCCTGTTTCACGACGTCTGCATGACGCTGGGATTCTTCTCGCTCACGCAGCTCGAATTCAACCTCAACGTGGTCGCGGCGATCCTCACCATCGTCGGCTACTCGCTCAACGACACGGTGGTGATCTACGATCGCATCCGCGAGAATCTCCGAAAATACCGGAAGATGGACATCGTCCCGCTGCTCAACCTCTCGCTCAACGAGACGCTGTCGCGGACGATGGTGACCAGCCTCTCGATCATGTTCGCGCTGACCGCCCTGCTGGTGCTCGGGCCGGACGTGATCTTCGGCCTCACCATCGCCATCCTGATCGGCATCTTCGTCGGCACCTATTCGTCGATCTACATTTCCTCGCCGATCCTCGTCTGGCTGAAGGTGAGCGGCGACAGCTTCCTGCCGAAGAACGCGGTGGCGGCTTCGGGCGCCGAGCGGGTGACGAGCCCCACCGAAGGCGCGTGAAGTGGCGCGGTTCGACCGCACCCCCGATGC
>DASVVY010000061.1:0-16286 GCA_036386335.1 Allosphingosinicella sp. | reverse complement strand
TTGGGAGTCATGATCACCAGAGGCTTGCGGAAATCGCGGTGCATCTGGCGCCGGAGGATGTGGAAGTAATTGGCCGGCGTGGTGCAGTTCGCGACCTGCATATTGTCCTCGGCGCAGAGCTGCAGATAGCGCTCCGGCCGCGCCGAGCTGTGCTCCGGTCCCTGCCCCTCGTAACCGTGGGGCAGCAGCATGACGAGGCCGTTGGCGCGCAGCCACTTGGCCTCGCCGCTGGCGATGAACTGGTCGATGATCACCTGCGCGCCGTTGGCGAAGTCGCCGAACTGCGCTTCCCACAGCACCAGCGTCTTCGGGTCGGCGATCGAATAGCCATATTCGAAGCCGAGCACGCCGAATTCGGAAAGCGGGCTGTCGCGCACCTCGAAGCGGCCGCTGCCGATCTGGGTGAGCGGAATATATTTGTGACCGTCGGTCTGGTCCACCCACACCGAGTGGCGGTGGCTGAACGTGCCGCGGCCGCTGTCCTGCCCCGAGAGCCGCACCTGGGACCCTTCCCGCAGCAATGTGCCGAAGGCGAGCGCCTCCGCGGTCGCCCAGTCGAAGCCCTCGCCGCTCTCGAACATCTGCCGGCGCGCGTCGATGATCCGCTGCAGCGTCTTGTGTACGGTGAGGCCTTCCGGGACGGTGGTCAGGATGCGGCCGACCTCGCGTGCGACGTCCTCCGGCACGCCGGTGTCGGCATTGCGCCGCTCCGTCTCCGGAGTCTCGGGTCGGCCGAGGCCCGTCCAGCGGCCCTCGAACCAGTCCGCCTTGTTCGGGAGGTAAGTCTTCGCCGCCTCGAACTGGTTCTCGAGCACGCCCGTGAACTCGGCGATGCGCTCGTCTATCCAGGCGCGGTCGACCACGCCCTCCTGCACCAGCCGCGCCCCGTAGATGTCGGAGACCGGCGGGTGGTTGCGGATCGCGGCGTACATCAGCGGCTGGGTGAAGCTCGGCTCGTCGCCCTCGTTGTGGCCGAAGCGGCGGTAGCACCACATGTCAATGACGATGTCGCGCTTGAACTCCTGCCGGTATTCGATGGCGAGCTTGCACGCGAAGGTCACCGCCTCCGGATCGTCGCCGTTGACGTGCAGGATCGGCGCCTGGACCATCTTGGCGATGTCCGACGGGTAAGGCGACGAGCGCGCGAATTGCGGCGAGGTCGTGAAGCCGACCTGGTTGTTGATGATGAAATGGATCGTTCCCCCGGTGCCGTAGCCGGGCAGGCCGGAGAGGGCGAGGATCTCGGCGACGATCCCCTGCCCCGCAAAGGCGGCGTCGCCGTGGAGCAGGACGGGGAGGACCTGCGACCCTTCGGCGTCGCCGCGCGCCACCTGGCTCGCCCGCGCCTTGCCGAGCACCACCGGGTTTACCGCTTCGAGATGGCTCGGATTCGGCACCAGCGAGAGGTGGACCTTCACGCCGTCGAACTCGCGGTCCGACGAGGTGCCGAGATGATATTTGACGTCGCCCGAGCCGCCGACATCGGCCGGGTTCGACGCACCGCCCGCGAATTCGCTGAAGATCGCCCGGTAGGGCTTGCCCATCACGTTGGCGAGGACGTTGAGGCGGCCGCGATGGGCCATGCCGACGACGATCTCCTGCACCCCGCGCAGGCCGCCATATTTGATCACCGCCTCCAGCGCCGGGATCATCGACTCGCCGCCGTCCAGGCCGAAGCGCTTGGTGCCCACATATTTGCGGGCGAGGAACTTCTCCCATTGCTCGCCCTCGATCACCTTGGCGAGGATCGCCTGCTTCCCCTCCGGGGTGAAGCGGATCTCGGCGTCGCGGCCCTCCATCCGCTCCTGGAGAAAGCGTCGCTCCTCCAGGTCGTTGATGTGCATATATTCGAGGCCGACCTTGCCGCAGTAATTGCGCTGCAGCACCTCGACGATCTCCGGCACCGTCGCCGTCTCGAAGCCGAGCGCGCCGCCGAGGTAGATCGGGCGGCTGAGTGCAGGCCCCGACAGGCCGTGGAATTCGGGCGTGAGGTCGGCGGGCAGCTCGCGCTTGGCGAGGCCGAGCGGATCGAGATCGGCGGCGAGGTGGCCGCGCACCCGGTAGGTGCGGATCAGCATCATCGCGCGGATCGAATCCTGCGCCGCCTGCTCGACCTCGGCCGCGGACTTGCCGGCCGCGGCCGCGTTTTCCTTGGCCTTGGCCGCGACCGGCGCGGCGATCGTCATCAGCGTCGGGTCGAGCCCGGCATTGACGGGATCGAGCTCCACGATCGGCCAGTTGTCCCGCGCCCAGCTGGGGCCTTGCTCCCGCTCGCCGCTGCCGATGATATCCACTTGCCTTGCCTTCTTTCGCGCTTGGTTCGCCGGGGAAACGCCCCGGCGCTGCGGCCTTTCCCTCTCAGCCCTTCAAAAGTTCGGCGAGGGTGGTGCCGAGCTCAGATGGGCTCGGGGAGACGCGGATTCCAGCCTCCTCCATCGCCGCGATCTTGTCCTCGGCCGCGCCCTTGCCGCCCGAGACGATCGCGCCGGCATGACCCATCCGCCGTCCCGGGGGCGCGGTCCGCCCGGCGATGAAGCCGACGGTCGGCTTGCCGCGCCCGCGCCTGGCCTCGTCCTTCAGGAACTGCGCCGCTTCCTCTTCCGCCGAGCCGCCGATCTCGCCGATCATGATGATCGACTTCGTCTCCTGGTCGGCCAGGAACATCTCGAGGACGTCGACGAAATTGGTGCCGTTCACCGGATCGCCGCCGATGCCGACCGCCGTGGTCTGCCCCAGCCCCTCGTTGGTGGTCTGGAACACCGCTTCGTAGGTGAGCGTGCCCGAGCGGCTGACGACGCCGACCGAGCCCTTCCTGAAGATGTTCCCGGGCATGATGCCGATCTTGCACTCGTCCGGCGTCAGCACGCCGGGGCAGTTCGGCCCGATCAGCCGCGACCTGGAGCCGGAGAGGGCCCGCTTCACCCGCACCATGTCGAGCACCGGAATCCCTTCCGTGATGCACACGATCAGCGGCACCTCCGCATCGATCGCCTCGAGGATGGAGTCGGCTGCAAAGGCCGGCGGCACGTAGATGACGGACGCATCCGCCCCCGTCTCCTTCACCGCTTCCTCGACCGTGTCGTAGACCGGGAGCCCGAGATGCGTCTGCCCGCCCTTCCCGGGCGTGACGCCGCCGACCATCTTGGTCCCGTAGGCGATCGCCTGCTCGGTGTGGAACGTCCCCTGGGCGCCGGTGATGCCCTGCGTGATGACCTTGGTCTCGGAATTGACGAGGATCGACATATCAGTCTGCGGCTCCCACGAAATCGGCCTTAAGAGCGATGCCGCTCACCTTCACCATCTCAATGGCTGGGCTACCAGCAGGAATGAAATAGAGTTCGAATGAATCATGTCTTGGATCGAAGCCCGGTTCCCAGGTGGATATATGGAGTGCCGGATCCTCGACGACTTTGGAGGGCGGGCGCTTGATCCAAGCCTCCGCCGCCGCGCGGCTGATTTCGCGTGTTTCCCCGGCATCATAAACCCGGCAGCCGTTCACCTTGACACCCTTCATCACGACGCCGGAGAGCACCGCTATCAGTGCCTCACCAGCGACGGTGCGCCTGAGAGCAACCATCGGCAGAACCTTCGCGCCGTGCTCGGCTGACAGCGATGCTGCCCCCTCGTTCGCGAAGGTGAGAAGTTGGCCAATGTCCGAGGATGGCTCCGGCACGAACGTTTGCCACCCCGCCCCCCGTGCCGCAGCAGCCGCGCCGTCAAGGCTGGCGATCGGGCGACAGACTTCAGCAAAGGCATCGAGGACTTCGGCGGTCGGATAGCCACCGGCCGGAGGAGGAGCCGTCTGGACGGCGAGCAGGAGGGTTAAAGCGCTCAGCATCAGCGCAGCGTCTCATCGATCCCCTTGCAGGCCTCGAGCAGCTCCTTCACGGCGTCGACCGACACCTGGAAGTTGCCCCGGGCGCTCTCGTCCAGCTCGACCTCTACGATGCGCTCGACGCCGCCGGCGCCAATCACGACGGGCACGCCGACATAGAGGTCGTTCACGCCATATTGGCCGCTCAGATAGGCCGCGGCGGGGAGGACGCGCTTCTTGTCCTTGAGGTAGCTTTCCGCCATTTCCAGCGCGCTGGTCGCCGGGGCGTAGAAGGCGGAGCCGGTCTTCAGCAGGCCGACGATCTCGCCGCCGCCCGAGCGGGTCCGCTGGACGATGGCGTCGATCCGCTCCTGCGTCGACCAACCCATGCGGATGATGTCCGGGATCGGGATGCCGGCGACGGTGGAATATTGTACGACGGGGACCATCGTGTCGCCGTGGCCGCCGAGCACGAAGGCGGTGACGTCCTCGACGGAGACGTTGAACTCCTCGGCGAGGAAGTGGCGGAAGCGGGCGCTGTCGAGCACGCCGGCCATGCCGACCACCTGGCTGTGCGGCAGGCCGGAGAATTCGCGCAGCGCCCACACCATCGCGTCGAGCGGGTTGGTGACGCAGATGACGAAGCTGTCCGGCGCATGCGCCTTGATGCCCTCGCCGACCGCTTTCATCACCTTCAGATTGATGCCGAGCAGGTCGTCGCGGCTCATGCCCGGCTTGCGGGCGACGCCGGCGGTAACGATGCAGACGTCCGCCCCCGCGATGTCGGCATAATCCTGCGTGCCGGTGAGCTTCGCGTCGAAGCCTTCGACCGGCCCCGCCTGGGCGAGGTCGAGCGCCTTGCCTTGCGGGATGCCCTCGGCGACGTCGACGAGGACGATGTCGCCGATCTCGCGAATGGCGGCGAGATGGGCCAGGGTGCCGCCGATCATGCCGGCGCCGATGAGCGCGATTTTCTTGCGAGCCATGGGGCTCCTCCAGCCTTTCTCTTCAAAGCGGGACCGGCCGCGGGGGGACGGCCGAGGAATGCGGCGCCCGCTTAGACCCGAAGGCCGAAGGGGGCAACCGGGGAAGCGCTCCCCGGCAAAGGCCGGGGCCCAGCGGCTCCCGGCGGAAGGACTGGGCCCCGGCCCAGGCCGGGGAACGACGTCACTTCCCCGCGAGCGTCGTCAGCATGTCCACCCAGTGGCCGACATCGTCGTACAGCGCCTTGACCGGCAGCCTTTCGTCGCGGCCGTGGGCCCGCATGTCGTCCGGGATGATCCCCCAGCTGCCGTCCACGCCGTAGACGGGGATGCCCGCGACCCGGAACGGCCGCGCGTCGCTGGCGCCCGTGCTCATCTCCGGCATTACCGGCGCGTTCGGGTGGCGGCGGTGGACGGCGGCGGTGTAGGCGTCGACGACGTCCTTCCTCAGCGGCGAGGCGAGCGACATCGCCTGGTCGTCGGTGCGCTCCACCTTCACCTCCGGATCGTTCACCACCCGCTCCAGCTCGTCGCGCACCGCCGCCGGCTCCACCCCCGGCATGATCCGGCAGTTGACCGTCGCCCGGGCCAGCTGGGGCAGCGCATTGTCGGCATGGCCGCCCTCCAGCCGCGTCGCGACGCAGCGGGTGCGGGTGAGGCCGACCTCGCCCTCGTCGGCCTCGATCACGTCGGCCGCCTTGCCGTCCTTCGGGTCCTTCAGCCACGCGCGCATGGCATCTCCGAGCGGCCCCTTCTCGCCCTTTTCGCGGACGCTGAAATAGGCGCGGGTGGTCTCGTTCAGCATCGGCTCGAAGCGGTGCTGCTCGAGCCGCTCGATGGCGTGGGCGAGCTTGTAGATCGCGTTGTCCGGCCGCGGCTTCGAGCTGTGGCCGCCGCGGTTGCGCACCGTGAACGTGTACATCGAATAGGTCTTCTCGGCCGTCTGGAGGCTGAAGCCGACCGGCTTCCCCTCGCGCGTGAAGCCGCCGCCGCCGCCGTCCGAGTTGAGCGCGAACTCGGCGTCGGTCCACTTGCGCCACTCGCTCGCGCCGAGCTCGGCCCCGCGGCCGCTCGTCTCCTCGTCCCCGGTGAACAGCACCACGATGTCGCGGGTCGGCTTGAAGCCCTCGGCGCGGAGGCGGAAAAGGGCGGTGGTGACGGCGGTGATCCCCTGCTTGATGTCGCTGGTGCCGCGCCCGTAGAAATAGCCGTCCTTCTCGGTGAACTTGAACGGGTCCAGCCCCTCCGACCAGTCCTCCGGCTTGGCCTCGACCACGTCCATGTGCGCCATCAGCAGGATCGGCTTCTTGTTGCTCTTCTTCGCCGCCGGCCAGCGGGCGATGAACGCCGCCGTCTGGTTGCCCGGCGCCGCTTCATACGGCACGACGTGGATGTCGCCCTCCGCCCAGCCAGCGGCCTTGTACTGCTCGGCAAGATATTGGGCGAGCGCCGGCGCCTGCCCCCGCCCCGCCACCGTCGGGATTTCGACCGAACGCTGCAGGATCTCCCGCGCCTTGGCGTTCCAGCGATCGGCGGGCTCCGCCGCGAGGGCGGTGGAGGAGAGCAGAGCAAGGCTTAGGGCAAGAGCGGCGCGCATGGGAGGCTCCTCGGGTGCGATAGTGGGGGCAGGCTGGACCCGAGCGCCGGGCTCGTCAATCGCCCTCGCCGTGGCCGGCGGCGAGATAGTCCCGGGACTGCATCTCGATCAGCCGCGACGCCGTCCGCTCGAACTCGAAGGCGCCGTCCCCGGCGCGGTACAGCCGGTCGGGCGGCGCATCGGCGGCGGCGAGCAGCTTCACCTTGTGCTCGTAGAGCGCATCGACCAGCGTCACGAACCGCGCCGCCTCATTGCGGTTCTCCGACCCCATTACCGGCACGCCGACCAGGATCACGCTGTGGTAGCGCCGTGCGATGGCGAGATAGTCCGCGGCCCCGCGCGCCTCGCCGCACAGGCGCTTGAACGAGAAGACCGCGACCCCCTTGAGGCTCTTGGGCACGTGGAGGGTCCGCCCGCCGGGCACGGGGATATCCTCGGAAGGGACCTTCTCGCGGTCCTCGACCGGATAGTCGGTGAGGCGGAAGAAGGCCTCGCTCAGCGCCTGGGTCGCCGCCGCGCCGTTCGGCACATACCAGGTGGGGAAGCCGCCGAGGCGTTCGAGCCGGTAGTCGGTGGGGCCGTTCAGCGGCACCACGTCGAGCTCGCGCTCGACGAGGTCGATGAAGGGCAGGAACAGCTCGCGATTGAGGCCGCCGAGATAAAGGTCCCTCGGCGGACGATTCGAGGTGGTGATCACGGTCACGCCGTGGTCCAGCAGCTTCGAGAAGAGCCGCGACAGGATCATCGCGTCGGCGCTGTTGTTGATCACCATCTCGTCGAAGGCGAGCAGCCGCGCCTCGTCCGCGATTCCCTTGGCGACGGGCGGGATGGGATCGCCCTCCTCCTTCGCCCGCTCGCCCCGCAGCCGCTCGTGCACCTCGAGCATGAACTCGTGGAAGTGGACGCGGCGCTTGGGATGAACGTCGGTCGCCGCGCAGGCGAGGTCCATCAGCATCGACTTGCCCCGCCCGACGCCGCCCCACATGTAGACGCCGCGCACCGCCGGAGCGGCCTTGCCCGCCAGCCGCGAGAACAGGCCGAGCTTCGGATTGCGCGTCAGCTCCTGCGCGACCCGGTCGAGCACTTCGGCGGCGCTGCGCTGGTCCCGATCGGGGCGGAGCTCGCCGCAGGCGACGAGCGCCTCGTAGCGGCGGAGGACCTCAGCCATGGGCGGGCTGGGTCAGACCGCCCGCTCCAGCAGCAGTTTCTTGGTCTCGGCGATCGCCTTGGCCGGGTTCAGCCCCTTCGGGCACACGTTCGCGCAATTCATGATCGTGTGGCAGCGATAGAGGCGGAACGGGTCCTCGAGCTCGTCGAGCCGCTCGCCGGTCAGTTCGTCGCGGCTGTCGGCGAGCCAGCGGAAGGCCTGGAGGAGGATGGCCGGGCCGAGGAAGCGGTCCGAATTCCACCAGTAGCTCGGGCAGGAGGAGGAGCAGCAGGCGCACAGGATGCACTCGTAGAGGCCGTCGAGCTTCGCCCGGTCCTCCGGCGACTGCAGCCGCTCCTTGCCCGACGGGTCGGGAGTCTTGGTCTTCAGCCACGGCTCGATCGAGGCGTATTGGGCGAAGAAGTGGGTGAAGTCCGGCACCAGGTCCTTGATCACGTCCATGGCCGGCAGCGGCGTGATCCGCACCTCGCCCTTGTAATCCTCGATCGCGGTGGTGCAGGCGAGGCCGTTGCGGCCGTTGATGTTCATCGAGCAGGAGCCGCAGATGCCCTCGCGGCAAGAGCGGCGGAAGGTGAGGGTCGGGTCGACCTCGTTCTTGATCTTGAGCAGGGCGTCGAGGACCATCGGCCCGGTCTCGTCGAGGTTCAGCTCGAACGTGTCGTAGCGCGGATTCTCGCCGCTCTCCGGATCGTAGCGATAGATCTTGAAGCGCTTCAGCCGGCCGCCCGCGCCGCCGGGCGCGCGATGCTCGCGTCCCTTGCCCTTGATCCTGCTGTTCCTGGGGAGCGCGAATTCGGCCATTCTTCTTCCTTTGCTGCCAGCGCGATAGCGGCTCGGGCGGCGCGGCTCAACCGCTTCGGGGCCAGACCACCTCCGATGCGCCGACGAGGCGCGCGAGGTGCCGCAACTCGGCCTCGAGCCGTGCCTGCCGCCCCGAGCCCCACCGCAGGCCGGGCTCCGGCCAGAGGTTGAGCACGATGAGCGTCCCCGCGGCCCGGTCCGCCCGCACCTCGATCCGGCCGACGAAACGATCCCCCTCCAGCAGCGGATAGACGTAATAGCCCCAGCGCCGCTTCGCCGCCGGGACGAAGATCTCGATCCGATAGTCGAAGCCGAACAGGCGGGAGAGGCGGTTGCGGTCGCGGACCACGGGATCGAACGGGTTGAGCAGCCGAATCTGCGGCGCGGGGGCCGGCGCCGCGGCGAGGCGGGCCTCGATGTCCGCGGGTGCGAGGGCGCGGGACCAGCGGCCGTCCTGCCCCTCGAACTCCACCGGCACCAGCTCCTCGAGGTGCGCGGCCGTCCAGGCCTTCACCTCCGCAGGCGTGACGGCTGCCCAGAAGCGCTGGATGTCCCCCTCCGTCCCGAAGGCGAGCCGGTCGAGCGCGGCCCGGCACAGCCAGTCGATCTGCTCCTCCTCGGAGCGAATGTCCGCGCGGATGTGGGCGGGAATGACACGCTCGGCCAGATCGTAGAATTTCGTGAAATTCTCCCGGTAGGCAGTAGCCAGCTCGCCGGCATACCAGAGATAGTCGAGCGCGAGCTTGTGGGGCGGGCGGCGCCACATCTCGCGGTCGCCTGCGACGACCGTGTCGAAGGCGCGGGTGCTGAGCGGCCCTTCGGCGGCGATCCGGGCCTTGATCGCCTGCCGTCCTTCTTCGCCGAGCATCGCCCGGTGCCACTCCCAGCGCCGCACCTTCGCCTCGAGCTGGCGGAAGCGGCGCCGCCAGAAGGGGTAGGTCTCGATCGGCAGCACCGAGGCGTCGTGGGTGAAATGCTCGAAAACCTCCCGCCGCCGCAGTAGCCGGTCGAGCATCGGCTCGCGATAGTTGCGGTTGCGGCTCCATAGGATGTGGTGGTGGGCGCGGGCGACGACCTGAATCGTGTCGAGCTGGACGAAGCCGAGCCTCCGGACGATCGCCGCCGCATCGATGCGTCCCGTCGGCGGCGCGGCCAGCCCCTGCGCATCGAGCCACAGGCGCCGCGCATCCGGGTTCGAGATCCTGAGACTCATCCTGCCCCCCGGCGAAGGCGGGGGCCTGGATCCGGGCACGGTGCCGCTGGGCCCCGGCCTCCGCCGGGGAGCATCACCGGAGCAACCCGTGCCTTGCGAGGCTCTCGGCGAGGATGGTCTCGATCAGCTGCGCCTGCGTCAGCCCGGCAAGCGCCGCCGAGCGGCCGTAGACCTTCTGCGACCAGAGGTTGGCCTGGAGGTTCACCTCCAGGAACTGGACCTTGCCGCCCTTCCGGTCGAGGCGGAACTCGAAGCGGCCATAGTCGAACGGCCGGAATTCCTCCGCCATCCGCCGCGTGTAGTCGGCGATCACCGGCATCCACTCGGGATCGTCGAACGGCACCAGATCGTATTTCTGCGCCCGGTCGACGAGGTCGCGCTTCTCGTAATAGGTGCGAAGGTGGGTCGGGTCGGCCTGCTCGAACAGCATCATCGGCATCACCGTCGGCACGCCCGCGATCGTGATCACCGGCACTTCGACGTCGCTACCGTTGAGGAACGGCTCGACGACCGCGTCATGGCCCTGGCTGTGGATGTCGGCGATGGCCGCTTCGGCCCCCGCCCAGTCCCGCGCGTCCTGCACGCCCCAGCTTGCCGAGGAGGCGTTCGGCTTGATCACCAGCCGCTCGCCGGCCGGGCATCGTGCCTGCTCGACCGGCGCCCCGCGGCGGTAGATCGCCCAGGGGGCGGTAGGGATGCCCCGCGCATGCGCCGCCATCTTGGTGAGGTGCTTGTCGTCGGCCATGCCCCTCAGGATGGGCGAGGCGCCGAGGAACGGGATTGCGTGCCGGGTGCACAGCAGCGGCAGCATCATCTCGCTGTTGAGAAATCCGCCGCGGTTGAGCAGCGGGAAGACGAAGTCGACATCCGGCTTCTCGAACAGCGCTTCGTACCTGTTGGCGATCTCGAGGTTGAGGCCGAGGCCCTTCAGTATCTCCCGGACCTCAACGTGGTAGAGCGCATGGTTGCCGTCGTCCGGATGAAGCCCGCTCTCCCAAAGCGCGTGCTTGGCCACGAAGAGGATGCGCAAGCGCTGCTTCGCCTCCGCGGATATTGTGAGCGGACGGATGTTTGACACGCGGGGCAGGGCCTTTCAGGGGGGCGAGGCGGAGATAGTGCCGCCACCCCGGAAGGCCAAGTCCGTGCCGCTCGATGCCCCGAACCTCACCGAGCTGATGACCGCCGGGGGAGACGAGCGCATCGTCCTGGCGCCCGAAACCCGCCTCAACCGCTACTTCTCCGCTCCGAGCCCCAGCGCTGTCCTCGCCTACGCCTCCTCCACCGCCAACGACATGTCGCCGGAGGCCTTCGCCCACGTCGGGCGGCTCGGCATCGGCGGCGGACTGTCGGGAGAAGAGTATCGGAAGGCCCTGGACAGGCTCCGCGGGCGAATACGGGCCGCCTACGCGCTGGGGGCGGAGGTGGACATCGTCTTCGCCCCCTCCGGCACCGACCTCGAATATGTCGCGCTCGCCTGTGCCCAGGGCCGCGGCGCTGCCGGGACCCACAACATCCTCCTTGGCGCCGACGAGGTCGGGAGCGGCTGCATCCATTCCGCCCGGGGACGCTATTTCGCGGGCGCCACCGGCCTGGGCACCGCGACCAGACCGGGCGATCCGGTTCCGGGGCTCGGCGACACGCAAATCGATGTGACCGACGTGCCCGTGCGGGACGCGCAGGGCCTTGTGCGGCCCTCGGCGGAGGTCGCGCGCGCCGTGGACGACGCGGCCGCGGCGGCAAGGGCCCAGGAACGGCATGTGCTGCTCCATGTCGTCCACGGCTCCAAGACCGGGCTGGTGCTGCCGTCGCTCGACGACGTGGACCGGCTCCGCGCCGCCCATGGCGACCGGATGACGATCGTTGTGGACGCCTGCCAGGCGCGCATCAACACCTCGGCCATCGGCGCCTATCTCGACCGCGGCGCGATCGTGCTGCTCACTGGCTCGAAGTTCATGGGCGGCCCTCCCTTCAGCGGCTTCGCGCTCGTTCCGCCGCGTTTCCGCAGCGAGGCGCCTCCGCTCCCTCCCGGCCTTGGGACGATCTTTCGGCGTGGCGAGTGGCCGGAGGGGTGGCCGGGAGCGGAAAGGCTTCCCGGCGGCGCAAATCCGGGCCTTCTCCTCCGCCTCGAAGCGGCGATCTTCGAGCTGGAGCGGGTCAAGCGCCTCCCCGTCGAGGAGATCCGCCGCATCGTCTTCGCCTTCCACCGGGGAGTGCGAACGGAGATCGTCGACGCAAGCCCGGCGCGCCGCGTGCCGCCCTACCCTCCCGGGGAAAGCGAGACCGCCGAAAACCACCCGATCGCGATGCGGACCCTGTCCACTCTCGACCTCACCGCCTTCGCTGTCGGAGGCGCAAGCATCGACGACGCAACCCGCTGGCACGCCGCCCTCGTCCGGCACGGCGTCCGCCTCGGCCAGCCGGTGAAGTGCGTGAAGCTCCCCGACGGCCGCTGGGGCGCGACGTTGCGGATCGGCCTCTCAATGCCTCTGATCAGCGCCCGCGGGGGTCTGTCGGAGGAGGCGCTGGCGCGGTCCTTCGCCGACGACATGGCGCGCATCCGCGCCGCGCTCGTCGCGGTGACCGCCCAGCCCGCAGGGGGTCAGTAAACCCGCGCCTTCGGCTCGATATAGGCGATCTCGTCGGTCAGCGTATATTCGTGCACCGGCCGGTAATCGATGCGCACCGCCCCGCCCCTGCCGCCCCAGCCGTCGAACCAGCTCACCGTGTGCTTGAGCCAGTTGGCGTCGTCCCGCTGCGGGTAATCCTCGTGCATGTGGGCGCCGCGGCTCTCCTTGCGGTTGGCGGCCGAGTGCATCGTCACCACCGCCTGGCCGAGCAAATTGTCGAGCTCCAGCGTCTCGATAAGGTCCGTGTTCCAGATGAGACTGCGGTCGGTGACGGAGACGTCCGCCATCTGCCGGTAGACCTCGTCGATCCGGCCCTTCCCTTCCGCCAGAGTCTCCTCGGTCCGGAACACGGCGCAATCGGCCTGCATCGTGCGCTGCATGCGGTTGCGGACGGCCGCCGTCGGCGAGCCGCCCTTTGCGAAGCGGAAGCGGTCGAGCCGCGAGACCGCCAGCTCTTCCGAGCCCTTCGTCAGCGGCGGCAGGGCGGAGCCCGGCTTGATCAGCTCGCCGACGCGGTGGCCGACGGCGCGTCCGAACACGACGAGATCGATCAGGCTGTTCGAGCCGAGGCGGTTGGCGCCGTGGACCGATACGCAGGCCGCCTCGCCGACGGCGAACAGGCCCGGCACCACCGTGTCGGGATTGCCGTCCTTGAGCGTCACCACCTCGCCGTGGAAGTTGGTCGGGATGCCGCCCATATTGTAGTGGACGGTCGGCACCACCGGGATCGGCTGGCGCGTCAGGTCCACGCCCGCGAATATCTTCGCCGTCTCGGTGATGCCGGGGAGCCGCTCCGCCAGCACCGCCGGCGCGAGATGGTCGAGGTGGAGATGGATGTGGTCCTTGTCCCGTCCGACGCCGCGGCCCTCGCGTATCTCCATGGCCATCGAGCGCGAGACCACATCGCGTGACGCGAGGTCCTTCGCCGACGGGGCATAGCGTTCCATGAAGCGCTCGCCTTCGGAGTTGGTGAGATAGCCGCCCTCGCCCCGCGCGCCTTCGGTGATCAGCACGCCGGCGCCGTAAATGCCGGTCGGGTGGAACTGGACGAATTCCATGTCCTGGAGCGGCAGGCCCGCCCGCAGCACCATCGCATTGCCGTCGCCGGTGCAGGTATGCGCCGACGTCGCCGAGAAATAGGCGCGTCCGTAGCCGCCGGTCGCCAGCACCACCGCGTGGGCGCGGAACCGGTGGATGGCGCCCGTCTCCATGTCGAGGGCGACGACGCCGCGGCACGATCCGTCCGGGTCCATCAGCAGGTCGAGCGCGAAATATTCGATGTAGAAATCGGCGTCGTACTTCAGCGACTGCTGGTAGAGCGCGTGGAGCATGGCGTGGCCGGTGCGGTCGGCCGCGGCGCAGGTGCGCTGGGCGGGCGGGCCGGCGCCCATGTTCTGCATCATGCCGCCGAAGGCGCGCTGATAGATCCTCCCCTCGGGCGTGCGCGAGAATGGCACGCCGGCATGCTCGAGCTCGTAGACCGCCGCCGGCGCCTCCCGGCACAGATACTCGATCGCGTCCTGGTCGCCGAGCCAGTCGGAGCCCTTGACGGTGTCGTACATGTGCCAGGTCCAGTGGTCCGGGCCCATGTTGCCGAGCGAGGCGGCGATGCCGCCCTGCGCGGCGACGGTGTGCGAGCGGGTCGGGAACACCTTCGTGACGCAGGCCGTCTTCAGCCCCTGCTCGGCCGCGCCCATTGTCGCCCTGAGGCCCGAGCCGCCGGCGCCGACGACGACGACGTCGTAGCTGTGGTCGACGATCTTGTAGGCGGAGGTGCTGGCCATGCGGACGCTCGCGGGAGAGGGTGACGCGGCGCTTTTAGGCGACGCGTGGGGGGATGCAAGGGCGGCGGCGCGGCCCGGTCGCGGGCGTGCTGCTCCGCCGCAACCGGCGATTCGCACCGGCGGAGGTTTTGCAAAGTCCTGCAAATTCATGACTCTGCCGCCCTGTTTGACAGAGGGGGATTGTGCTCGCAAAATCGTGCAAATCTGCCGCTGCGAGGGACTGACGATGAAGACGATCCTCTGCGCGGTGCTGGCGGCGCTGCTGATCCCTGCGGCTGCGGCCGCCGCGGTGGCGGCCGAGGGACGGCGGGCCGAGGACGAGATCATCTACCTGATCATGCCGGACCGGTTCGAGAACGGCGACCCTTCCAACGATCTCGGCGGCAGGACCGGCGACCGCGGCCGCACCGGCTACGACCCCACCTCCAAGGCCTATTATCACGGTGGCGACATCGCCGGCGTGACCAGGCGGCTCGGCTACATCAGGCGCCTCGGGGCGACGGCAATCTGGCTCACCCCGGTGTTCGAGAACAAGCCGGTGCAGGGGGAAGGCGCGCTGCAGTCGGCCGGCTATCACGGCTATTGGGGCACCAATTTCGAAGCGGTCGATCCGCACCTCGGCACGCGCGCCGACTACAAGGCCTTCGTCGACGCCGCCCACGCGGCAGGCCTCAAGGTCTATTTCGACATTGTCGTAAACCACACCGCCGACGTCATCCGCTACCGCGAATGCCCGGACCGCGCCTGCGCCTACCGCTCCAGGGCCGATTACCCGTACCAGCGGCGCGGCGGAGCCTCGGGCGCGGCGATCAACCCGGGCTTCGCGGGGGACGGCGCGGCGGGGCAGACCAAGCCCAACTTCGCCCGCTTCACCCGCAGCGACTATGCCTACACGCCCTGGGTCCCCGCAGCCGAAGCGCGGGTGAAGTCGCCGTCCTGGCTGAACGACGTCCGCTTCTACCACAATCGCGGCGAGTCGACCTTCAAGGGCGAGAGCTCGCTCCAGGGCGACTTCGCCGGGCTCGATGACGTGATGACCGAAAATCCGGCGGTCGTCGAAGGCTTCATCCAGCTCTACGGCCGCTGGATCGACGATTTCCGCATCGACGGCTTCCGCATCGACACCGCCCGGCACGTCAACCCGGAATTCTGGCAGGCCTTCGTCCCCGCCATGCTCGCCAAGGCGCGCGCGAACGGCATCGAGGACTTTCACATCTTCGGCGAAGTGATGAACTTCGAGCCGGGCGAACTCGCCCGCCACACCCGCGTCGACCGCCTCCCTGCGGTGAACGACTTCGCCCTCCACTCGGCGATCGTCGACACCGTCGCGAGGGGCGCGCCCACGCTGCGGCTGGCACGCGTGTTCGAGGGCGACTTCCTCTACGAGGGGGGCGAGGCGACGGCCCGGCGGCTGGTCACCCTGGTCGGCAATCACGACGTGCTGCGCATGGGGCGGACCTTGCGCACCGCCAACCCGGCGGCGAGCGAGGAGGAGCTGCTGAAGCGTGCCACCCTCGCTTATGCCATGCTGCTCACCGCCCGCGGCGTCCCCGCCCTCTATTACGGAGACGAGCAGGGCTTCACCGGCGAGGGCGAGGGGGACCAGGCGTCCCGCGAGGACATGTTCCCGAGCCTTGTGGCGAGCTACAACGAAAACCGCCTGATCGGCTCGACCGGCAGCACCGCCACCAGCAATTTCGACGAGCAGCATCCCCTGTTCCGCGCCATCGCGGCGATGAGCAAGGCCCGCTCCGCCGATCCGGCGCTGCGGCGGGGGCGCCAGGTGACGCGGGCGGCGCGGGAGGAGGGGCCGGGCCTGTTCGGCTTCTCCCGCCTGCTGGACGGCAGCGGCGAGACCCTGGCCGTGTTCAACACGTCGACACAGGCGCAGAAAACGACGCTGGAAGTCGAGCCCGGCTCGATGAAGTGGCAGGCGGTGCACGGCCGGTGCGCGCCCGCCGCGGCGGCGCCGGGAAGCTACGCCGTCGAAGTGCCGCCGCTCGACTACATCGTCTGCAAGGCGAGATAACGCCCGCCCGAGCGGCGTCAGCGCCAGCCGGCGGCGCGGCGCTTGCGCATGACTAGCGTCGGCCACTCGCCGCGGTCGATCCGCGCAACGAGCATCATCCCCTGGCGGCGATAGGCGGCGGCGACGCGCTCCGCCTGCCCCTCGAGCAGGCCGGCGAGGAGCAGGCGGCCGCCCGCCTGCATCGCCCCCGCCACGGACGGCGCGAGCTCGATCAGCGGCCCCGCCAGGATGTTGGCGATGACGAGGTCGTAGGGGCCTCGCGCCTTAAGC
>DASVVY010000060.1:0-11320 GCA_036386335.1 Allosphingosinicella sp. | reverse complement strand
CAGGCGCTCGGCTACGCGCGGCGCAACGCCGGCCGGCTCGGGCTCGCCGATCGGGCGGAGCTCCGCACCGGGGACTGGGCGGAGGGGATCGCGGGCTCCTTCGACCTGATCCTGTGCAATCCGCCTTATGTCGAGAGCGGCGCCGGCCTGCCGCGCGACGTCGCGGAGTGGGAGCCGCACGAGGCGCTGTTCGCCGGCGCGGACGGGCTCGACGCCTATCGCCGCATTGCCACGCAGGTCCCGCCGCTGCTGGCGCCCGGCGGCCTCGCCTGCTTCGAGGTCGGCGCCGGCCAGGCGGCCGCCGTCGCCGCCTTGCTGGAGGCCGAGGGCCTGTGCACGACGACCCGGGCGGACCTTTCCGGGCACCTGCGCTGCGTCTCGGCGACCCCTTAATCCAGTATACACATCTTTCTGCTTGGATTTCCCCGCATCGGTGGCTACATAAGGGGACAGGGACGGGGCCATTCACAGCGAAGCATGCGTGAGGCCAACCGTCGCCGACCCCCGATTGCTTGGACGTCCCCGGACGGTCGTAGCGTGAGGTGGCGGAGGCCGCGTGCGGCCGCCTGCCTTGGTGTCGTGCAAAAGTTCGGCCGGGAGGGGCCTGGCCGTCGATGTGGCATGAGGACCACGAGGACGAGGACCAACATTTGATCAACAATCGTCAGAACGGCCGCAGGCGTGGCCGCGGCGGCGGCGGCGGCGGACCCCGCCCCAACCAGCCGTCCAACCAGGGCAACCGGCAGGACAACCGCTCGCGCGGCAACGCCGCCCAGTTGCTCGAGAAATACAAGTCGCTCGCCCGTGACGCGCAGCTGCAGGGGGACCGCGTCCAGTCCGAATATTATCTCCAGTTCGCGGACCATTATTTCCGCGTCTTGAACGAGCACCGCGCCCGCTTCGAGGAGCAGCGCCGCGACCGCGACGATTACGGCTCCGACGAGGACGACGACCAGGACGAGGCGATGGCCGCCGACGGCCGCGATGGCGACGACCAGGACGAGCGCCAGGAGCGGAACGATCGCAGCGAGCGCAATGATCGGAACGACCGGGGCGACCGCGGCGAGCGTCCCCGCCGCGAATTCCGCGACGACCGCGGCGACCGCCCGGAGCGTGTTGAGCGGGCCGAGCGCACCGAGCGCCCTGAGCGTGCCGAGAGGCCCGAGCGCAGCGACCGCAACGGCGAGCGCCGGTTCGAGCGCCCGCGCATCCGCGACCGGGCGGAGCCCGCGCCCGTCGAAGGCGAGGCCGGCGACGAGGGCGAGCGCATCTCGCTCGAGGTGCTGCCGCCCGCGATCGCGCCGGTGCCCGACAGCGATGCGCCCGCCAAGGCGCCGCGCCGCCGCACCCGCCGCCCGCGCGGCGACGGCGATGCCGAGATCGCACCGGCCGCCTGACGCGCCCGCGACACACTCAGCCAAAGAAGGCGGCGGTCCCCGCATCGCCGCCTTTTTTCATGCCCCCGCGCGGCGTAGGACCGTCACGAGAGCGTCACACAGGAGTCGCCGCCCTGTCATCCGGCGCGGCTAGCGCGGAGGGGCCGGAACCGCCTCTCGAGGGGGAATCGATGGTTCGCAAAAGCTTCACTGCCGCGCTCCTCGCGAGCGCGCTCGCCGGCCCCGCCTTTGCCGCCCAGCCCACAACCGACGTCGCCGCGCAACTCGACGCGATGCGCGCGGAGATCGAGAGCCTCAGGGCCGAGGTCGCGGAGCTGAAGGGGCGGCAGGCCGCGGCCCCCGCCCCGGCCGCTGCCGGGCAGGCCGCACCGCCCGCGCAGGAATCCTCGGCGCCGCCTCCCGCCGAGCCGCCGAGCTGGAAGGGCGCGCCGCAGTTCAGCGGACCGAGCGGCTTCACCTTCAAGCCCAAGGGCCTCGTCCAGTTCGACGCGGGCTACGTCTCGACGCCGGGTCCGGAGCTTGCCGGCACCGTCGGCGGCCTCAACTACAACAATCTAGGCTGGAACACGCGCGCGCGGCGGCTGGTGCTCGGCGCGCAGGGAACGCTGCCGGGCGGCTTCGGCTACAACGTCGAATTCAACTTCGCGCAGGGTCAGGTGGATTACGAGGACATCGTCGTCACCTACCAGCGGCCGAAGAGCCCGATCCAGGTGACGATCGGCAATTTCTACCCGCTCTCGAGCCTTGAGACGATGACCAGCTCGCGCCTCACCAGCTTCCTCGAGCGCGCGTCCTTCACCGACGCGTTCAACTACAACCGCCGCCTCGGCGCTGCGGTGGCGCTGCTCGATCCGGAGGACGATCGCTACACGCTGACCGCCGGCATCTTCAGCCAGGAGATCAACAACCAGAGCTTCAACCGCACCGGCTGGCAGGCGAGCGTCCGCGGCACCTTCTCCCCCACCCTCGGCGACACGCGCCTCCACCTCGGCGCCAACTTCCAGCACCGGGTGACGCAGCGGGACGCGCAGAACGTGCAGTATCGCGCTCGCCCCTTCACCCAGATCACCGACCAGCGCTTCGTCGACACAGGCGCCATCGCCGCCGGCGGCGACGACGTCGCCGGCATCGAGCTGGCGGCGGTCAACGGCCCCGTGCACTTCGCCGCCGAAGCGCAGCACCTATGGGTGCGCGGATACCGCCCGGGCCGGAGCTTCGGGCCGAACAACGGCCCCGGCGGCGGCCTCTTCTATGCGGACGACCCCAGCTTCTCCTCGGCCTACGGAGAAATCGGCTTCTACCTCACGGGAGAGAGCCGCGCCTACAAAGGAGGCCGGTGGGACCGCACCAAGGTGCTCCACCCGTTCGAAAAGGGCGGCTGGGGGGCGCTCCAGGCGAACCTGCGCGTGGACTGGCTCGACCTCTCGGACCGGGTCGGAGCGGGCGGCCTCGCCGCCGTGCCCGATTTCGTCAACGGCGGCCGCCAGCTCGGCTACCAGGGCAGCCTGATCTGGAATCCGACCGACTATCTGCGCTTCCTCGCCCAATATTCGCACGCGGCCTATGAAGGCGGCCCGCGCGCCGCGACCGTCGCGCCCGGCTCCGCCGACCCGGTCGACGAGCGGGACTTCGGCGTCGACACGGTGGCGGTGCGGGCCCAGGTCGACTTCTAAGGCCGTTGACAGCTCAAGTGATAATGTAACATTCTCGCCGGGCTGTACCCCGGGAGGGAGTTTTCGTGATGCGTCGCCTGCTTATCCTGTCCGCCTGCCTCGCCGCGCCGGCCGCCGCCCAGACGGCGCAGGGCGATGTCGCCGTAACCATCTACAATAACGACCTCGCCCTCGTGCAGGACACGCGGCAGCTGGCCATTCCGGCGCAGCGCAGCCGGCAGGAATTCCCCGACGTGTCCGGGATGATCCGGCCCGAGACCGTCTCCATCTCCGGCACGGGGCTGGAGGTGGTCGAGCAGAATTTCGACTACGACCTGCTCTCGCCCCAGGCGCTGATGCAGAAGGCGGTCGGCGAGACGATCACGCTGGTGCGCATCAATCCGGCCAACGGGCAGGAGTCCCGCGAGCGGGCGACGGTGCTGGCCGTGAACGGCGGCGTCGTGCTGCGGATCGGCGATCGCATCGAGGTCCTCCGCGACGACGGCCTCCCGGTCCGCGTCATCTTCGACAAGGTCCCGGAGAACCTCCGCCCCCGCCCCACCCTCTCGGTGACGATGGAGAGCGCCCGGGCCGGCACGCGACCGGTGACGCTCAGCTATCTGACGCCGGGCCTCAGCTGGAAGGCCGACTACGTCGCGTTGTTCAACGAGCAGGCGGGCAGCCTCGACGTGCAGGGTTGGGTGACGCTGAGCAACAACACCGGCACCACCTACACGAATGCCGACACCCTCCTCGTCGCAGGCGCGGTCCGGCAGCAGAGCCCCTACGGCGTCGACGACTATCGCTACCAGCCGCCCCCGCCGCCGCCCGGACCGCGCGGGGGAATGCGGCGGCCGGGGACGGAGACCTCGTCGCGCGAGCGCCTGGGCGACTTCTACCTCTATCCGCTGGCGGAGCGGACGACGATCGCCAACCGTCAGACCAAGCAGGTGAGCTTCCTTGACGTGAGCGGGACTCCGGGGCGCAAGGCCTACGAGTTCCGCAGCGGCTGGCTCGAGACGCTGGATACGCCGCGCAGCGCCGATACGGTGATCAAGTTCTCCACATCGCGGGAGCAGGGGCTCGGCGATGCGCTGCCGGCCGGAATCGTGCGAGTCTACATGAAGGACCAGCGGGGAGACGCTCAGTTCATCGGCGAAAACGCGATCGACCACACGCCGATGGGCTCCGAGCTCGGCCTCAAGACCGGCGAGGCGTTCGACGTCAAGGTTCAGCCGGTGGTCGAGGAGCGGAGCAAGATCACGCAGGAGCAGTGGAAGACGACCTACCGCTTCCGCATCTTCCATCGGGACGGGTCCACCACCCGCGGCGAGGGGGATACCCTCGAGGCCACCGACTATTGGCAGACGAAGGTGCGCTACACGGTCACCAACGCGCGGCCGGAGCCGGTGACGGTCGAGATCACCCAGTCAGGCCTCGATCCCGAAACCAGGATCGTCGCCGAGACCGTCAAGAGCGAGCGCGTCTCGGCTGGCCAGGTGGTGTGGCGGGTCCCCGTCGCCGCGAACGGCACCACCAACCTCAACGTCACATTCCAGACCCGCTATTGAGACCGGCCGTGCGCCTGCGCCGCATTCTTGCATGCCTGTTTTTCTCGGTTGCCGCGACGCCGGCGCCGGCACAGGGGATCACGACTTCGGCCGCGCCTCAGAACGTCTCCGTCACCATCTACCGCGATCCGAACCGGCCGGCGTCGCAGGGAATGAACCTTGGTTGGTTGAACGGGTACGCGCTGATCAGCGAGACTCGGCGGATTCTCGTCCCGGCGGGCGATGCCGAAATCCGGTTCGAAGGTGTCGCCGGCGGCATCCTTCCCGAAAGCGCGATCGTCACCGGTCTTCCGGAGGGCGTGGTCGAGAAGAACCAGGACGCGTGGCTGCTCTCGCCGGCGAGCCTGGTGGACCGTTCGCTCGGCCGGCGGGTTCATATCCGCCGCACCTCCCTGGCGACGGGCGCGGTCACCGAGCATGAGGCGGTGATTCGTTCCGGGCCGGCCGGCGCCGTGGTGCTGCAGACGGCCGAAGGCTTCGAAGCGCTGCGCTGCACCGGCCTCTCGGAAACGATCGTCTACCCCGAAGTCCCGCAGGGCCTCTCCGCGAAGCCGACGCTGTCGGTGCGGACGCGGAGCAGCCGCGCGGTCGAGGCGACGGTGACCCTCTCCTACCTCGCGAGCGGGTTCGACTGGCAGGCCAATTACGTCGCCGCCGTCGACCGCGCGGGCACGCGGCTTGACCTCTTCGCCTGGGTAACCCTGGCCAATGGCGACGAGACGAGCTTCGTCGGCGCCAACACCCAGGCCGTCGCCGGCCACCTCAATCGGGAGGATAGCCGGCGGGACCGGCCACCCGCGCGGGAGGGACTCCAGCTCCGATGCTGGCCGCAGCAACGGACCAGCGACATCCCGGAGGAGATAGGCCTGCCTGAGGGCGTCCCGGCGCCGGCCCCGCCGCCGCCGATGGAGGCGGCGGATTCGGCGATCGTCGTAACGGGCTCCCGGATCCGAACGAACATGGCCCAGCAGGAGGAGCTCGGCGATCTCAAGCTCTACCGAATTCCCGATCCGGTCACCGTCGCCGCGAACAGCCAGAAACAGGTCGCTATGCTCGACAAGCCGAAGGTGCGCATCCGCTCGATCTACCGCCAGCGCTTCACCCTCGATGAGCAGGGGCACCGAGGCGCGCTACGGGTGATCACGACGAAGAACCGAACGGGCGAGGGTCTCGGCCTGCCGCTCCCTGCCGGGCGGGTCGTGCTGTTCGCGTCAGGCTACGACCGGCCGGTGCTGATCGGCGAAGGCTACATCGACGACAGCGCGGTGGGGGAGGATGTGGAAGTGGAGATCGCCGAGGCATCCGGCGTTATCACCCGCCAGCGAGAGCTGCGGAGGGACGCGAAGACGGGTGCTACGGAGTGGGAGATCGTGGTCACCAACGATCGCCCGACCCCCGTCACCTTCGAAGCCGAGATCGGAAGTTCCTCGATCAAGGCGGCGTCGAAGGCGCGGCTCTCGACGCGCGACGGGCGGATGCTGTGGACCACCCGGGTACCGGCAAACGGCGAAGCGCGCCTGCGCTATAAGAGCTCCTCTCCGGACTAGCGCAGGATCCGCTGCGGCGGCTAACGATGCGCTGATGGCGGCGCCTGGACGACGGGCGAGCTCAGCCAGCCCGGCTCCGCCGTCTCGGCCATCTGCTGGAACGACAGCGCCGGCGTCCACCTGCGGGTCTATTGCACGTTCGAGGATACAACGACGGAGTGGTGCAACGATCCCGGCACCGGCTGGACTCAGGGCCAGTACACCGTCTCCTGAAGCGTCAGCCGCGCTTCACCGCGCGGGGGCGGTTATTCTCGTCGAGCGCGACGAAGGTGAAGAGGCCTTCGGTCACCTTCACCTCCTCGCGGCCGCGGTCGCGAATGGCGACGACCTCGATGCGGATTCCGATCGAGGTGCGGCCGACCCGCTCGATCCGTGCGTAGACCGAGATGAGGTCCTGGAGGAGAATCGGGGCGATGAACTTCATTGCCTCGATCGCGATGGTGGCGACCGGCCCGTCGGCCTCGCGGGAGGCGACGATGCCGGCGGCGATGTCCATCTGGCTCAGCACCCAGCCGCCGAAGATGTGGCCGTTGGCGTTGATGTCGCCGGGCCGCGGCACGACGCGCAGGATCGGCTCCCGCCCCGCCGGATTCACCGGCGATCGCTCCGGCCGGAGGCGGCATCGTCGTGCCCGCTGCTGCTGCTGAGGAAGACGAGGCCCATCAGCCCGGTGCCGACGAGGACGCTGAGGCCGACGCCGGCGATCGTCGCGACCACCATGTGCACCGACATCTCGTCGCCGCCGCTCCGCAGCCAGAGGAGGGCGAGGATCACCGCCACCGCGGCGGCGAGCACCATCCACTTCATCATCCGCTTGTAACGCAGCCAGGCGCGGTGCGCCCGCTCGAGATCTCGCGGGTCGCGGCCGCCGGGAATCGGATCGTGCTGGGGCATGCTTCCATTTGGGCGCGGGGCATGTGATGATTCAAGGCGAGTCGGGGAAAAAAGCGGAGGCCGCCGTGACGATTGCCGCCATTCTCGAGCGCAAGGGACGCAACGTCATCAGCGTCGAAGGCGGCACGCCCGTCCGCGAGGCGGTCGCTCTGCTCGCCGACCACCGCATCGGCGCGGTGACGGTGCTCGAGGGCGGTGCCGTCGCCGGCATCATGTCCGAACGCGACGTCATCTACGGCCTCAGGCGCCACGGCGCGGCCATCCTCGACGGTCCGGTGAGCCAGGTGATGTCGTCGCCCGCGATGACGGTCGAGCCGCGGCTGCCGGTCCTGGCCGCGCTGTCGCAGATGACCCACGAGCGCATCCGTCACCTGCCGGTGGTGGAGGATGGCCGGCTGATCGGCATCGTCTCGATCGGGGACCTCGTCGCCTACCGCATCTCCCGGATCGAGCAGGAAGCAGAGGCGATGCGCGCCTATATCCAGAGCGCCTGAGCCGCGAGGACTTTACGGCCCGGTAAAGTCTGGCTGCTATCGCACAAGTCCTGGCTCAATCGTTCCGGAAAACCGCCCGTGACCTCCGTCGCCGTCACCGTCCTGGCCCACAATGAGGAGCGGCGAATCGCCGGCTGCCTCAGGAGCCTGCTCGCCGAGCACCGGGCGCTGCCGATCCACGTCGTCGTCAACGGCTCCAGCGACCGCACCGCCGACATCGCGCGCGAGATCGGGAAAGGCCGGCCGAACCTCTCCGTCCACACCTATTGGGAAGGGGGCAAGGCGCGCAGCTGGAATCGCCTGCTGTTCGACGAGCTGCGCGCCTTCGCCGACGTCCAGGTCTTCGTCGACGGCGACGCCGAGGTCGCGCCCGGCTCGATCGGGGCCCTGACCCGGGCGCTGGCTGAGAACCCCCACGCCAACGCCGCCAGCGCGCTGCCGATGAACGGCCGCAACGTCGCTTCCTACCGCATGTACGTGCGGGAGGAGCACGGCCTGTTCGGCGATCTCTATGCCCTTCGCGGCAGCCTGCTCGCGCGGATGAAGGAGCGGCAGCTGCGCCTCCCGATCGACCTCGTCGGCGACGACGGCCTGATCGGCGCGCTTGCCAAGACCGATCTCGGCACCGAGGCGGACTGGGACGAGAGCCGCGTCGTCCCCTGCGCCGCGGCCGGCTTCCTCTGCGAGCCGACATCCCTGCTGCGGCCGGCGACGCTCGGCCTTCAATACCGCCGCATGGTCAATTACAGCGTCCGCCATTTCCAGAACCGGATCGTTTCGGCGATCATGCGCAGCGACGGACCGGACGGCCTGCCCGAGCGCCTGTCGCACCTCTATCCGCATTGGCTGCCGCGATTCGCGCCGCGTTCCGAGCCGCTCTACTGGTGGTTCGACCGGGTGGCGCTCGCCCGGATGGAGCGGGCCGCCCGCCCGTCCCGCCAGCGCATGCTCCGCCTCGCCGCCTAGGCGGCTGGGCTGCGCTTCCGCACCAGCGCGATCGCCTCCGCGACCATGTCCGGCGCCGCCACGCGCAGGATCGCCGCGTAGGAGAGGATGCCCGCCGTGACGAGAAGGCCGAGCGCCGCGGGTGCCGGCAGCGGCGGCAGCAGTCCCTTCACCAGCCACACGATCGCCGCCATCGGCACCGCCGCCGACAGCCCCGGCGCGATCGCGCGGGCGAGGCCCTTAAGGTCGATCCCGACATGCGCGCGCGCCTGCGCGTAGGTGAAGGCGGTGAGCAGCGAGAAGGCGCCGAGCCATCCGACCGCCAGCCCCGCGGCCCCGAACTGCACCGCGAAGAAGAAGGTGAGGGGCATCAGGATCGCCCCGCAGGCATTGGTCCGCAGGGTCACCCGCGGCAGCCCGAGCGCGTTCAGTGCCGGCGCGAACAGGATCTGCAGCGTCATCAGCGGCATCGCGAGGCAGAAGATCGAGACGAGCGGCGCCATCTCCAGCCACTTCGCGCCGAACAGGGTCTCGACCGCCGGAGCGGCCGTGACTGCGAGCCCGAGATAGAGCGGCAGCGCGAGCAGCATGATCAGCCGCACCGCGGTGAGGAAGGAGGCGGCGAGCTTCGCCTTGTCCTTCTGCATCCGCGCATAAGCGGGGAAGGCGACCTCGTTGAACGGCGGGACGAAGCGGGCGGCGAAGATCTGGGTCAGGAACAGCGCCTCCGCATAAAGGCCGAGCGCATGCGGATCGAGCACCCTGCCGGCGATGAACACGTCGGCCTGGCTCTGCACGACCCACAGGAAATGGCCGAGCAGCAGCGTCATGCCGAAGCTGAACATAGGCCCCGCTCCGCGGAAGTCGAAGCTGGGGACGACGAAGAAGCGGGTCGCGAGGACGAGGCCGATCGCCCGCGTCCAGAAGATGACGATCGGCGCCGCGACCAATGTCCAGACGCCCGCGCCGGCGAAGGCCAGGGTAACCGCGGTGACCGCACCGAGCGCGGTGGTGACGACGGTAACGATCGCCGGCACCTTGAAGTCGAGGCGCCGGGTGAGCAGGACCTCCGGGATCACGCTGAACGGCGTCGCCAGATACAGCAGCGACTGCCAGCGCAGCATGTCGCCGATCAGCGGCTGGTTGTAGTAGTCGGCGGCAAGCGGGGCGATCAGCAGCTGGGTCAGTGCAAGGGCGCCGTTCAGCAGCAGCAGCATGCCGAACGCCTGCCGCACCCGCACCGCATCCACCGTCTCCGACTGGATGAGGGCGCTGGCGAATCCGTAGCCGCTGAGGAAGGCCATGAAGGCGAGCACCGCCTGGCTCATCGCGAACAGGCCGTAGTCGGACGGGTCGAGGAGGCGGATGACGAGCAGGGTCGAGGCCCAGCTCACCGTCTGCGCGACGATCTGGCTCCCCGAGCGCCACATGACGGCGCCCCGCACGCGCCCGCCGACCGGCTCCTCCGCTTTGTCGATCGCCGCTTCCGCGCTCACCCGCAATACCTGCACCGCTGGACCATGGTGCCGCTCATAGCGCGCAAGGGGTTAAGCCCTCCTTGAGCATGATGGGGATCGGCGGCCGGCCGGGGCCGCTTGAGGGCCGCTTGAGGGGCCGCGGTCCTCCGACCACATGGCCGCCCACGGACGGCAGCGACCCTCGCGATCACGCCGCCCGGACTTCGAAAATTTCGAACCTGGGCCTTGCGGGCGCGGATCGCCGCTCCTAAATGGCCGCCATCCGGACGAAACGAGGCCGCCGGCCTCAACGGTCTGGAAAGCTTCGAAAAACTTCGAAGCCGCCCCTTGAAGGTAAGCTTCGGCTTCCCAGATAGGGTGTCCCAGCCCAAGCGCGGCTTCCCGTCGCCCAAGCTGCTGGGTCTCTTTGAAAATCGAGTTTCGAGGGTCCTGGCGGACGGGTTCGTCCTGTCTTCCGCGGATCGTCGAGGGTTCGGCTTCGGCCGGTCTTTCGGCTTCCTCGCCTGCGCCCGGCAGTCGATCGGCGGATTTCTCCGCCCGTTGACGCTGCCCGGGCGGCCCGGCTCCGGCCGGCGCCGCCGTAGCGCCCCGGCGAGGATCGGCTGAAAAAAGCCATTGACGAGCGGATGTGCCGCTCATATATGGCCCCTCACCGGCGGGGCACGGCGTTTGCCCAGTCCCGTCTGCGTCTTCTCAATCGGTAACCCGGTTACCCCGGATCAAGGGGAGGGAAGACGCGTCGGCTCTTTGACATTGTTGGTTTAGATGAAGGGACATGTGGGCGGCGGCCCCGGTCACCGAGGAGTTCAAGGCCTCGGAGGATCGGTAAAGCTAAGTCGTTCCATGTTCCGTTACATATCCACAGTAATATGTAATGTGCAGGAACGGCTCCTTGAAGCCGGCCCTGGAGGCTCCGCGTTTTCCCGCGGGGCGCCGGTGGTCGGACATAAACTTGAGAGTTTGATTCTGGCTCAGAACGAACGCTGGCGGCATGCCTAACACATGCAAGTCGAACGAACCCTTCGGGGTTAGTGGCGCACGGGTGCGTAACGCGTGGGAATCTGCCCTTTGCTTCGGAATAACTCAGGGAAACTTGAGCTAATACCGGATAATGACTTCGGTCCAAAGATTTATCGCCTAAGGATGAGCCCGCGTAAGATTAGCTAGTTGGTGGGGTAAAGGCCTACCAAGGCTACGATCTTTAGCTGGTCTGAGAGGATGATCAGCCACACTGGGACTGAGACACGGCCCAGACTCCTACGGGAGGCAGCAGTGGGGAATATTGGACAATGGGCGAAAGCCTGATCCAGCAATGCCGCGTGAGTGATGAAGGCCTTAGGGT